>NZ_FSRL01000001.1:1239000-1548750 GCF_900142295.1 Vannielia litorea
CGGGCGAGGGCTCGTCACCGAAGTCGTCGTTGGCGGCCTGGCCGATGTCATCGAACAGCTCGGCGATCTCGAATTCGGCGGCGGCCTCCTCTTCGGCGGCCAGCTCCTGGATCGACTTGCCGGAGGCCTGAAGCTCGGCTTCCTCGGTCGAACGGGCGACGTTGAGGATGATGGTCACCTCCACCTCGGGGTGCAGGTTGACGTGAACCTCGTGCAGACCGAGCTCCTTGATCGGACGGGCGAGCGCGACCTGGCGCTTGTCGATCGAGAAGCCCTCGGCGGTGGCGGCATCGGCGGCGTCACGCGGGGTGACGGAGCCGTAGAGCGCACCGGCGTCGGAGGCGGAGCGAATCACGACGAATTGCTGACCGGCGAGCTTTTCGGCGAGGGCGTCGGCCTCTTTTTTGGTCTCCAGGTTGCGGGCCTCGAGCTGGGCCTTCTCGCCCTCGAAGCGGGCGATGTTGGCCTCGTTGGCGCGCAGGGCCTTGCCCTGGGGCAGGAGATAGTTGCGGGCGTAGCCCTCTTTGACGTTCACGACTTCGCCCATCTGGCCAAGTTTGGCGACACGTTCCAGCAGGATGATTTGCATTGCGATCTCTCCTTACTTCACGGCGTAGGGGAGCAGGGCGAGGAAGCGGGCGCGTTTGATGGCGCGGGCCAGTTCACGCTGCTTCTTGGCGCTGACGGCGGTGATACGGGAGGGCACGATCTTGCCACGCTCGGAGATGTAGCGCTGGAGCAGGCGGGTGTCCTTGTAGTCGATGGCGGGCGCGTTCTCACCAGAGAACGGGCAGACCTTGCGACGGCGGAAAAACGGTTTGGTAGCCATGGCTTACTGTCCTTTTCTCAGGTTGCGGATCAACGGCGCTCGCGGCGCGGCTCGCGCTCGTCACGCTTCTGCATCTGGGCCGAGGGGCCCTCTTCGTGGGCGTCGACCTTGATGGTCAGAACGCGCATCACGTCGTCATGCAGGCGCATCAGGCGCTCCATCTCCTGCACGGCGCCGGCGGGCGCGTCGGTGCGCAGGTAGGCGTAGTGCCCCTTGCGGTTCTTGTTGATCTTGTAGGCCATGGTCTTCACGCCCCAGTACTCGTGCTCGACGACCTTGCCGCCGTTGTCACCGAGGACGGAGGAGAAGTGTTCGATCAGGCCCTCGGCCTGGGCGCCGGACAGATCCTGGCGCGAAATGAAGACATGCTCGTAGAGCGGCATGTGGCAGTTCCCTTTTGTTTCGAGCGGGCTTCAAAGCCGGGCCTCACGTCTCTTCGCGGCCCGGGCACGAGTGGCTCCGCTGTGAGTTGGTGTGCGAAGAGATGGGG
Source organism: Vannielia litorea (assembly GCF_900142295.1). NCBI lineage: Bacteria > Pseudomonadati > Pseudomonadota > Alphaproteobacteria > Rhodobacterales > Paracoccaceae > Vannielia > Vannielia litorea. The sequence goes on from NZ_FSRL01000001.1 coordinate 1,240,320, forward strand.
CCTTTTACACGAGCGCAGGCCGGTTGCAAGCCTCGTGGCGGCCAAGGGGCTGTTGCGGAAAGGACTCGCGCACGGGCAATGCGCCATGGGAGCTGACAATTTGCCTTAAAATCGCCGGGCCGGGCGGCATCATGAGGTCAACACGGGCGCACGACCCGGGCAGAGACAGGCAGAGCTATGGTTTCGATCGACAGGCATTCACGCGGCGAGGGGCTGCGGATCACCGAACGGCTGGGCGGCTATGTCCTGGCGGAAGACGGCGAGATCGCGCCGGGGCAGGCGATGGGGCGGCTGTTCGGGGTCAGTCTCATCGTGGCCGGGCTGGGGCTTCTGGTGCTGCCGGTGGGCGTGGCGATGGTGACCAAGGTCGTGATCGTCGCGGGCCTCGTGGTGACGGGCGGGATCTTTGCCGCGCGTGGCGGGGCGGCTGAGCGCATGGAGCTCGAGGTGGACCTGGAGAAGCGGCTGCTGCGGCGCCGGCGCTTGTGCGGTTCGGGACGGGCGCAACTGGTGGCGCAATGGAGCTTCGACGCGATCTCGGGGATCGACGTGGAAGGCGAGACCGGGCGGGGTGCGCTCTTCGTGCAGTCGGGCGGCCGCAAGGGTGCGGTACTGCGCGGCGCGCCGGAGGCGCTGCGAGATGCGGCGCGGCGGATTGGGGCGGACCTGCTGCGGTGCCGGAAGGCGGGCTGACGCACGGTTCGCTGCGGGCACAAGCCTGCATCACATGCACATGATGCGCGCAATACCACAGGAGCTGTGCGCGGGCGCGCGTTGCTTTCCGCGTTGCGGCGTCGGATGTCTTCGGGGAAGAGTTTGACCCCCGAAAGGACCTCAACGTGTTGAAATCCCACATCCTTGGCGCCGCTGTCGCGGTCGCCGCCGCTTCCCCCGCCTTTGCCGAGGCCGAGAAATACGCGCTGGACGCCAGCCACAGCCAGATCGTCTTCAGCTACGACCACTTCGGCTTCTCCACCACGACCTCCATGTTCTCCGGTTTTGACGGCGAGATCATGTGGGACAAGGAAGACCCCGCCGCCTCGAGCGTGACCGTGACCTTCCCGGAGTCGAGTCTGATCTCTGGCTGGGATGAGCGCACCCAGCACCTGATGAGCGGCGACTTCTTTGGCGCCGATGCGGGCGAGGACATCACCTTTGCCTCCACGGCGATCGAGGTGACCGGCGACGACACTGCGCTGATCACCGGCGATCTGACCATGAACGGCGTGACCAAGCCGGTCGTGCTGGACGCCAGGCTGAACGGCGCCGCCGATGCGCACCCGATGGCCGGTGTGCCGTGGGCCGGGTTCAGCGCCACCACCACGCTGAAGCGCAGTGACTTCAACCTCGGGGCCTTCGCGCCGATGGTGAGCGACGAGGTGGCCGTGGAAATCTCGATCGAGGCCGGCAAGTTCGAATGATCCGCTGACGAGTCTGATGCAGAAGGGCCGCCGGATGATCCGGCGGCCCTTTTTGCATGTGCGACGGGCGCATTGGCCGCCCTAGCGGATGGCTGTGATCTCGATGGCGATCTCGACGGGGAAGGCCAGGGAGGCCTCGTCGGTCATGCTGTCGCCCACATGGAAGGTGCGGCGATCGAGGGTGGTGGTGCCCGAGGCGGTGGCGGTGTCGTCTTCGATGGAGAGGGTGAAGGGCAGGGGCACCGGGGCGCTGTGGCCCTTGATGGTCAGGGTTCCATCGACGGTGAGGGTGCCGTCTGCTCCCGCGATGATCGGGCCGGCGTAGGTGGCCGTGGGGTGCCGGGCGCTGTCGAAGTAATCCGGCCCCTGGGCCTGGGCCGCGACTGTGCCGAGGGTGAGGCTGGCGATGGAGATGATCACATCGGCCCGGCCTTTCTCGGGGCCGGGGGCCTCCGGGTCATAGGCTATCGTGGCGGTGAAATCGGGGAAGCTGCCGGAGACGGACGCGCCCATCTGGGTGATCGTGAGGCCGATGGTCCCGGACTGGACAGCCCAGAGATGGCTGTCGGCGGCGGCCTCGCTTTGCTCGTTTACATCCGTTGCCTCGCTTTGCTCGGTTACATCCGTTGCCTCGCTTTGCTCGGTTACATCCGTTGCCTCGCTTTGCTCGGCGGGGGCAGGCTCTTCGCTGCGCTCATCGCCGGTGACGAAGGGCAGCGCGAGGGCGACGGCGAGGGTGGCACCGGCGAGCAGCGCGGGCAGGGGGCCGTGGCCCCTGGCCTCGGGCGGCGTGGGCGGCGTGCGGCGGGTGAACCATATGCGGGCGAGGGTGCCGTCACGGTCGATCACCGCGTGTTTCAGCGCGCCGGCCACATGCAGGCCGACCGCGCCGAGGATGACCCAGGTGAGCGCGACATGCATGTGGGCGAAGGCGACGGCGAGGGGGATGTCCTTGGGGATGAAGGGCAGGTCCTGGCCGAAGGGCCAGAGGATCGGGGCGTAGCCCTCGGAAGCGGCGTGCTCGATCCAGCCGGTGACGGGCAGGGCGATGATGGAGCCGTAGAGCAGCCAGTGGACCGTGGTGGCCGCGAGGCTCTCGGCGCGGTTGTCGTTGAGGTGGCGCGGATGCGGCTGGGTCAGGGTCCAGCCGATGCGGGCCAGGGCGACGACAAAGAGGGTGACGCCGAGGGTCTTGTGCAGGGAGAAGAGGAGCCACTTGGTATCGAAGGCCTCCTGCGTGTCGTATGGCCAGCCGTTGGCCAGCTTGCCGAGCGGGAAGAGGGCGAGGATGAGCAGGACGGTGAGCCAGTGGAAGCTTTTGGAAACGGTGCCGTAGCTGGCGGGGGTGTTGGCGAGGGGCATTGCGGAACTCCGGTTGTCGGCGCGACGATATCGCTGTGCGAAGGCGGCGAGTAGGGGGCAGGGATGCAAGCCGGTTGTGCGGAGGGGCACAGAATAAACCGCCCGCCCGGGGCGTAAGGGCTCTGGCGGGCGTGACTTGTGGCGTGGAACGCGACAGGCTAGGACGGGCAAAACAACCATGGAGGGGGCGATGAGGGCATTCGTTTTTCCGGGCCAGGGGGCGCAGGTGATCGGCATGGGCAAGGCGCTGGCCGAGGCCTATCCGGCGGCGGCGGCCGTGTTCGAAGAGGTCGACGAGGCGCTGGGAGAGAAGCTCTCGGCGCTGATCTGGGAGGGCGAGGCCGCCGAGCTGACGCTGACGGCCAATGCCCAGCCCGCGCTGATGGCCACCTCGATGGCGGCGATGCGCGCGCTGGAGGCCGAAGGGGTCAAGGTGACAGATGCGGCCTTTGTGGCCGGGCACAGCCTTGGCGAATATTCGGCGCTCTGCGCGACGGGCTGCCTGACGCTCGCCGATGCCGCGCGGCTGTTGCGTACGCGCGGGCAGGCGATGCAGGCGGCGGTGCCGGTGGGAGAGGGCGCCATGGCCGCGATCCTCGGGCTGGACTTCGCCGCCGTGGCGGCGGTGGCCAGGGAGGCCAGCGAGAACGGCATCTGTCAGGCCGCCAATGACAATGACCCGGCGCAGGTGGTGATCTCGGGCACGAGGGCCTGCGTGGAATCGGCCTGCGAGCTGGCCAAGGAGCGTGGCGCGAAGCGGGCGATGCTCTTGCCGGTGTCGGCGCCCTTCCACAGCCAGCTGATGGCGCCGGCGGCGGAGGTGATGGCGCGGGCGCTGGCGGAGGTCGACATGGAGAACCCCGCCGTGCCGGTGGTGACCAACGTCCTGGCCCACGCGACCTCGAACCCCACGACGATCCGCTCGCTGCTGGTGGAGCAGGTGACCGGCCGGGTGCGCTGGCGCGAGAGCGTGCAGTTCATGGTGCACGAAGGCGTGACGGAATTCTGGGAGATCGGCGCGGGCAAGGCGCTCAGCGGCATGATCCGGCGGATCGAGAAGGAGGCGGCCACGGTTGCGGTGGGCACGCCCGAGGATGTGGCGGCGGCACTGGCCTCGCTGAACAAGGAGTGACAGGTGATGTTTGATCTGACGGGCAAATGCGCCTTGGTGACCGGGGCCTCCGGCGGGATCGGTGGCGAGATCGCGAAGGCGCTGCACGGCGCGGGCGCGACGGTGGGGCTGAGCGGCACCCGCGAGGAGCCGCTGAAGGCGCTGGCGGCCGAGCTGGGCGAGCGCGCCCATGTGCTGCCCTGCAACCTGGGCGATGCCGATGCGGTCACCGCCCTGCCCAAGCAGGCCGCCGAGGCGATGGGCGGGCTGGACATTCTCGTCAACAACGCCGGTGTGACCCGCGACAACCTCTTCATGCGGATGAGCGAGGAGGAGTGGGCGCAGGTGATCGAGGTGAATCTCACCGCGGCCTTCCGGCTCTGCAAGGGCGTGCTGCGGGGCATGATGAAGAACCGCTGGGGGCGGATCATCAACGTGTCTTCCGTGGTGGGCGCTACCGGCAACCCGGGGCAGGCCAATTATGCCGCCTCCAAGGCGGGGCTCGTCGGCATGAGCAAGAGCCTTGCCTATGAGGTTGCAAGCCGGAACATCACGGTGAACTGCATCGCGCCGGGGTTCATCACCACTGCCATGACCGACAAGCTCAACGACGAGCAGAAGGGCGCCATCATGGGGCAGATCCCTGCCGGCCGGATGGGTGACGCCTCTGAAATCGCCGCAGCGGCGCTATATCTGGCCAGCAACGAGGCCGGTTACACAACAGGAACCACCTTGCACGTGAACGGCGGGATGGCCATGATCTGACCGCAGGGGCGCCTTTTTGGCGCTCTTGGGAAAGCGTTTGCGTCCGCCTGAAACCGTGTTATAGGCGGCGCACATTTCGAGCGGCTTGGGGTGAAAGCCCTTGGCAGGCAGGGCCTTGGTGGAGACTCCACCCGGGGCAAGGGACATCGGAAGGGCGCGAAGGCCCGGAAACTTACGGAGAAATTTCATGAGCGATATCGCTGATCGGGTTAAGAAGATCGTGGTGGAACACCTGAGCGTCGAAGAGTCCAAGGTGACCGAGAACGCCTCGTTCATCGACGATCTGGGCGCCGACAGCCTCGACACCGTCGAGCTGGTCATGGCCTTCGAGGAGGAGTTCGGTATCGAGATCCCGGACGATGCGGCCGAGACCATCCAGACCTTCGGCGATGCGGTGAAGTTCATCTCCGAAGCCGCCTGATCGCCCGAGCGACAGGAGAAGACGAATGCGGCGCCTCCGGGCGCCGTTTTTCTTTTGTAGGTCCGGGCGGTTTGCCGCGCGGCAGCATGGATCGTGCCTTGCCGCGACGGGTCAAACCCGTGTAATTGAACCGACCGAGAACACCAGAAATGGGGCCAGACATGGGGGTTGAGCAGATGCGGCGTGTCGTGATTACCGGAATGGGAATGGTTACTCCGCTGGCCTGTGGCGTCGAGGAGACCTGGAGCCGGATCCTTGCGGGCAAGTCGGGAGCGGCCACGATCAGCCGGTTCGACGCCTCTCACCTGGCCACCACCTACGCCTGCGAGATCCCGATGGGCGACGGCAGCGACGGCACCTTCAACCCCGATGACTGGATGGAGCCGAAGGACCGCCGCAAGGTGGACGACTTCATTCTCTACGGCATGGCCGCGGCGATGCAGGCGGTGGAAGACGCGGGCTGGAAGCCCCAGGACGAGGAAGGCCGGCTGCGCACGGGCGTGATGATCGGTTCCGGCATCGGCGGGCTGAACTCCATCGCCGACACGGCCATTCTGCTGAAGGAGCGTGGCCCGCGGCGGGTGAGCCCGTTCTTCATTCCGGGCGCGCTCATCAACCTCGTGAGCGGTCAGGTCAGCATCAAGTACGGGTTCAAGGGGCCGAACCATGCGGTCGTCACGGCCTGTTCGACCGGGGCCCATGCCATTGGTGACGCGGCGCGGCTGATCCAGTGGGGCGATGCCGACGTGATGGTGGCGGGCGGTGCCGAGAGCCCGATCAGCGAGATCGGGATTGCCGGGTTCAACGCCTGCAAGGCGCTCTCCACCAAGCGCGGCGACGCGCCCGAGACCGCGAGCCGCCCCTATGACGAGGACCGCGACGGTTTTGTCATGGGCGAGGGTGCCGGGATCGTGGTGCTGGAGGAATACGAGCACGCGGTGGCGCGGGGCGCGAAGATCTATGCCGAGGTGATCGGCTACGGCCTCTCGGGCGACGCCTATCACATCACCGCGCCCTCCGAGGATGGCGATGGCGGGTTCCGCGCGATGCAGGCGGCGGTGAAGCGGGCCGGGATCAGCCCGGAGGATATCGACTACATCAACGCCCATGGCACCTCGACCATGGCCGACACCATCGAGCTGGGCGCGGTGGAGCGGATGATGGGCGAGGCGGCGGGCAAGGCCACCATGTCCTCGACCAAGAGCGCCATCGGGCACCTGCTCGGCGCGGCCGGATCGGTGGAGGCGATCTTCTGCGCGCTGGCCATTCGTGACCAGGTGGCGCCGCCGACGATCAACCTCGACAACCCGGCAGTGACGCCGAAGCTGAACCTCGCCGCCAATGCCAAGCATGAGCGCGAGATCGACGTGGCGCTCTCCAACAGCTTCGGATTCGGGGGCACCAACGCCTCGCTCGTTCTGCGGAAAGTCTCCGGCTGATGTGGCGGTCATTGGCCTCGAACGGCCTCACGGTGATCATCGTTCTGATGATCGGCATCGCCGTGGGCGTGACATGGGCGCAGAAGCAGTTTACTGGCCCCGGCCCGCTGGCGGAGGCGATCTGCCTTCAGGTGCGGCCCGGCTCGACGATGGGTGTGGTCAGTGACGAGTTGGTGGAGCGCGGCGCGGTCAGCAACGGCATGATCTTTCGCATGGGGGCGGAATACACCGACCGGACCCAGCTGCTGAAGGCCGGCTCCTTCCTGGTGCCAGAGGGCGCCTCGATGCAGCAGATCATCGACAGCATCACCACTGCCGGGCGCAGCACCTGCGGCACCGAGGTGAACCTGCGCATCGGGGTTCTCCGCGCAGAGCTGGTCATGCGTGAGCTTGACCCGGCGACGCAGGAGTACGTGGAGGTGGCCAAGTACAACCCGGCCGAGGAGGAGGCGCCTGCGGACTATGTGGAGGGCACCGCCGGTGCGGACGTGCGCTACCGGGTCACCCTCGCCGAGGGTGTGACCAGCTGGCAGGTGGTCGAGAGCCTGAAGGCCTCGGGCCTGCTCGAGGGCGATGTGGAGGTGCCCGCCGAGGGCAGCCTTGCGCCCGACAGCTACGAGGTGCGCAAGGGATCCGGCATGGACGGGCTGATCGAGCGGATGCAGGTGGCGCAGCAGTCGATCCTGGCCGAGGCCTGGGCCAGCCGGGCGGAGGGGCTGCCCTACGACAGCCCCGAGGAAGCGCTGGTGATGGCCTCCATCGTGGAGAAGGAAACCGGCGTGCCGGAAGAGCGCGGGCAGGTGGCCAGCGTCTTCGTCAACCGGCTGGAGCAGGGCATGCGCCTGCAGACCGACCCGACTGTGATCTATGGCATCACCCAGGGCCGGGGTGCGCTTGGCCGGGGCCTGCGGCAGAGCGAGCTGCGCGGGGCCACGCCCTACAACACCTATGTGATCGACGGGCTCCCGCCGACGCCCATCGCCAATCCGGGGCGGCTCAGCATCGAGGCGGCGCTGAACCCCGAGACCACGCCCTACCTGTTCTTCGTGGCGGATGGCACCGGCGGGCACGCCTTTGCCGAGACCCTCGACGAGCACAACGAGAACGTGGCCCGCTGGCGCGAGATCGAGGCCGAGAGGGCGGCGGAGGAGACCGAAGGCAACAACTGAGCCGGGCGACCGAAGCGGCGGCTGACCGACACTCCGGTCGAGAATCACGGGCGGCGACCTTGACAGGACGCCGCCCGATGCTTTGATGGGTATCATTGATTTGACGGACCGATTTCATGAGCTTCCCTGCCGCCCGGTTTACGGACACGCACATCTGCTCGATGTGTTTCGTGCCCCCCGGATTGCCCATCATACCGCCCTGCGCGATCACGGTTCTGACCGGGGGCCTGCCGCAAGCGCGGATGGGGGACCTCTGTGCCTGCATCGGGCCGCCTCCTGCTGCGGTGGATGCCATCGTGTTCGGCTCACCCACGGTCCTTGTGATGAACCAGCCTGCCGCGCGGATGCTCGACCCCACGGCCAAGGGCGGGATCATCACCAAGGGGCAGCCCAACGTGCTCATCGGTATCGTGGGCGCGGGCGGCAGCGGTGGCGGCATGCACACCATGCCGGGGCTGAACCCGCGACCTGTCTGCATATCGCTCGCGGCCGAGCTGGCCGAGAACCAGACTGCGCAGGACATGGCGGCGATGTCGGCGGCGGCCTATCTCGACGGAGAGGGCGGCGACCTTCCGGCCAACACGCGCCGCGCTACCCAGGCCGACCTGGAGGCGCTTGGGTTGCACGACGGCACCAACGACCTCACTGCGATGCCCGACAGCGACTTCAACGCCGATGTCTTCGTGCACACCAACCCGGTGACCGGCGAGGAGACCTATACCGTGGCCTTCGAGGGCACCACGCCCGACTCGGGCGGAGACTGGGGCGCCAACGTGGGCCAGGGCGTGGGGATGGAGACCGAGTATTACCGGCGCGCCAACGAGATCGGGCGCACGGCGAGTGCGTCCCAGCCCGGCAAGGTGCGCTACACCGGCCATTCGCTGGGGGGCGGCATGGCCAGCGCGGCGGCCACGGCCTCGGGCGATCCGGCCTATACCTTCAACGCCGCGGGCCTGCACGAGAACACCATGGAGGGGGGCGACCCCAATGCTGATGTGCAGGCCTACTACTTGCGTACGGACCCGCTGAACGCCGCCCAGGATGCGCGCTGGAGCCCGATGCCGGAGGCCTTCGGCAACCGCCGCGAGATGGAGCCGACGGCGATCTGGGCCGACAGCGACCGGGTGCCGCGCGAGATGGCGAACCCCGACAACTACGTGCCGGACTTCATCGAGCAGCGGGCGCTGGATGCCAAGCGCGCGGCGCTGGAGAAGGCCAACCAGCAGCTCCGCTTCCACTCCATCGAGGAGATGCAGCGCTCGCTGGAGGCGCAGGAGCAGCAGATCCGGCAGGAACAGCAGGACAATGGCTGCACATGAGCGCGCGGGGCTGGGCACTGGGGGCCGTGATTGCCCTTGTGGTGCTCGGCGGGGGCCTCGGGGCCGCACTGCGGCTTGGCGCATTTGAGACTGGAGGGGCGATGAGCACCGTCGACATCGAGGAAAAGGGGCCCGACGGGCTGCCGATCATCCACTGGTGGGTCGAACGCGAGGAGTTCGAGAAGATCCAGGCGCTGCTCGACGCGGGGGGCAACATCGAGGAGCCTGGCTTTCAGGGGGCAACGCCGCTCTTGAAGGCGGCCGTGGCCGACAGCTGGCCGATGGCGCTGTTCCTGATCGAGCGCGGGGCTTTCATCGGCGCGGTGGACCGGCGCGGGATGACGATGCCCTGGCTTGCTGCCACCAGCCGGGTGAAGGAGGGCAACCCCGATTTCGAGGCGTTGCAGAAGGTGCGGGCCATCCTGAACGAACGCGGAATGTTTGGCCAGTATTACGAGCCGAACGATGTGAAGAAGCGCATAAAGGAAGGCAACTGGCCGCCGAAATAGGGCATCCGGCGGCAGGGGCGACCCACATCGGTTTCGGAGGTGGTTAAGAAAACCCTAACCAATCAGTCGGTTAGCCGGCGGCGCGCGCCAATTTGGCTTGACTCTGCGAACGCTCTCATCTATAGGTTGTGACACGATGAGAGAGGTGGGCGCGGCAACTCGTGAGGGTGGCCGCTTTTTTAATGCCGTGGCCCTCTGGCGACCAGCGGGCCCCGGCCTCTAGCGAGACATGACCATGAATGATCGACCCGACCGCGAGGGCGGGGGCGCAGATGGCGTGCTGTCTGCGGCGGAGCGACTCGTGGCCGAGAGCGCGGGGGCGTTGTCGGCAAGGATGGCTGGCGCGCAGGCGGGAGATGGAGACGGGGCGGAGGCCGTGCTGAGCGGTATCCGACACCTCCGCCGCCTGCTGCTTGCAGCCTACCAGGAGAAAGAACGTGCTGAGGAATATCAGAAGCGAGGGCCAGCTTGTGGAGCAGGCGACAGCAGGCATGGCTCCGAGCGAAGCCTCGGACAGGGACGCGGAGCCGGAGCGGTGCTCGACCTCGACGCCGCACGGGCTGAAATCGGGCGCCGCCTGGCTCGCCTCCGCGCCGCGGGAGATCCAGGAGAGCTTTCTGGCGGAACTGAGCCCTGAGGCGCTGGCGGCGCTGCCCTGGCTCTTCGAGTTCTGGGCCTTGCCGCACCAGCTGCCGCCGGACGGCGACTGGCGGGCCTGGGTGATCCTGGGCGGGCGCGGCGCGGGCAAGACCCGCGCCGGTGCCGAGTGGGTGCGGGCGCAGGTGGAAGGCGCCGGGCCTTTCGACGAGGGCCGCTGCCGGCGCATGGCGCTGGTGGGCGAGACCATCGACCAGGCCCGCGAGGTGATGGTGTTCGGCGAGAGCGGCATCCTCGCCTGCTCGCCGCCCGACCGGAAGCCGGAGTGGAAGGCCGGGCGCAAGCAGCTCGAATGGCCGAACGGCGCGGTGGCGCAGGTGTTTTCGGCCAGCGACCCGGAGGCGCTCCGGGGCCCGCAGTTCGATGGCGCCTGGGTGGACGAGCTGGCCAAGTGGAAGAAGGCGCAGGAGGCCTGGGACATGCTGCAGTTCGGTCTGCGGTTGGGCGACGCCCCGAGGATGTGCGTCACCACGACGCCGCGCAAGCAGGCGCTGCTGCGGGAGTTGCTTGAGCGGAGGAGCACGGTGGTGACCCGGGCTGCGACCGAGGCGAACCGGGCCTGGCTCGCCCCGGCCTTCCTCGAGGAGGTGCAGGCGCGCTATGGCGGCACCGCGCTGGGGCGGCAGGAGCTGGAGGGCGTGATGCTCGATGACATCGACGGTGCGCTCTGGCGGCATGAGGCGCTGGAGGCAGCCCGGCTGCGCGAGGTGCCGGAACTGGCTCGCGTGGTGGTGGCGGTGGATCCGCCGGTGACCGGGCACAAGGGATCTGATGCCTGCGGGATCGTCGTGGCTGGCCTGGAGGCCGGCTCCGGCGACCCGAAGGACTGGCGGGCGGTGGTGCTTGAGGATGCCTCCGTGCAGGCCGCCTCGCCGCTCGACTGGGCGCAGGCGGCGCTGAAGGCCGCCGAACGCCACGGCGCCGACAGGGTGGTGGCCGAGGTCAACCAGGGCGGTGACCTGGTGGAGACGCTTCTGCGGCAGCTCGACCCGACGGTGCCGTTCCGGGCGGTGCGGGCCTCACGCGGCAAGGTCGCCCGCGCCGAGCCGGTGGCGGCGCTCTACGAGCAGGGCCGGGTGCGACACATGCCGGGCCTCGGCGCGCTGGAAGACGAGATGGGCCGGATGACGGCGCAGGGTTACCAGGGCAGCGGCTCGCCCGACCGGGTGGATGCGCTGGTCTGGGCTTTGACGGAGCTGATCCTCGACCCGGCGGCGCAGTGGCGCAACCCGAAGATGCGGACGCTCTAGAGGAGCGAACGGTGGGTTTTACACATTTTAAACCCGACCGGCGATGTTGAGCCGTCCTGACGGGCGACTGGTGGGTGACCCCCACCCTGTGGACAACGAAAAAGGAGAGACGGATGGTCTTCGACTTCCTCAAGCGGGAGCGGGGTGGGGGCGGCGTGCCGGAGCAGAAGGCTTCTGCCACCGGCCCGGTGATCGCCTATCATGGCGCGGGCCGGGTGGCCTGGAGCCCGCGCGACACGGTATCGCTCACCAGGACCGGGTTCACGGGCAACCCGGTGGGGTTCAGGGCGGTGAAGCTGATTGCCGAGGCGGCGGCGGCGGTGCCGCTGATCTGCCAGGACATGGACCGGCGCTACGAGGTGCACCCCGTGGCGGACCTGATGCGCAGGCCCAACCCGGCGCAGGGGCGTGCGGAGTTTCTCGAGGCGCTCTACGGGCAGATCCTGCTGTCGGGCAACGGCTACGTGGAGGCGGTGCTGGGCGAGGTGGGCCTGCCGGGCGAGTTGCACGTGCTGCGCTCGGACCGGATGAGCGTGGTGCCGGGGGCCGATGGCTGGCCGGTGGCCTATGAGTACGCGGTGGCGGGGCGGAAACATCGGTTCGACGCGAGCGGCGAGCTGAAACCCGTCTGTCATATCAAGGCCTTCCATCCGCAGGACGACCATTACGGCCTGTCGCCGCTGAAGGCCGCGGCCAACGCGCTCGACGTGCACAACGCGGCGTCGAAGTGGTCGAAGGGGTTGCTAGACAACGCTGCAAGGCCTTCGGGGGCGATCGTTTACCGTGGTGCGGACGGAGCGGGGCAGCTTTCGGCCGACCAGTACGACCGGCTGCTCGACGAGATGGCCGCCCATCACCAGGGCGCGGCCAACGCGGGCCGGCCGATGCTGCTGGAGGGCGGGCTGGACTGGAAGCCGATGGGGTTCAGCCCGTCGGACATGGAATTCCAGAAGACCAAGGAAGCGGCGGCCCGCGAGATCGCCACGGCCTTCGGGGTGCCGCCAATGATGCTCGGCATCCCCGGCGAGGCCACCTACGCCAACTATCAGGAGGCCAACCGGGCCTTCTACCGGCTCACCGTGTTGCCGCTGGTGGCCAAGGTTTCGGGCGCCCTGGGCGACTGGCTGAGCGAGCTTGGCGAAGACTGTGTGGAGCTGAAGCCCGACCTCGACGGGGTACCGGCGCTGGCGACGGAGCGTGAGGCGCAATGGCGCAGGGTGAGTGAGGCGGAGTTTCTGACGGCGGCTGAAAAGCGCGCGCTGCTCGGGCTTCCGCCGCTGGAGGCGGGCGATGTCTAACGAGGAAAGGCAAGCGATGGCAAAGGACTACGGGCCGGAGTTGGAGTGCAAGTTCTGCGCGCCGGAGGCCAGGCTGGCGGTGGACGAGAGCTTCGAGATCGCGGGCTATGCCTCGCTCTTCGGTGAGGCGGACCAGGGCGGCGACGTGGTGGTGGCCGGGGCCTACGCACGCTCGTTGAAGGCGATGGCGGCGAAGGGCCAGGCGGTGAAGATGCTCTGGCAGCACGACCCGCGCGAGCCCATCGGCATCTGGGACGAGGTGCGCGAGGACCGGCGCGGCCTTTATGTGAAGGGCCGCCTGCTGAAGGACGTGGCCCGGGCCCGCGAGGCGGCGGCGCTGATCAACGCGGGTGCCATCGACGGGCTCTCCATCGGCTACCGCACCAAGCGGGCGGAGAAGGACGCGCAGGGCCGCAGGCTCCTGCACGACCTGGAGCTCTGGGAGGTGTCTCTGGTGACCTTCCCGATGCTCCGCGAGGCGCGGCTGTCGGGCGCAAAGGGGGAGACTCCCGAGGCGGACGAGGGCTGGCAAGAGCTGGCGGAGGCGCTGCGGGCGGCTCGCCGGGCGCTGGCGGGCTGAGGCCGGCCTGAACCTGCGGCGGGGCAGCCTGCCGTTGACCATTCTCATGAAAGGAAGAGTTGCGATGAGCACTCCCGAGACTGGGTCCGGGGGCGGGCGGAGCGTGCCCGAGACCAAGACCCAAAAGGCATCGCCGGTGGCCGAGGTGGCCACGGCGCTCACGGAGTTTCTGGGCGAATTCAAATCGTTCCAGGACGACCTTCATTCCCGCGTTCAGAAACAGGAAGAGCGACTGACCATGCTTCAGAAGAAGACCATTTCCGCCGGGCGTCCGGCCCTTTCCGCGGCCGCCGAGGGCGTGGCCCCGCATGCCAAGGCGTTCAACGCCTACCTGCGCAACGGCGACGATGACGGGCTGCGCGGCCTCGAGCTGGAGGGCAAGGGCCTGTCGACCGCGGTGGCGGGGGACGGCGGCTATCTGGTGGACCCGCAGACGGCCGACACGATCAAGACCGTGCTGTCGAGCACCGCGAGCCTGAGGGCCATCGCCAACGTGGCGACGGTGGAGGCGACCTCCTTCGACGTGCTGATCGACCGGGCCGACATGGGTGCCGGATGGGCCAGCGAGACCGGCGCCAGCGTGGAGACCGACACGCCGCAGATCGAGCGTATCTCGATCCCGCTGCATGAGCTTTCGGCGCTCCCCAAGGCCAGCCAGCGGCTGCTCGACGACAGCGCCTTCGACATCGACGGCTGGCTCGCCGACCGGATCGCCAAGAAGTTCGCTCGCGCCGAGGCGGCGGCCTTCATCAATGGCAATGGCAGCGACAAGCCGACCGGCATCCTCGACCACACCATCGTGGCCGAGGGCAGCCAGACCTGGGGCGAGCTGGGCTATATCGCGACTGGCGTCGATGGCGAGATCGGTGACGCGGATGCGCTGGTGGATGTGGTCTATGCCCTGGGGGCGGAGTATCGCGCCAATGCGACCTTCGTGATGAACTCGAAGACCGCCGGCACCATCCGCAAGCTCAAGGATGCCGATGGCCGGTTCATGTGGTCGGACGGGCTGGCGGCGGGCGAGCCCGCGCGCCTGCTGGGCTACCCGGTGCTCATTGCCGAGGACATGCCCGACATCGCCACCGGCGCCCATGCCATCGCCTTCGGCGACTTCCATGCCGGCTACACCATCGCCGAGCGGCCCGACCTGCGGGTGCTGCGCGATCCCTTCAGCGCCAAGCCGCATGTGCTGTTCTACGCCACCAAGCGTGTGGGTGGCGATGTGAGCGACTTCGAGGCGATCAAGCTGCTGAAGTTCTCGGCCTCCTGAGGCTGTTGACGGTCCGGGTGGCGCGGGGTGCGCCACCCGGAATTCGCAGGGCCGGGGGCCGAGGGATTTCAGGAGACTGACACATGATTTTGACCGAGTTGACCACGGTCTCCGCAGCGGCGCTGCCGGTGGTCGAGTTCAAGGCGCATCTGCGCATGGGCACCGGATTTTCGGACGAGGGCGCGGAGGACGGGCTGTTGGAGTCGCTCCTGCGGGCCGCGATGGCGGCGGTGGAGGCCTGGACGGGCAAGGTTCTGCTGGCGCGGGATTTCCGCTGGGTCCTGGCGGCCTGGCGCGGAGGCGAGGGGATGACGCTGCCGGTGGCGCCGGTGCGTGCGATCACCGCCGTCAAGTTGGTGGACCTGCTGGACTGGGAAGACACCGTCGACCCCGGCAGGTACCGGCTCGAGCCCGACACCCACCGGCCGCGCATGCGGCCGACGGGGTCCGCCTTTCCCGGCGTGCCGCGGGGCGGAAAGATCGTGATCGACTTCGCCGCGGGTTTCGGTCCGGCCTGGAGCGACATCCCGGCCGATCTCGGGCAGGCGGTGCTGCTCCTGGCGGGGCACTACTACGACTACCGTCACGAGGCGCGGCCGGGCGAGGGGGTCATTCCGTACGGCGTGTCGGCGCTGATCGAGCGGTGGCGCAGCATCCGCATCACCGGAGGCCGGACATGACGCCCGCGCCGGTGTTGAACCGCAAGCTGGTTCTGGAGAGCCCCGAGCGGGTGCCGGACGGGTCGGGCGGCTGGACCCGGACCTGGGCCGAACTGGGACAGCTCTGGGCCGAGGTGAAATCGGGCTCGGGGGGCGAGCGGGCGGACGAGTTCTTGACGGTGTCGTCGGTGCCCTATCGGATCACCGTGCGGGCCGCGCCGCCCGGCGCGATGAGCCGCCCCAAGCCGGAGCAGCGGTTCAGGGAGGGCAGCCGGATCTACCGGATTCTGGCTGTGGCCGAGCGCGATGCCCTGGGCCGCTACCTGACCTGCTACGCGCGAGAGGAGGTTTCGGCATGAGCTATGGCGCTTCGGCTGCGTTGCAGAGCGCGGTTTACCTGCACTTGCAGGCCGACCCGGGGGTCACCGCCCTGGTGGGCGGCCACATCTACGATGCCGCGCCTCCGGGCACGCCGCCCGGCACATACGTGAGCCTCGGCCCCGAGGAGGTGGTCTCGCGCCGCGACTGCAGCGCCGAGGCGGCGCTGTTCAGGTTCACGGTGAGCGTGGTGACGGATGCCGCGGGGTTCGGCACGGCCAAGCAGATCGCGGGGGCGATCAGCGATGCTTTCATCGACGCCGACCTGACCCTGACACGGGGCACGCTGGTGAGCCTGAAGTTCGAACGTGCTCGCGCCCGCCGGGTGGGCGAGGGCGACCAACGCCGGATCGACCTGCGCTTCGCGGCCTGGATCGACGACTGACCTTTTTTCTCGAGGAGAACGCAAATGGGTGCCCAGAACGGCAAGGACCTGTTGATCAAGATGGACATGACGGGCTCGGGCCTGTTCGAGACGGTGGCGGGGCTGCGCGCGACGCGGGTGAGCTTCAACGCCGAAAGCGTCGATGTGACCTCTCTGGAGAGCCAGGGCGGATGGCGCGAGCTGCTGGCCGGCGCGGGCGTGAAGAGCGCCAACATTTCGGGCTCGGGGGTGTTTCGGGACGAGGACAGCGACGAGCGGGCGCGGCAGATCTTCTTTGACGGCGAAACCCCGGAGTTTCAGGTGATCATCCCCGATTTCGGCGTGGTGGAGGGGCCGTTCCAGATCACCAGCGTGGAATACGCGGGCAGCCATGACGGCGAGGCCACCTACGAGCTGTCGCTGGCCTCGGCCGGGGCGCTCAGCTTCACGGCGCTCTGAGATGACGGGATCGGGGGCCAATCCCTGGGCAGGGGAGGCGGTGCTGGTGCTCGACGGCGCGGAGCATCGCTGCAAGCTCACGCTCGGCGCGCTGGCCGAGCTGGAGGCGGCGCTCGAGACCGGCACGCTGATGGAGCTGGTGGAGCGGTTCGAGGGCGGGCGGTTCGGTACGCGCGATGTGCTGGCGCTTCTGGTCGCAGGCCTGCGGGGCGGCGGCTGGCAGGGGCGGGCCGCCGACCTGCTGACGGTCGAGATCGGCGGCGGACCGGTGGAGGCGGCGCGGGTGGCCGCCGAGCTGTTGGCCCGTGCCTTCGCCTTGCCCAGGGGCTCCTGAGATGGACTGGGCGGGGCTCCTGCGCCGGGGGCTCCTGGAGCTGCGGTTGAGACCGGCCGAGTTCTGGGCGCTCACCCCGGTGGAACTGATGGTGATGCTGGGGCTGGAGCAGGCGGCCCCGCCGCTGACACGGGCGCGGCTGGCCGAACTGGCCGCCGCATTTCCTGACCAGACGAGGAGATGACGATGGCGGATTTCGACGGGGCCGAGGCCCTAGAGGCGCAGGTGGACGCGCTGGAGAGCGCATTTGGAGGCGCGGCCCAGATGGTGGCTGCCTTCGACAGCGAGCTGATGCGGATGCAGGCCAGCCTCACGGTGACGCAGGCCGATGTGGGACAGCTCTCGAGCCAGATCGGGCGTGGGCTGCGCAAGGCCTTCGACGGGCTGGTGTTTGACGGCATGCGCCTGTCGGAGGCGCTTAGGACGGTCGCGGAGGCCATGGTCAACGCCACCTACAACGCGGCAATGAAACCGATCACCGACCATTTCGGCGGGCTGATCGGCAACGGCCTGGAGAATTTCATCACCGGCGGTCTCGCCTTCGAGAAGGGCGGGGCCTTCTCCCAGGGTCGGGTGCAGCCCTTCGCCAAGGGCGGGGTGGTCTCGCAGCCCACCTACTTCCCGATGCGGGGCGGGCGCGGGCTGATGGGAGAAGCGGGGCCGGAGGCGATCATGCCGCTCTCGCGCGGGGCAGACGGATCGCTCGGCGTGAGGACGCAGGGCGGGGGCCGCCCGATCAATGTGGTGATGAACATCTCGACGCCGGATGTGAAGGGCTTCGAGCGGAGCCGGGCGCAGGTGGCGGCGCAGATGACCCGCGTTCTGGCGCAGGGCCAGCGGAACCGCTGAGGCGGGCAAGGCAGCAAGCGAGAAGGAACGAGACATGGGATTTCACGAGGTGCGGTTTCCGGCCAGTCTGAGCTTTGGCTCGGTGGGCGGGCCGGAGCGGCGGACCGAGATCGTGACGCTGGCCAACGGTTTCGAGGAGCGCAACACGCCCTGGGCGCACTCGCGCCGCCGCTATGACGCGGGGCTGGGGATGCGCTCGCTCGATGACGTGGAGGTGCTGCTGGCCTTCTTCGAGGCACGGCGTGGCCAGCTCTTCGGGTTTCGCTGGAAGGATTGGTCGGACTTCAAGACCGGTGCTGCGAGCGCGGCTCCGGACTGGCAGGACGAGGTCATTGGCATCGGGGACGGGGTGACGAGGAGCTTTCAGCTTTCGAAGACCTATCGCTCGGGCGAGGCCTCCTACGTCAGGCCGGTGAAGAAGCCGGTGTTCGGCACGGTCACGGCGGGGATCGAGGGCACCTTCTACCAGGAGGGGGTGCATTTTGGCGTCGATCCGGCGACCGGGGTCATCACCTTCGAGGACGCGCCGTCGATCGGGCATGCGGTGACGGCGGGGTTCGAGTTTGACGTGCCGGTGCGGTTCGATACCGACCGGATCCAGACCAGCGTGGCGAGCTTCAAGGCCGGTGACGTGCCGACGGTGCCCGTTGTGGAGCTGCGGCTGTGAGCGGGGTTGGAGCGGAGGCGGCGGCGCTTCATGCGCATCTTGGCGGCGGGATCACGACCGTCTGCCGCTGCTGGTCGGTCGCGCGGCGCGACGGCGTGGTGCTCGGGTTCACCGACCATGACGAGGGGATCGCCTTTGACGGTGTCGAGTTTCGCGCCAACAGCGGGTTGACCGCGAAGGCACTGGTGCAGAGCACGGGCCTTGCGGTGGACAACACCGAGGCGCTCGGGGCGCTGATGAGCGAGGCGATCACCGAGGACGATATTCTGGCCGGTCGCTATGACGGGGCCGAGGTGCGGGCCTGGATGGTCAACTGGGCCGCTCCGGGCGCCCGGTTGATGCTGTTTTGCGGCAGTATCGGGGAGGTGTCGCGCTCTGGCGGGGCTTTCGAGGCCGAGCTGCGCGGGCTGACCGAGACCCTGAACCAGCCGCAGGGGCGGGTCTACCAGCCGCAATGCAGCGCTGTGCTGGGGGACGGGATGTGCCGGTTCGACCTGTCGAGCACCGGCTACAGCACCGAGGTGGCCGTGGAGAAGGTCGAGGGCGGCCGGGTCTTTACCTTCGCGGGCATGGCGGAGTTCGACCAGCGCTGGTTCGAGCGCGGGCGGCTTAGTGTACTGACCGGGGCGGCACGAGGTTTGGTGGGGCTGGTGAAGAACGACCGGCTGACCAACGCCAACCGGGTCGTGGAACTCTGGGAGCAACTTCCGGCGCAGATCGACGAGGGCGACGTGATCCGGCTGGAGGCGGGCTGCGACAAGCGTGGCGAGACCTGTCGGCTGAAGTTCGACAACTTCCTGAACTTCAGGGGATTTCCGCATATTCCGGGGGAGGACTGGCTGATGAGCTATCCCAAGGCGACCACCGACAATTCCGGCGGGCAGCGCAAGGGCGAGTTCCTGCTGCGGCTGGTGGCCGGTGGCTTTGAGGACTGAGCGGGACATGAGGGTGGGGGAGCAGGTGGTTGCACTGGCCCGCGGCTGGATTGGCACGCCCTATCGGCATCAGGCTTCGTGCAAGGGCGCCGGCTGCGACTGCCTGGGCCTGCTGCGCGGGGTCTGGCGCGAGTTGTGGGGTGAGGAGCCCGAGGCGGTGCCGGCCTACAGCCGCGATTGGTCGGAGCCGGCGCGGGAGGAGGCGCTCTGGGCCGCGGCACGGCGGCATCTGGTCGAGAAACCGGCCTGTGCTCCGGATGCTGCAGGCGATGTGATCCTGTTCCGGATGCGCCAGGACGCTGTGGCCAAGCATCTGGGCATCCAGGCCCGGATCGGCGCGGAAACCAGTTTCATCCATGCCTATTCCGGGCACGGGGTGGTGGAGAGTTCGTTCACGCGGCCCTGGGCGCGTCGCGTGGCGGCGAGGTTCGAGTTTCCCGGAGGGATGATCTGATGGCGACGATACTTCTTTCGGCGGCGGGCGCGGCGCTTGGCTCCACCTTGGGTGGCACCTTTCTGGGCCTCTCGGGGGCGGTCATCGGGCGCGCCGTCGGCGCCACCCTGGGCCGGGTCATCGACCAGCGGCTGATGGGGCAGGGCAGCCAGGTCGTGGAGACCGGCAAGGTCGAGCGTTTCCGGGTGACCGGGGCGAGCGAAGGCGCGCCGATCGGGCAGCTCTACGGGCGGATGCGCGTGGGCGGACAGGTGATCTGGGCGACCCAGTTCAAGGAGACCGTGCACGAGGAGAAGACCGGCGGAAAGGGTGCGCCGAGCGGTCCAACCGTGCGGAGCCACAGCTACTCGATCAGCCTGGCCGTGGCCCTCTGCGAGGGCGAGATCGGGCGTGTCGGGCGAATCTGGGCGGACGGGGTTGAGCTGGCTCCCGGCGACCTGAACATGCGCGTCTACACCGGCAGCGAAGACCAGTTGCCGGACCCGAAGATGGAAGCCGTGGAAGGCGCGGGTACGGTGCCGAGTTACCGTGGCGTGGCCTATGTGGTGATCGAGGATCTCGAGCTGGGCGATTTCGGCAACCGGGTGCCGCAGCTGTCGTTCGAGGTTGTCCGTCCGGTCAGCGAGGCGGTGGACACGCCGGAAGCCCGCAGCCTCAGCCGCGTGGTCAAGGCGGTGGCGCTGGTGCCGGGCACGGGCGAATACGCCCTGGCCACCACGCCGGTGCACTACAGCTTCGGCCAGGGGCGCAGCCAATCGGCCAACGTCAACAATCCGACCGGCAAGACCGACTTCGCGGTGTCGCTCGACATGCTGGGCGAGGAACTTCCGGCCTGCGGATCGGTCTCGCTCGTGGTGAGCTGGTTCGGCGACGATCTGCGCTGCGGTTCCTGCGAGATCAAGCCGAAGGTGGAGCAGGGGGAATTCGACGGCAAGCCGATGAACTGGAAGGTCAGCGGCCTGAGTCGCGCGGCCGCAGACCTGACACCGCGCGACGAGGAGGACCGGCCGATCTACGGTGGCACGCCGGCGGATGCGGCGGTGGTGGAAGCCATCGGAGCCTTGAAAGCCGCGGGTCAGCAGGTGGTGTTCTACCCCTTCATCCTGATGGACCAGCTTGACGGCAATGGTCTCCCGGACCCGTGGAGCGGCGCGGCGGATCAGCCGAGGCTGCCCTGGCGCGGACGGATTACCCAGTCGGTCGCGGCAGGGCGCCCGGGATCGCCCGATGGCACCGCCGCCGCCGATGCCGAGGTGGCCGCTTTCTTCGGTGCCGCCGATGCGAGCGACTTTTCCGTGAACGGAAAGGTCGTGGCCTACGCGGGCCCTGAGGAATGGTCGTTCCGGCGGTTCATCCTGCATTATGCGCATCTCTGCGCGGCGGCCGGAGGGGTCGATGCTTTCTGCCTCGGCTCGGAGATGCGCGGCCTGACACAGATCCGGGGTGCGAGCGGCTTTCCTGCGGTTGCGCAGATGCAGGCCCTCGCGGCCGAGCTGCGCGGCATCCTGGGGCAAACCTGCAAGATCGGCTATGCGGCGGACTGGAGCGAGTATTTCGGCCACCGGCCGGAGGACGGCTCTGGCGACGTGTACTTTCATCTCGATCCACTCTGGGCGGACTCCAACATCGACTTCATCGGCATCGACAATTACATGCCGCTCTCCGATTGGCGCGATGGCGAAGATCACGCCGATGCCGGGATGGGCGCGATCTACGACCTGGACTATCTCAAGGCCAATGTCGCAGGCGGCGAGGGGTACGACTGGTACTACGCGCATGAGTCCGCGCGCGAGCACCAGATCCGCACGCCGATTGCCGACGGAGCCCATGGCGAGGACTGGATCTATCGCTACAAGGATCTGAAGGGCTGGTGGCGAAACACCCACCACGAGCGCATCGGCGGCGTCCGGCAGGCCTCGCCCACCGATTGGGTGCCAGAGAGCAAGCCGATCTGGTTCACCGAACTGGGCTGCGCCGCGCTCGACAAGGGCACCAACCAGCCAAACAAGTTTCTCGACGTCAAGAGCTCCGAGAGCGGCCTGCCGTATTACTCCGACGGCACGCGCGATGACCTGATCCAGGCACAATACCTGCGGGCGGTTTCGGCGCATTTCGAGGAAGCGGGCAACAACCCGGTGTCAGCCGTGTATGGCGGGCCGATGGTCGACATGAGCCGCGCCCATGTCTGGGCCTGGGATGCGCGACCCTTTCCCTATTTCCCGGCGGCGCTCGACCTCTGGAGCGACGGCGAGAATTACGCGCGCGGGCATTGGCTGAACGGTCGGGTGACAAGCGAGGCGCTGCCGGCGGTGGTGGCCGAGCTCTGCCTGCGTTCAGGCCTCGATCTCGACAGCCTGGACCTGGAGCGGCTGCACGGCCTGGTGCGCGGCTTCAGCGTTTCCGAGATCGACGGTGCGCGCGCGGCGCTGCAACCCTTGATGCTGGCCTTCGGCTTCGATGCCGTGGAGCGCGGTGGCGTGCTGCGGTTCTCCAGCCGCAACGGGCTCTCGGGCGGAATGATCGAGCGCGAGACGCTGGCCGTCACCGACGATCTGGACGCCGACATCACGCTCGTCCGGTCGCCTGCGGCCGAGACTGCGGGCAAGGTGCGGCTCAACTACGTGGAGAGCAACGGCGACTACGAAGTGCGTGCTGCCGAAGCGATCTTTCCCGACGAGGTGACCTATGCGGTGTCCCAGTCTGAGTTGCCCCTCGCGCTGACCAATGGCGAGGCACAGGCCATCGTTGAAAGGTGGCTCGCAGAAGCGCGCGTGGCACGCGACACGGCGCGGTTTGCGCTGCCCCCTTCGATGCTGGGGATCGGGGCAGGGGATGTGATCACCCTGCCGACCGAGGACCGGATGGCCGCCTATCGGGTGGATCGGGTCGAGCAGGGCGCGAGCCAGATCATTGATGCCGTCCGGGTGGAACCCAACATCTACAGGCCGAGCGACGCCATAGATGATCCGGTGGCTCTGGTCGGCTTCGTGCCGCCTCTGCCCGTCTACCCGCTGTTCCTCGACCTGCCGCTGCTCACCGGCGCGGAAGTGGAACACGCCCCCCATGTGGCGGTGACGGCGGTGCCGTGGCCGGGGACAGTTGCCGTTTATGGCTCTGTCACCGGTGAGACCTACGATCTGAACCGGCTCATTTCGTCCCGCTCGATCATCGGCGTGACCGAGACTGCTCTGGACGCGGCGCGCCCCGGGCAGTGGGATCGCGGTGCGCCGCTGCGGGTACACCTCAGCACTGGCGCGCTTTCATCGGCGACCGAAGCGCAGGTGCTCGCGGGCCGTAACGCGATGGCCATCGGTGACGGGAGTTCGGGCAACTGGGAGATATTCCAGTTCATGACCGCAGACCTCGTGGCCGGGCGCACCTACGAGCTGAGCCTGCGCCTGAGGGGGCAGCTTGGCACCGACGGGCTGATGCCGGGGTCCTGGCCGGTCGGCAGCCAGGTCGTGCTGCTGGACGGCAGCCTGACGCAGCTCGAACTGGCCAGCGCGGCCCGGCGGCTTTCGCGTATCTATCGGATCGGCCCGGCAGGGCGACCCTACACCGACCCGTCCTACGTGGAGCAACAGGCGGCCTTCGACGGCAACGGCCTGAGGCCCTACGCCCCGGTGCATATCAAGGGCCGCCGGGATGCGGCGGGCGACCTGCATGTGAGCTGGGTGCGGCGGACGCGGATCGACGGCGACGGGTGGGAGGTGCCGGAGGTGCCGCTCGGGGAGGCGAGCGAAGCCTATCTTGTTCGGGTGGTTCAGGGCGGGGCGGTGGTGCGCGAGGCGACATCGTCGAGCCCGGCCTGGACCTATGGCGCACCGCATCAGGCCGGCGACGGTGTGACGGGGACGTTTGAAATTCACGTGGCGCAGATCTCCGAGCGCTACGGACCGGGTCTTTTTGGAAAGGGTGAAATGGATGGCTGAGACCACGCAGCTCAAACTGCCGCTTGTTCAGGCGAGCCAGGCACAGAAGCATGTGACAGTGAACGCCGCTCTGATGCGGCTCGACGGGCTGGCGCAACTGCGCCTGCAATCGGCCTCCACGGCCACGCCGCCCGCGGTCGTTGTCGACGGTGCGTGCTGGTTCGTGCCCCCAGGGGCGGTCAACGCTTGGGCGGGCCAAAGCGGCAAGCTGGCCATCGGCGACAATGGCGGGTGGGATTTTCTTGCGCCGCAGGTCGGGTGGCGGGCCTGGATCGTCGACACCGCGACCGACGCGCTCTGGGACGGCACCGCATGGCAGCCGCCGCTGATGGCGGCCAGTCCCTCGGGGGCCGCGTCGCGGATGCAGGTGCTCGAGTTCGACCACAGCCTCGGGGCCGGAGCCACCAGCACGACAACGACGCAGGTGCCGCCGAACGCCATGGTCTTCGCCGTGTCCGCACGGGTCAGCACGGCGATCACCGGCACGCTCTCGAGCTGGAGCTTCGGCATCAACGGGTCGGAAGGCCAGTTCGGAACCGGGCTCGGGCTGGGGCAGGGAAGCTATTGCACCGGTCTGCTCGGCGCGCCGACCACATGGTATTCCGCCACGCCCCTGAAACTGACCGCGGTCGGTGGCGACTTCGCCGGCGGCGCGATCCGGGTGGCGGCGCATTACTACACGATCGAACTGCCCGGCCTGTGATGCGACCACTTCATCACAGCGACATCTGCGAGGTCGTCCGGGTGCTCCTTCCGCTCAGCGAGGAGGAGCGCCCGCGCGCGTTGGCGAGGTTCATCGCCTTCGCGGACGCGGCCGACAGGTTTCGCCAGGTCACCGGACGCATGCATCGCGCCTGGGGCGATGGCACCCTGGGGGCGGCGGTGGCGCGGCAGCCGCGCCATCCGGCTCGGAGTTTCGAGGATTTCGACTATGCCCAGTGCTGGTCCATGGTCCTCGAGGCCGTCATCCGGTTTCGGACCGGCCGGAGATTGAGCCCCTGAGGGTCAGCCCCGGGCACAGGAGATGCAAAGAGCTGCCGCAGGGTCGTGATCCAGACGCGCGGCGGCAATCTCCTCCCCGCAATCGGTGCAATACCCGTATTCCCCTTCATCCAGCCGCGACAGAGCGGCCCTGATCCTGCGGTCTTCGGTCGCCCGGTTCCGGCTGGCGGCCTGTGCCATGGCTTGCGATTGCAGCGCATCCATGCGGCTCAGCCGCCCCACGGCCTGCTGGTCGAGCTGCACCACCTTCCTTCCGTCTCGACCAAGCCGCTCTTCGTTGGCCAGCTCCTCCAGGCGTGCCAGGAGCCGGGCGCGAATCCCCTGTGGCCGGTCGCCCTCCATCACGATGCGTTTTCCTCCCCATTTGCCATTGCAATTGGCCATGCGGGCCTATCTGGGCTAATAGGCTATCAGCACGCGCAAGGACATGACCATGGCCCAGACCAAGAGCAAGCTGACCGAAGTCGATCCGGTATGGGATCGCATCATCCGCGAGGGCGAGGAGGCGATCGGCCTCGAGCCTCTTCTCGGCGGGTTGATGCATTCCTGCGTGTTGCACCACAAATCCATGGAGCAGGCTCTGGCCTTCCGGATCTCGATGAAGCTGGCCTCGGGCGAGATGTCGGAGCAATTGCTGCGCGAAATTGCCGATGAGGCCTATGCCGCAGACCCCGCCATCGGCCAGGCCGCCCGGGCCGACCTGGTGGCGGTCTACGAGCGCGACCCGGCCTGCCACCGGTTTCTCCAGCCGCTGATGTATTTCAAGGGATATCAGGCAATCCAGGCCTACCGTGTCGGCCACTGGCTCTGGGAGCAGGGCCGCCACGACATGGCCTATTTCTTCCAGATGCGGATTTCCGAGGCCTTCGGGGTCGATATTCACCCCGCCTGCCGTGTCGGCAAGGGCATCTTCCTCGATCACGCCCACTCGGTCGTCTTCGGCGAAACGGCGGTGGTCGGTGACAACGTCTCGATCCTGCACTCGGTGACCCTGGGCGGCACCGGCAAGGAAGATGAGGACCGGCACCCCAAGATCGGCGATGGCGTGCTGATCGGCGCGGGTGCAAAGGTGCTGGGCAACATCAAGGTCGGCTGCTGCTCGCGCATCGCGGCAGGCTCCGTGGTGCTGCATGACGTGCCGCCCGAGAGCACCGTGGCGGGCGTGCCGGCCAAGATCGTCGGCAAGGCCGGCTGCTCGCAGCCCTCCGTCTCGATGAACCAGCTGCTCGGCGGGGCCGACTGACGGCGGGCGCCCTGATCCATTCGGGCGCCTGATGCGTTGTTCTCCTGACGCAACGGACGGAGAACCCCATGCCCCTCGGATCAACCCGCTATCCCCTCGCCCTTACCCTGGCCTTTGCGGCCGCCGGAATGGGCGCGGGCCCGTCTGATGCCGACGGCCTCGCCCGCGACCTCGCGCCGGGCGCCGATGCGCTGGCGCCCTGGCGCTGGCAGAAACGCCCGGTGGTGATCTTCGCCGAGCATCCAGACGATCCTCAGCTCGACCAGGCTCTTGCAGCGCTCGCCAGTGTCCGGGCGGCGCTGGCAGACCGCGATATCGTGGTTCTGACCGATACCGACCCCAGAGCAGCCACAGCCCTGCGCCAGCGGTTCGCGCCCGAGGGGTTCGCGATGCTGCTCTTCGGCAAGGACGGCGGCCTCAAGCTCCGGTCGGGCCAGGCGATCGCCCCCGAAACCCTCTTCGCAACCATCGACGCCATGCCGATGCGCCGGCAGGAGATGCGACGCGACTGAAACGCAAAAGGGCCCCGCCGAGGCGAGGCCCTTTGCAATCGTTCCGGCCCGTTCAGGCCAGCATCACCATCGGGTTCTCGAGGTTGTCGACCAGCGCCTGCAACAGCTGCGCGCCGAGCGCCCCGTCGATCACCCGGTGATCGACCGAGAGGGTGACGCTCATCACCGTGGCCACGGTCAGCTCGCCATCGGCGCCCACCACCGGCTTCTTCACGCCCGAGCCCACCGCGAGGATCGCGCCGTGGGGCGGGTTGATGACGGCGTCGAAGTTGTCGATGCCGAACATGCCGAGGTTGGAGATCGCGAAGCTGCCGCCCTGATATTCATGCGGCGCGAGCTTGCGGTCGCGGGCACGGCCCGCGAGGTCCTTCATCTCCGCCGAAAGCGCCGAGAGCGACTTCAGATGCGCGTCCTTCAGAACCGGGGTGAAGAGCCCGCCGTCGATCGCCACGGCCACGGCCACGTCGGAGGGCTTCAGCTTCAGCATCCGGTCCCCGGCCCAGACCGCATTGGCATCGGGCACCTGCTGGAGCGCCAGCGCGCTGGCCTTGATGATGAAGTCGTTGACCGAGAGCTTCACGCCCCGACCTTCCAGCTGCTTGTTCAGCTGGGCGCGGAACTTCATCAGCGCATCGAGCTTGATGTCGCGCCGCAGGTAGAAGTGCGGGATGGTCTGCTTGGCCTCGGTGAGACGCGCGGCAATCGTCTTGCGCATCCCGTCCAGCTTGACCTCCTCGAAGTCCCGGCCTTCGTACATCTTGAGCACGGCATCGGTGGAGGGGCCGGCGGGGGCTGCGGCGGCAGCAGCCGGGGCAGGGGCCTTGGCGGCCTCCTTGGCGGGTGCGGCGCCGGGCTGCGCGTTCTCGACATCGGCCTTCACGATCCGCCCATGCGGGCCGGAGCCCTTGATGGCCGAAAGGTCGACGCCCTTGTCCTTGGCGATCCGGCGGGCGAGCGGCGAGGCAAAGATGCGCTCCCCGTCACGGGCCGGGGCGGCCGGAGCCGCGCTGGCGGCCGGGGCAGGGGCCGCCTCGGCCTTCTCTTCCTTGGCAGGAGCCGCCGCCTTGGGCGCGTCGCCGCCAGCCTTGATGTCATCGGCGCTCTCGCCCTCTTCGAGCAGCACCGCGATGGGGGTGTTCACGGCCACCCCCTCGGTGCCCTCGGCCACGAGGATCTTGCCGATCACGCCTTCATCGACGGCTTCGAACTCCATCGTCGCCTTGTCAGTCTCGATCTCTGCCAGCAGGTCGCCGGACGAGACGGTATCGCCCTCCTTCACCAGCCATTTTGCAAGGGTGCCTTGCTCCATGGTGGGGGAGAGGGCGGGCATCAGAACTTCGGTGGGCATCGCTCTCTCTCCTTACCGGTAGGTGACTTTTTTCACGGCCTCGATCACCTCTGCGGTGGTCACTAGCGCGTGTTTCTCGAGGTTGGCGGCATAGGGCATGGGCACGTCCTTGCCGGTGCAGTTGATCACGGGGGCATCGAGGTAGTCGAAGGCCTCCTGCATCAGCACCGAGGAGATGTGCCCGCCGATGGAGCCCACCGGCCAGCCCTCCTCGACCGTGACGCAGCGGTTGGTCTTCATCACCGACTTGACCACGGTGGCCGTGTCCATCGGGCGCAGCGTGCGCAGGTCGATGACCTCGGCGCTGATCCCGTCTTCTGCAAGTTTTTCAGCCGCTTCCAGGGCGTACTGCATGCCGATCCCGAAGCTGACGATGGTCACGTCCTCGCCCTGCCGCCAGATCTTCGCCTTGCCGAAGGGCACGGTGAAATCGTCCAGCTTGGGCACGTCGAAGGTGCGGCCGTAGAGGATCTCGTTCTCGAGGAAGATCACCGGGTTCGGGTCGCGGATTGCCGTCTTCATCAGGCCTTTGTAATCGGCCGCCGAGTAGGGCATCACCACCTTCAGGCCGGGGATCATCGCGTACCAGGCCGCGTAGTCCTGGCTGTGCTGGGCCGCCACGCGGGCCGCGGCGCCGTTGGGGCCGCGAAATACCATCGGCGCGCCCATCTGGCCGCCCGACATGTAGAGCGTCTTGGCGGCAGAGTTGATGATGTGGTCGATCGCCTGCATGGCGAAGTTGAAGGTCATGAACTCCACGATGGGCCGCAACCCGCCGAAGGCCGCGCCGGTGGCGATGCCGGCAAAGCCGTGCTCGGTGATCGGCGTGTCGATCACCCGCTTGGGCCCGAACTCGTCGAGCATGCCCTGGGAGATCTTGTAGGCGCCCTGGTACTCGGCCACCTCCTCGCCCATCAGGAACACGGTGTCGTCCTTCCGCATCTCCTCGGCCATGGCATCGCGCAGGGCCTCGCGCACGGTGGTCTGCACCATCTCGGTGCCCTCGGGCCAGTCCGGCGAGGCATCGACCTCGGGCGCCTTGGGCGCTTCCGCCTTCGCGGCGGCCGGGGCGGGGGCGGTCTCTTGCTTCGGCGCCTCCTCGGCCTTGGCCGACCCGGCGCTCTCGGCGGCGGAGGCATCCTCGCCGTCTTCCAGGATCACCGCGATGGGGGTGTTCACCTTTACCCCCTCGGTGCCCTCGGAGACGAGGATCTTGCCGATGACGCCTTCATCGACGGCCTCGAATTCCATCGTCGCCTTGTCGGTCTCGATTTCGGCCAGGATGTCACCGGACGATACGGTATCGCCCTCCTTCACCAGCCATTTTGCAAGCGTGCCTTCCTCCATCGTCGGAGAAAGCGCGGGCATGAGCAGTTCGGTTGCCATCGTCAGTTCTCCCCTCAGGCTTCCTGCGGCGCCACTTCGGCGTAGATATCGGTCCAGAGTTCCTCGAGCGCGGGCTCGGGGCTCTCCTTGGCGAACTCGGCGCTCTCGTTGACGATATCCTTGATCTCCTTGTCGATGGCCTTCAGGTCATCCTCGGAGGCATGGCTGCCCTCCAGCAGCATCGCGCGCACCCGCTCGATCGGGTCACGCTCCTCGCGCATCTTCTGCACCTCCTCGCGGGTCCGGTACTTGGCCGGGTCCGACATGGAGTGCCCGCGGTAGCGGTAGGTCTTCACTTCCAGGATGTAGGGGCCGTCGCCGTTGCGGCAGTGCGCCACCGCCTTTGCGCCGGCCTCCTTGACGGCCATCACGTCCATCCCGTCGACGATCTCGCCGGGGATGCCGAAGGGGATGCCGCGGGTATGAATGTCTTCGGTCGAGGTCGAGCGGGCCTGCGAGGTGCCCATGGCGTACTGGTTGTTCTCGATGACGAAGATCACCGGCAGCTTCCACAGCGCGGCCATGTTGAAGGTCTCGTAGACCTGCCCCTGGTTGGCCGCACCATCGCCGAAATAGGTGAAGGTCACGTTGTCGTTGCCGCTGTACTGGTCGGCAAAGGCGAGGCCTGCGCCGAGCGGCACCTGGGCGCCGACGATGCCGTGGCCGCCATAAAAATGCTTCTCCTTGGAGAACATGTGCATCGAGCCGCCCTTGCCCTTGGAGTAGCCGCCCTCGCGGCCGGTCAGCTCGGCCATCACGCCCTTCGGATCCATCCCGCAGGCCAGCATGTGACCGTGGTCACGATAGGAGGTGATCCGCTTGTCGCCTTCCTTCGAAGCCGCTTCGAGTCCCACCACCACGGCCTCCTGGCCGATGTAGAGGTGGCAGAAGCCGCCGATCAGGCCCATGCCGTAGAGCTGGCCGGCCTTTTCCTCGAACCGGCGAATGAGCAGCATGTCGCGATAGTAGGTGAGCAACTCGTCCTTCGACGTGTTGGACTTCGCAGGTGTCTTCCTGGTGGTCTTCCGAGCCGCCATGGCAGCCTCTCCTCCCCGAGTCTGAAAAGTAGTTTAACGTTGAACCATGTATTAGCATCGCCCATCCGGGGATGCACATGAAAATTTGACACGGGGGGCAGGGTCTGACGTTCCGCCTGTAAACACAAGCGGTTAACGCATCAGATTCAGGGATGATTGGCAAAACACCGCTACCTGCGCCATGCCGCGGTGCAGAGACGACCTCAGCGGATGACGATCTCGTCGGCGCGGATCAGGCCCAGAACGTCGCGCGCCTGCTGGTCTAGCAGGTCGAGGTCGAGGTAATCGTCCGACATCCGGTGCGTCTTGTTGCGCAGGGCCGCAACCTCGACCTTCAGCCGCTCGCGCTCGAGCTTCAGCTCGCTCGCCTCCGCCTCGATCTCGATGCGACGGAACAGCCCGTAGTCGCCCTGGACCGCCGCAAAGGTGAAGTAGAGCCCGAGCGAAAGCGTCACGGCGAAATAGATCACCACGCCAAAAGCCGGTCGTCTGCGAGAAACTGCCATACCGTCGTGCCTCGTTGTCGCGGGCCTCTTTGCGGGCCTCGTCGGTGCAGGCTCGCACGAAACGGCTGTCAGGTTAATCCCCTTCTGCGCGGGCAGAAGGAAATTTCTCGAACCACTGTGGCAATTTAGCTGGCGCGCGCGCTCAGCCGGCGACAGAGGCCGCGTGAATCGAGCGGATCGCCGCGCCGAGCGTCTCGTTGAACTCGCCATCCGACTGGCTGTCGGAGAGCCCTTCGGTCAGCGCCCGCGAGAAGCTCGCCACCATGCCGGTGTTCTGCGC
Source organism: Vannielia litorea (assembly GCF_900142295.1). Classification (NCBI taxonomy): domain Bacteria; kingdom Pseudomonadati; phylum Pseudomonadota; class Alphaproteobacteria; order Rhodobacterales; family Paracoccaceae; genus Vannielia; species Vannielia litorea. The sequence goes on from NZ_FSRL01000001.1 coordinate 1,271,236, forward strand.
CAGGCGCGTGTTGGCCTCCTCGCGCGTGTACCCGCCCGACAGCGCCACCACCTTCAGCACGCGCGGGTGGTCGACCAGCGGCTTGTAGTGGTTGGGCTGCTCGGGCAGCGTGAGCTTCAGCATCACGTCCGAGGTGCCGGGCAGGGCGTCGAGCCGCTTGAGGATCTCGTCGCGCAGCAGGGCCTCGGCCTCGAGTTTGTCGGAGGCATTGATGTTGATCTCCGGCTCCAGGATCGGCACCAGCCCGTGTTCCAACACCTGCGCGCCCAGCTCGAACTGCTGCGCCACGTTGGCGGCAATGCCCGCCGGGTTGGCGGCATGAATCACCGAGCGCTCCTTGGTGCCGAAGATCCCCTTCTCGGCGGCGCGCGTCAGCAGCTCCGAGAGGCCGGGGATCGGCTTCATCAGCTGCACGCCGTCCTTTTCCTCTTCCAGCCCCTTGTCGATCTTGAGAAACGGCACCACCCCGCGCTCCTCCCAGAGAAACTGCGCGGCGGGCTTGCCCGCGATGTCGCGGTCCATTGTCTTTTCGAACAGGATCGCGCCGATCACCTTGTCGCCGGTGAAGGCCGGCGCGGTGGCGATGCGCGCGCGCATCTGGTGAATCAGGTCGAACATCTCTTCGTCGGTGCCGTAGCTGGATTCGTCCACCCCGTAGAGCCGCAGCGCCTTGGGCGTGGAGCCGCCCGACTGGTCGAGCGCCGCAATAAAGCCCTGACCCGCTGCGATCTTCTGTTTCTGCTCGGCGTTCGGCATGGATGGTCCCTCGTTGTTCGACTGTCGGGAGGAGGGATAGCCGGGGCCGTTGGCGAAGGCAAAGGTGATTGCGCTAACGCCGGGCGCCGCTGCCGATCTGCGCCGTCACCCTCGGGTCTGACCCGAGCGAGTCCGCCGGTCACGCCTGCGAATGGCCGCAGGTTTCAGCCGCCAAGCGCCGCCACGCCCGGCAGGGTCTTGCCCTCCATCCACTCCAGAAAGGCGCCGCCCGCTGTGGAGATATAGGTGAACTGGTGCACCGCATTGGCGTTGTTCAGCGCCGAGACCGTGTCGCCGCCGCCTGCCACGGTGATCAGCTCGCCCCGGTCGGTCAGCGCACCGGCTTGTCGCGCGGCGGCATAGGTGGCGGCCCCAAAGGGCATCAGCTCGAAGGCGCCCAGAGGGCCGTTCCAGATCACCGTCTCGCACTCTTCGAAGATGGCGCAGATGTTGGCCACCGTCTTCGGCCCCGCATCGAGGATCATCCCCTCCGCCGGGCAGGCATCGGCGGGGCAGACCTTGTGCGGCGCGCGGGCCTTGAACTCCTCGGCCACCACCACGTCGACCGGCAGGTGGATCCGGCAGCCCGCCCCCTTGGCCTTTTCCAGGATCTCCAGCGCGGTACCGGTCATCTCGGCCTCGGCGAGCGACTTTCCGATCTCGTGGCCCTGCGCCATCAGGAAGGTGTTGGCCATCCCGCCGCCGATGATCAGGTGATCGACCTTGTCGAGCAGGTTGGAGAGCAGCGTGATCTTGGTCGAAACCTTGGCCCCGCCCACCACAGCCGCCACCGGCCGGATCGGGTCGCCCAAAGCGCCCTCCAGCGCCTCCAGCTCCTCCTGCATGTTGCGCCCGACGCAACTCGGCAGCAGATGCGCCACGCCTTCGGTCGAGGCATGGGCCCGATGCGCGGCCGAGAAGGCATCGTTGCAATAGATGTCGCCCAGCGCGGCCAGCTCCTTGGCGAACTCCGGGTCGTTCTTTTCCTCGCCCGGAAAGAACCGCATGTTCTCCAGCAGCAGCACCTGGCCCGGCGCGAGCGTGGCCACCGCCGCATCCCAGCCGCCATCGGCAAAGGCCACCTTCTGGCCCAGCGCCGCCTCCAGCGCCGGCAGGGTGACGGCGAGCGACATCTCGGGCACCACCTTGCCCTTGGGCCGGTCGAAATGCGCCATCAGGATCGGCTTGCCGCCCTTGGCCAGGATGTCCTTCACCGTGGGCACGATCCGGTCGATCCGCGTGGTGTCGGTGACCTTGCCGTTGTCGACCGGCACGTTGATGTCGACCCGCACGAGCACGCGCTTGCCCTTCAGGTCCATGTCGTCGAGGGTTTTCCAGGCCATGTCGCACTCGCTTTCTGTGGGGCGTCCGTTACCCCGTTCTCGCCGGTTTGATCGGTGCGGTCAACGCGGGCCTTTCCCTTCCAGCCCATGGCGCATAGGGTGCGCGCGACTTTGAAAACGAGGAGGCGCATATGGCCGACATCAAGGACCCCGAGAACACCATCCTGATCGAGCTGGAGGGCGGCACCGTGACCGTCGAGCTGATGCCCGACGTGGCCCCCAAGCACAGCGAGCGGATGAAGGAGCTGGCCCGCTCCGGTGCCTACGACGGCGTGGTGTTTCACCGCGTGATCGAGGGCTTCATGGCCCAGACCGGCGACGTGGCCCACGGCAAGGCCGGCGGCGACCTGCGCCGCGCCGGCACCGGCGGTTCCGACCTGCCCAACGTGCCCGCCGAGTTCAGCCGTCTGCCCTTCGACCGTGGCGTGCTGGGGGCGGCCCGCAGCCAGAACCCCGACAGCGCCAACAGCCAGTTCTTCATCTGCTTCGATGACGTGCACTTCCTCAATGGCAACTACACCGTCTATGGCCGGGTGGTCGACGGCATGGAACATGTCGATGCCATCCCCCGCGGCGAGCCGCCCGCGCAGCCCGGCGTGATGAAGAGCGTCAAGGTGGCCGCCGATGTCTGACAGCAAGGTTTTCGCGGGCGGCCTCTTCGCCGTCGGGCTGGCTTTCCTGGCGGCCTTCTTCCTCTTCACCAACGGCACCGTGACCGAGGCCTCCGCGGCTGAAGACACCGCAGGCCCGAACCTTGTCATCACTGTGGCGGGCAAGGGTGAGGTGGTCATCGACCTGCGCCCCGATCTGGCCCCCGAGCATGTGAGCCGCATCGTCGCGCTGGCCGAGGCCGGGGCCTATGACGGCGTGGTGTTTCATCGCGTGATGGAAGGCTTCATGGCGCAAACCGGCGACGTGCAGTTCGGCAAGGGGCCCGATCTCTCGCGCGCGGGCACCGGCGGCTCCGACCTGCCAGACCTTCCGGCCGAGTTCTCCGCCGAGCCCTACCAGCGCGGCACCGTCGGCATGGCGCGTACCAACGATCCCGACAGCGCCAATAGCCAATTCTTCATCATGTTCGCCCCCGCAGGCCATCTCGACGGCCAGTACACCGTGGTGGGCAACGTGCTGGAGGGCATGGAGGTGGTCGACACGATCACCCGCGGCGCCCCCGGCAGCGGCATTGTCGACACGCCCGACGTGATGGAGAGCGTGACCGTTCAGGAGTGAAATAAACCCTGCGTGAGCGGGGGTAGGTAAAGCACCGGACCCATGGCATCCTTGACCCGCAGAGGGAGGGCGCCATGGGTTTTCTTTTTCGGGCCTTGGCCCTTCTGGTGCTCGGCACAGGGCTCGCCAGTGCCGATCCGGGCTTCTGGAAGCACGAGTGGCCCCGCACCGACTTCTCCCGCACCAGCGTCGGCAACTGGGTCGAGATCATCTCGGGCGGTCCGGGCCGGGATGGCATCCCGGCGCTGTCCGACCCGCAGTTCCGCGCGGCCAGGGGGGCAGGGCTGTCGCCCCGCGAGCCGGTGATCACGGTCGAGATCGGCCGCGAGGCCCGCGCCTACCCGCTGCGCTACCTCATCTGGCATGAAATCGTGAACGACCGGATGGGCGGTACGCCCATCGCCGTCACCTATTGCCCGCTCTGCAACTCCGCCCTCGTCTTCGACCGCCGCCTGCGCGGGCAGGTGCTCGACTTCGGCGTGACCGGCAAGCTCCGCCATTCCGACATGGTCATGTACGACCGCCAGACCGAGAGCTGGTGGCAGCAGGCAATGGGGCAGGGGATCGTGGGTGAGATGACCGGCGCCGATCTGCGCCAGGTGCCGAGCTGGATGGAAAGCTGGGAGAGCTTCACCGCGCGCAACCCCGACGGCCGGGTCATGGCCGAGCCGCGGCACAACCGCCCCTATGGCCAGAACCCCTACAAGGGCTACGACAGCTCCGCGCGCCCCTTTCTCTTCAGCGGCGAGATGCCGCCCCACGGCGTGCCGCCGCTGGTCCGCGTGGTCCGCGTCGGAACCCGCGCCTGGCCGCTGCCGCGCGTGGCCGAGGCCGGCGAGATCCGCGAGGCGGGGGTGGTCATCAGCTGGTCCGCCGGGCAGGCCAGCGCGCTCGACCGGGGCGAGATCGCCAGCGGGCGCGACGTGGGCAACATCCGGGTCCGCGACGCCTCGGGCCGCGACATCCCGCACGACCTGATGTTCGCCTTCGCCTTCGCCTTCCACGCCTTCTACCCGCGCGGCCAGTGGATGCTGGGCAAGAGCCGTTAAGGCACGGCGACCTGCCGCCGAGGCCCGCGTCTCCCGTGCACACGGCTTGACTTCCCGCGTGCCTCGTCTAAAAAGTTGATATCAACCTTAATCGGGAGGCGCAGCATGCCCGCGGCCAGGAATACCATCTGCCTGTGGTTCGACAGTGACGCCGAAGGCGCCGCGCACTTCTACGCCAAGACCTTTCCCGAAAGCTCGGTCGACGCGGTCCACACCGCGCCCGGAGACTTTCCGGGCGGAAAAAAGGGGCAGGTGCTGACGGTGCAGTTCACCGTTATGGGCATTCCTTGCCTCGGGCTGAACGGCGGCCCGATCTTTCCGCATACCGAGGCCTTCTCCTTCCAGGTCGCCACCGACGACCAGGCTGAGACCGACCGCTACTGGAACGCCATCGTCGGCAACGGCGGCAAGGAGAGCGCCTGCGGCTGGTGCTCGGACCGCTGGGGCATCCACTGGCAGATCACCCCGCGCGTGCTGACCGAGGCCATGGCGGCGGGCGGTGCCGTGGCCGAACGGGCCTTTGCCGCGATGATGGAGATGCGCAAGATCGACGTGGCCAGGATCGAGGCGGCGGTGAATGGCTAGCCTTGGTCCCGTCCTGCGAACTCGGCCAGCAGCGCGTTGAACCGCGCTGGCTCCTCCCAGAACGGCGCATGGCCCGAGCTCTCGAACACATGCGCCTCGGCATGGGCGAACTCGGCGGCACATTCCTCGAAGATCGGCTTCGGCATCACCCGCTCATGGGCGCCCCAGACCACCAGGCAGGGGGTCTGTGTCGCGCGCGCGGCGGGGCGATAGTCGGCATCGCGCTGCCGCGTCTGGCCGCGAATCTCGGGCGGGCACATCATGTTGAAACCCAGCATGGTGGCAAACGCCTCCGGCGCAGGCTGGCGGTGGAAACAGGCGCGCAGAAAGGCCGTGGTGGCGGCAAGGTTCTCGCGCAGCACCGGCGAGAGCATCCCCCTGGCGATCACGTCGGGGTCGGCCATGCGCAGCTCGCGCGCCTGCGGCGGGATGAACCTGCCCGAGGTCGGCCCGGTGCCGATCATCGCCGTCGCCCGCAGCGCGCCGTCGCCATGCAGGGCGAGGTAGTCGCAAAGCGCCTTGCCGCCCATCGACCAGCCCAGCAGCAGCGGTCGTCGCAGGCCGAGGGCCGCGATGATGGCGGCAATGTCGCCGCCCCAGGGCTCCGACCCGGCATAGGCCGCCTCGTCCACCGGCTTGCCCGAGGCTCCGTGCCCCCGCAGGTCGAAGCCCACCATGCGAAACCGCGCCAGCTCCGGCGCGGCGAACTGCCGGGCAAACGACAGGTGGCTCTGCGACCAGCCGTGAACGAACAGGATCGGCGGGCCATCCGGCGCGCCATATTCGGCCACTGCCAGCTCGGTGCCCCCGTGTCCGGCGATGCGGTGGGTGGCGAAGGGTGCGGGAAGGTCTGTCATGCGGCCCATCTGTCAGCAGAGACAAGTCCGGCGCAAGAAATTTTGCCCGAACTGCTCGACGCCCGGTCTGCCGTCGCTAAATTCACCGCGCCGCCGCGACACGCCGCGCGGCCCAGCTGAAAGGACCCACCATGCCACAGGCCAAAGGCCTCTTCCGGTCTGCGCTCGTTCTCGGCCTGATGTCGATGGTCGGGCCCTTCGCGATCGACATGTACCTGCCCGTCATGCCCGAGATCGGCGCAGCCCTCGGGGCCGACGAGGCCGCCATGGGCGCCACGATCATCGGCTATTTCATCGCCTTCGGTCTCGCGCAGCTGGTCTATGGCCCCTGGGCCGACCAGGCTGGGCGGCGCGTGCCGATCTACGTCGGCCTCGGCATCTTTGCCCTCGGATCCGTCGGCGCGGCCATGGCCGAAAGCCTTGGCACGCTGGTGGCCTGGCGCTTCGTGCAGGGCCTCGGCGGGGCGGCGGTCATGGTGGTGCCCCGCGCGATCATCCGCGACCTGCACACCGGCGCGGAGGCCACGAGGATGATGGCGATGATCATGCTGGTGATCTCGGTCTCGCCGATGCTCGCACCCCTGGCAGGCTCGGGCGTTTCCGCCGTGGCCGGCTGGCGCGCGATCTTCTGGGTGCTGGCCGTCGCGGCGGTGGCCTGCGTGAGCCTGATGCATTTTGCCCTGCCCGAGACCCTGCCGCCGGAACGCCGGGTCAGGGTGAACGTCGCGGCGCTCTCCCGCGTGGCGCGCATGCTCCTGCGTGACCCGAAGTTCATGGGCCTTACCTTCGTCGGCGGCCTCGGCATGGCCAGCTTCTTCATCTTCCTCGCGCTGGCGCCCTTCGTCTACACCCAGGACTTCGGCCTGACGCCGACGCAGTTTTCCCTCGCCTTCGCCGTCAACGCGGCCGGTTTCTTCGCCGCCAGCCAGGCCGCCGGGCCTCTGGCGGACCGGCTGGGGCTCACCCGGGTCGTGCTGGGCGGGGCCACCGGCTTCGGCATCGCCACGGCCACGCTCCTTGCCGTGGTGGCCTCGGGCGCGGGGTCGCTCGCGGTCGTGATGACCGGGCTCTTCATCGGCAACGCCTTCCTTGGGCTGGTGATCCCCACGACGATGGTGATGGCGCTCGACGACCACGGCGAGAACGCGGGCATGGCCTCGAGCCTGGGCGGCACCCTCCAGATGGTGGCAGGCGGCGTGGCGGTGAGCCTGGCCTCGCCGTTCCACGATGGCACGGCAATGCCGATGGTCGCGGCCATCGCGGCTTGCGGCCTGGGGGCAACCCTGTTGGCCTGGGTCATCCTCGGCCGCCTGCGCCAACCCGCCTGAAACCGGTGCCGCGAATTGCGACACTGGTTAAATCTATTTTAGCACCCTTCAGGCATTTCCGGATCCTGAGTGGCGGCCCGTGCCTCGTGAGCCGGCCGCCGTTACCGGACCTGGAGAGAGTGCATGGCCCTGCTGCGCAACATGAACCTGCGGACAAAGCTGCCGCTGCTGATCTTCCTTACCGTTGCCGTCACCGTCGCGGGCCTCGTCGGCCTCGTCACGCGGGAAGGGCTGGCCAATGCCGAGGCCACGGCGGTCGCCCGGCTCGGTGCCACCATGGAGCAGGACAGGCGCGCGGTGCAGGGCTGGGTCGATCAGATCCGCGCGGACCTGACCACCAACGCAAGCGAAGACACCGTGACCGCCGCGCTCGTGAAACTGGCCGGAGCCTATGCAGCCCTGGGAAGCGACCCGACCGGCGTGCTCCAACACCTCTACATTGAGGCAAACCCCCATCCGCAGGGCGAGAAGCACAACTTCGACTTCGCCACCGACGGGTCGGGCTACTCGATCGCCCACAAGCGTTACCACGGCTTCTTCCGGGCGCTGCTTCAGACCCGCGGTTACTATGACATCTTCCTCTTCGATGCCGACGGCAACCTGGTCTACACCGTCGCCAAGGAGCTCGACTTCGCCACCAACATCCAGTCCGGCCCCTGGGCCGAGACCGGCCTGGGCGAAGCCTTCCGCGGCGCGGTCGACAGGGCCGGCGCGGTCGACCCGGTGATGTTCGTTGATTTTGCCCCCTACGGCCCGTCGCACGGGGCGGCGGCCGGCTTTGCCGGTATCGCGATCCTGAATGCCGAGGGCCAGGTGCAGGGTGTGCTCGCCGTCCAGATGCCCACAAACCAGCTGACGCCGCTGTTGTCGGGCTCCGGCAAGGGCGACGGGGCCGTGCAGGTCGTGGTCACCGGGCCGGATGACATGCCGCGCAGCCTGGCCGGTGAGAAGGGCATCGCGCCGGTTCGAAGCGAGGCCCTGACCCGAGCCCTCGCCGGAGAGACCGGGCAGCTTCGCGGGGTTCTCTCGGACGGGACGCCGGGCCTTGCCGTGTACGGCCCGGTGGAACTGGGTGCCTTCACCTGGGCGATCTCGGCTGAGATGAAGGACCAGCACGCCTTCGGCCCGATCCGCAGGCTCATCACCGAAAGCGCCATCGGCGGGGCGGTGCTGCTCGCCATCGCCACCGCTCTCGGCTTCGCCCTGTCGCGCGGGGTGGTTCGCCCGATCAACGGGATGGAGCGGGGCCTCGAAGCGCTGGCTAGGGGAGACTACGCCACACCCATGACCGGCACCGACCGCGGCGATGAACTCGGCCAGATGGCCCGAAGCGGCGAGGCCCTGCGCGAGACCTTGCAGGCCGCGCGCGACGCCGAGCGCGACAACATCTTCCGCGGCGCCGGGTTTCAGGCCAGCTCCGCAGCCATGCTGATGCTCGACGCAGATCTGACTGTCACCTACGTGAATGCCGCCATGACCGACTTCATGGGCCGCCACGCCGCGGAGTTCTCCTCCAACGGGCTGCACGACGGTGACGCCGATATCACCGGGCTCGCGATCGACAGGCTGATGCCCAACCCCGAGAGCCTCCGGCGCGCGGTCGAAGAGCCGGAAGGCCTCCCCAAGACGCTGTTCTTCCGCCTGGGCGACACCCGCTTCGCCATGCGGGTCGGCGTGGTGGCGGATGAGGACGGCCGGACCATCGGCACCGTCGTGGAGCTGTCCAATGCCACCCGCGAGTTCATGGACCGCGCGTTGATGACCACGATCGACAAGTTCCTCTCCACGATCAAGATGGATCGAAAGGCCCGCATCTTCGAGGTCAATGGCACCATGGCTACGGTGCTGGGTCGCACGCCCGAAGACATGGTCGGGTCCACCGCCCTCGACATCTTCAGCTTCGATGAGAACCTGGCCGCGCAGCATGGCAATGTCCTCGAGCGCCTCGAGAAGGGCGAGAGCGTCTTCGGCCTGTTCCGCCTGCGCGGGGCCGACGACAGCAGTCGCTGGCTGCAGGGCGGCTTCTCCCCGGTGCTCGACACCGATGGCCAGCCCGCCATGTTCCTGTTCATGGGCTCCGACATCACGGCCGATCGTGAAAAGCTCCTCTCCGCCGAGCAGGAACAGCTACGCGTCGCAAAGGCCCAGTCGCAGGTCGTGGACGGGCTGCGCGTGGGCCTGACCGCACTGGCCGACGGCGACCTGACCCACCTCATCGAAGAGCGCTTCGCCGCAGAATACGAGGAGCTGCGGCTCAACTTCAACCAGGCCGCCGGCAAGCTCTGCGAGGCCATCGGAATGGTCATGGACAATGCCGGGGCGATCCACCGTGAAGTCGGCGAGATCGCGGCCTCGGCCGACGACCTGTCGCGCCGCACCGAGCGCCAGGCAACGACCCTCGAAGAGACCGCCGCCGCGCTTGACCAGCTCACCTCCAGCGTCCGCTCGGCCGCGGCCGGAGCCGACCGTGCCAATGACATGGTCACCCAGGCGCGCGGCAATGCCGAGCAGGGCGGCGAGGTGGTCAGGGAGGCCGTGGCCGCAATGGGCCAGATCTCCCAGAGCTCCGACCAGATCTCAAAGATCATCAGCGTCATCGAGGACATCGCCTTCCAGACCAACCTGCTCGCTCTCAATGCCGGCGTCGAGGCGGCCCGCGCCGGCGAGGCGGGCCGCGGCTTCGCCGTGGTCGCCTCCGAGGTCCGGGCCTTGGCGCAGCGCAGCTCCGACGCCGCCCGCGAGATCTCCAGCCTCATCTCCTCCTCGGGCGACCACGTCAAGCGCGGGGTCGATCTGGTGGGCCAGACCGGCGAGGCGCTGCGCGGCATCGTCACCAGCGTGTCCGACATCGCCAGCCACGTCTCCGAGATCGCCCGCTCCGCCCGCGAACAGTCCAGCGGGCTCGATGAGATCAACACCGCGATGAACCAGCTCGACCAGGTCACGCAACAGAACGCCGCCATGTTCGAGGAAACCAACGCCGCCAGCCAGGCGCTGTCCACCGAGGCTGACACGCTCAAGAGCACGATGAGCCGGTTCCGCATCGGCGACAGCGCGGCGCATGCGGATGCCCCCGCCATCTCGCCCGGTATCATGCCCGCATCGGTCGCTCCCGCCGGGGCCGCCAGGGCCGTGTCCGCCGCGCCGAAACCCGCGACCGAGGACCAGCCCGCCAGGCCCTCGCTGACCCAGGTGGCGGACCCGGGGTCGCGCTCCCGGCCCGCCGCGACCTTCCGCAGTGGCCGCGCCCCGCAGGGGACGGCCGCGCTCGCGGTCTCGGCCGCCGACGAGGACTGGGAGGAATTCTGATCTCCGCTCCTTGACCCTGAAGCCACGGGAAGGACCGACATGGCAGAAAAGAGACGGGTGGTGATCGTCGACGACAGCCCCAGCATGCGCGCCATGCTCGCGCGGCTCCTGCTCTCCGATGGGCGCTTCGACGTGGTGGGAGAGGCCGGCGACCCCTTCGAGGCGCGCAGCGTCATCAAGGCCACACGCCCCCATGTGGTGACCCTCGATGTGGAGATGCCGCGCATGGATGGGCTGAGTTTCCTCGAGAAGATCATATCCTTGCGGCCATTGCCCGTTGTCATGCTGTCCTCCGGCACCGGGCCGGGCAGCGACCTCGCGGTCGAGGCCCTCGCCCGCGGCGCGATCGACTGCCTCGGCAAGGATGGTTTCGGTGGTCGCGATACCGCGGGTGAGGTTGCGGACCGCATCTTCGAGGCCTCCCTGGCGCGGGTCGAGCCCCGGGCTTCCCGACCCGCGGCTCCCGACCATACCCGCTTTCGCTGGAACGGCCGGATCGTCCTCATCGGATCGTCCACCGGCGGGGTCGAGGCGCTCGAGCGCGTTCTCGGCGCCATGCCGCCCAACGCCCCACCAATCGTTGTCGTCCAGCACATGCCGGCCCCGTTCATGGAGAGCCTCGCGCGCCGGCTGTCTGGCCTGATCGCGCCACGCGTGGTTCTCGCGCGACCGGGGCTAGAACTGGCGCAGGGCATGGTCGTCTTCGCCCCCGGCGGGCCATGCCATCTCGAGCTTCAGATCGGGGCGGGCGTCGGGACGCTTCCGCAGTGCCGGCTGACCGAGGGGGATCTCGTCAGCGGTCACCGCCCCTCGGTCGACCGCCTGTTCCATTCGGCCATCGGCCTCGCGCCGCAACTTCTGGCCATCCTGCTCACGGGCATGGGCCGCGACGGCGCCGCCGGCATGCTCGAGCTGCGCGCCGGCGGCGCGCGCAGCCTCGCACAAAGCAAGGAGAGCAGCACGGTCTGGGGCATGCCCCGCGTCGCCTGGGAGACCGGCGCCGCCGAGGCGCTGGTTCCGCTTGACCGCGTGGGAGACGAGATCCTGGCGATCTGCGGCAAGCAACCTGTTGCGATCGGATGATGCAGAAGGGATCGACCATGCATGTGGCACAGGGCGAGTTCGGGGTCTCCGGCGATCCGGCCATGCTGCTCACCACCATCCTGGGGAGTTGCGTCTCGGTCTGCCTGTGGGACAACCACGCCAGGCTTGGCGGCATGAACCACATCCTGCTGCCCGGCGGCGGCGGAACCGACCTCTACGAGGCGGCCATCGGAGCCAATGCCATGGAACTGCTGATCAACGGCATGCTGAAGGCCGGCGCGCATCGGGATCGGCTCGAGGCCAAGGTCTTCGGCGGCGCGCGCATGATCAAGGCCAGTTCCGACATCGGCGCCCGCAACGGTGCCTTCGTGATCGAGTTTCTTGAACGCGAGAGGATCCCGCTGACCGCGCAATCGCTCGGTGGCACGCAGGGACGCCGGGTCCAGTTCTGGCCAGAGAGCGGCCGTGCCCGGCAGATGCTGATCGCCAAGTTCGACGAGCCGCGGCCCCCGGTTTCCGCGCCCCGACCGGCAGAGGCAGGCGACGACCTCGAGCTGTTCTGACCCATGCGTCGGTCGGGATCGAGTCCAAAGACCGCCGGAGCCATCGGAACGGAGCGCCTCTGCCGCGCCCGGCCTCCGTTCGCTCACACGCTCAGCCAGACATCCATGATTGGCTGGCCGCCAGGCCCTGCCGGCCAGGCGGCCCGGACGGCGCGCGGGAGCATGCCCGCCACCATCGGTCTGACGCCGGGCACAGGCCCTCGGCTGAAATCTGCCCGGTTGCCTGTGGCCGAGCCCAGGGACCCTTCAGAAAAAGTCGATCTCGCCGCTCGGCTGTTCTTGCTGCAAGGCGGCCTCGCCCCCCTGGAGCAGCGCGATGCGGCAGCTTTCGAGTCGGAGCAGGTCGGCAAGAACTGCGATGTCGATATGGTCATTTCGCCCGGCGGCATCAGCGGCCAGATGCGCGGCGGCACGAAGATCGTCCAGCGTCTGGTGGATCAGGTCGAGACCCTGCAACTCGCGCAGCTGTGCTCGGGTGAGTTGCCCGGCCTGGGTCAGAAGGGCGCCCAGATCGTCCTGCATCTGTGCCGTCCGCCCCGCCAACCCGTCGAGCGTGTCTGCCAGCCGGGACAGCAGAGCCGAAATCGGCAGGTCTGCAGTGCTGCCGCCATCCGCGTCGAGGATATGAATGCTCACAGCCGGCCCACCACGGCTTCCATGCAGGCATGAAGGTCCTTCGGGGCGAAGGGCTTCTTGATGAAGTTGTTCATTCCGAGCGCCCGGCCGGTATCGATGATCTGCTTGTCTGCCTTCCCGGTGATCAGGATGAACCCGATGCCCTTGAGCCGCGCGTGGGTGCGCAGCGCCTTCAGCAGGTGCAGCCCGTCCATGCCCGGCATGTTGTAGTCGGAAATGACGAGATGAGCGGGCTTCTTCTCCAGCTCGGCCAGCGCGGCCTTGCCGTCGGCAGTGTAGCGCACGTGGGTCACGCCCATGGCATCGAGTGCCTGCAGGATCAGCCCGCGACTGGTTGACATGTCGTCGACGACCATGACGTGGAGTTTTTCACGGAGAGACATCGGGGTGCTCCTGGTGGGCGCCGAAGGGCATGTGAAGGTGGGCCGCAGCGGCGGGCTCGAAGACGAAGGTGGTCTGGCCGACCTGTCGGAAGGGAGCGCCGGATGCAGGGTCGATGCGCTCGGAATGGCCGAGGTAGAGAACTGCGCCGGGCGCGCAGACCTCGGCGAAGCGCGAGATCAGCCGGTTCTGCGTCGGTTGGTCGAAATAGATCATCACGTTCCGGCAAAAGATCACGTCGAACCGGCCCTTCATGGGCCAGTTGCCCATCAGGTTCAGATGGCGGAAGGCAACCAGCGCGCGGACTTCGTCCTTCACGGCCACCTCGTCGCCCTCCGCCGGACGAAGAAACCTGTCGCGCCCGCCGGCCGTGAGCGGAGCCACGAGGTCGGCGGGATAGGTCGCCGCGCGCGCCGTGGCGAGAACCTGGTGGTCGATGTCCGAGGCCAGGATCCGGAGGTCGTGTCGCGCGGCTTCGGGAAACCTCTCGAGCACCACCATCGCCAGGCTGTAGGCCTCCTGGCCCGACGAGCAGGCCGATGACCACAGCCGGACCCGCCCGCCGGCGCGCGCGCGCGCGATCAGGCCGGGCAGGATCGCGTCGGCGAAATGCGCGAAATGATGATCCTCTCGAAAGAAGCTGGTGACATTCGTGGTCAGGGCCGAAATCAGGTGCTCGCGTTCCTGGGCTGCGCCCGGACCCCGTATCAGCGCGATATAGTCATCGAGGCTGGCAAGCCCGAGGGCGCGCAGCCGCTTGCCGATGCGCGAGAAGACCATCGCGGATTTCTCGGGCACGATGTGCAGCCCGGCGGCCTCTCGAGCCGTCGCGGCGATCGCATCGAATTGCGCACGCTTCTCCGGCGAGAGCGCCTCGGACGGGGCTCCGCCGGAGAGCCGGGTCGCGGCTGCGAGGGGAGAGGCGCCGGCGGGGGTCACGCGGCCTCGGCGTCGACATTGGGCAGCACGGCGGCAAGGTCGAGCACCCGCAGCATGCGCTCTTCGTGGATGGTGAGCGCGCGCACGCATTTGAGCGAGCCGTCGGAAGACATGTCGGGCGGGGCCTGCAACTCGGCCTCGGAGACCGCGAAGATGTCGGAGACCGCATCGACCAGGAGGCCCACGGTGTTGTCGCCCGACTGCACCACGACGATGACGTTGCGATCGTTCTTCTCGCCTGCGGGGATGCCGAGGCGCTTGGCAAGGTCGATGATCGGCAGAACGGTGCCGCGCAGGTTGATCACGCCGCGCACATAGGGGGGCGCATGGGGCAGGGGGGTCGCCTCGGTCCAGCTGCGGATCTCGCGCACCGAGATGATGTCGATCGAGTATTCCTGTGCGCCGACGTGAAAGCTGAGCAGTTCCTGGCGGGTCGGGTCGTGGGCGTTGTCTTCGGTACTGGTCATGGGGTCATCCTGCGAGATCGAAGGGTTGCATGCCGCGGGTGTTGCTGGCCGAGGCGATCAGATCGGCCGGGTCGAGGATCAGCGCGATGCGCCCGTTGCCGAGGATGGTGGCGGCGGCGATCCCGGGAATGCGGCCGTAGCTTTCCTGCAAGCCCTTGATGACCACCTGGCGCTGTTCGACGATCCGGTCGACCACCAGTGCCGATCGGGTGTTGTCCTCCATCGCGATGAGCAGCACCGAGCTGCCGACGTAGCTGGGCAGGGGCGTGCGGAACCCGAGCTGCACGGCCATGTCGAGAAGCGGCACGAACTCCTCGCGGATACGCACCAGCGTCGTGCCCGCGCCGAGCTGTTCCATGTCGGCGGCCTGCAGGGTGAGGGTCTCGGAGATCGAGCCCAGCGGAACGACGAGAATCTCGCCGCCGGCCTCCACCACCATCCCGTCGAGCACCGCCAGGGTCAGCGGCAGGGAGATCGAGAAGGTGGTGCCGGAGCCGGGCTCGGAGGTGATGGTGACGCGGCCACCAAGGGCCTGGATCGAGCTCCGCACCACATCCATGCCCACGCCGCGACCCGACAGGTCGGAGACCTGTTTGGCGGTGGAGAAGCCGGGCAGGAACAGAAGGTTGTCGATCTCCTGGTCCGACATCGGGACGCCCGGAGCGATGAGCCCCTTTTCCTCTGCCTTGGCCTTCACCACCTCCCGGTCGATGCCGGCGCCATCGTCCTTGATCTCCAGAACCACCCGGCCCGACTTGTGCGCGGCGGTGAGCGTCACCACCCCGTCGGCGGGCTTGCCAGCGGCGAGGCGCCTCTCCGTCGTTTCGAGCCCGTGATCGACCGCGTTGCGGACCATGTGGGTGAGCGGATCGGCGAGCCGCTCGATCACCGTCTTGTCGATTTCGGTCTGTTCGCCATCGGTGACGAAGCGCACCGATTTGCCGACCATCGCGGAGCTCTCGCGCACGATTCGGCTCATCCGCTGGAACAGCGATTTCACCGGCTGGGCGCGGATCATCATCACGCTCTCCTGGATGTCGCGGGTGAGCTGGAGAAACTCCTCCAGCCCAGACGCCACGGTGGAGTTGGCCGGGATGCCCGCCTCGGCAACGCTCTGGCTCAGCATGGCCTGGTTGATCACCAATTCGCCCACGAGGTTCACCAGCCGCTCGATCCGGTCGAGGTCGACCCGGACGGTGGCCTTGGCGCTGGCCGCCTGCTTGCTGTCCTTGCCACCGGCGGGCGGCGCGGCGGGCGGCGCGGGAACGGGCGCGGCCGTGGCAAGAGGGTCGGCCGGAGGGGCCGGCGCGATGGCCAGGGGCTCGGGCTCCGGGGCGGTCTCGGTTGCCTCGTCCGCAGCGGCGGCAACGTCGTCCGGGACGGTGCCGGGGATGAGGATGCTGTCGAGATCGGGAAGGCCGGGCGCAGCGCGGCCCGTCGGCTCGATCGAGAGCTCGCAAAGCCCCTCGACGAACTCGAAGATCTCCGCCACCTCCTCCTTCCGGGCGCCGGTGACGAGCCTGCAGCTCCAGCCGATGTGGCCCTCCTCCGGCGCGAGCCCGTCGAGCGAGGGGATGCGCGAGAGGTCGCATGTGGTGGTCACCTCTCCGAGGTCGTGCAGCGCGGCCAGCAGGTGGCGCGGCTCGTTGCCCGAGGCGAAGAGCTCCGCCGCCGGTTGAAAGCGGATCTCGAATCCCGGCGGGCTGTCGTCTTGCGGTGCGAGGTCGGCGACGTCGCCGTCCTCCCCCGCCTCGAGCGGATCGAGCGTGAGGGTCATCGGGGCAAAGTCGATCTCCTCCTCGGCCTCCTCCTTCTCGATCACCCCGCCGACAAGCGCCTCGAGGTCACCCAGCACCGCCTCGGTGGTGGCCTTGTCGAGGCTGTCGCCGTCGCGTGAGGCGCGGACGATGTCGTAGAGCACATCGGCGCCGCGGAAGAACAGCGCGATGGTGTCGCGGCTGGGCTCGAGCCGGCCGTTGCGGATCTCGTCCATCACCGTCTCGAAGCGGTGGGCGAATCGCACCAGTTCTTCCAGCCCGAAGGCCCCGGCGCCGCCCTTGATCGAATGGACCGCGCGAAAGCAGACATTGATGGTCTCGCTCTCGGTGTCGCCGTCGTCCATGGCGGTCAGCCCGTCTTGCAGGCTTTCCAGCAGCTCCTCGCATTCGATGAAGAAGCTGGCGCGGATCTCGGCCATCGGATCGGTGGACATCAGGCGGCTCCTTTCCCGGCGACCATGTTGATCGCCTTCACCAGCTTCACCGGGTCGAAGGGCTTGACGATCCACCCGGTGGCGCCGGAGGTGCGGGCCCGGGCCTTCAGCTCGGCGGCGCTTTCGGTCGAAAGCACGAGGATCGGCACCGCGCGATGCTCGTCCTTGGCGCGCACCGCGTCGATGAAGCCGAATCCGTCCATCCGGGGCATGTTGATATCGGTGATGATCGCGTCGGGCGGCGCGCCCTCGTCCACCATGTCTTCCAGCACCTCGAGCCCGTGCAGCCCGTCTTCCGCCACCTGCGGCGTGAACCCGGCCTGGCCGAGGGCGAGCTTGAGCATGTCGCGGATGGTGCGGCTGTCATCCACCGCCAGGATCCTGAGGCTCATGCGGCCTGCTCCTTGCTGCACAGGTCGTCCGTGGTGAGGCCCAGGTGGGCGAGCTGGGCTTCGCAGGCCGGCGAGACACCCTCGACCGAAAGCAGGGCGCCCGCCTCGCGCCAGCTCCGCGCGGCGGAAAGCAGCACCTGAACCCCCGGCGTGCCGATCGTCGAACAGCCGGTGGCGTCGAGCACGAGGGGTTTGCCGACAAGCGGCAGGAGCGCCTCGCGCAGGGGGGCGGCTGCGGGCAGGTCGAGCCGCTCGGGGAGAGGCACGCGCAGGCTGGCATCGCTCATCTGGCGGCCTCCCTCATCAGCGAGGCGAAGGGCGAATGCATGGGACGACTCCTTCATCCGGTCGGTTGGATGAAGGATGGATGCCCGAGAGGTCTTAAGATTGACTTACGAGGCGCGCGGAAATCCCGCGCCACAGCCGGGCGTCACGCCCGCCCGCCGGTCAGGCGCCGAGGCGCTCGTGCAGATGCCAGGCGCAGCCGATCAGCGGTGCCCGGTCATCGCGCACCAGGGTAACCGGGAAATCCGCCATGAAGGCGCCGAACCGGCCCTTGTCGCGGAAGCCCTCCGCAAAGGCGCCGACCTTCAGCATCTGAGCAAGGCCCACCGCCACGCCGCCCACGAGGTAGACCCCGCCGAAGGGCAGGTGCTCCAGCGCGAGGTTGCCCGAGACGGTGCCGAGAAACCGCAGGAAGGTCTGCACCGCGGCCACCGCCTGCGGGCTCCGGGCCGCCTCGGCCGCGGCGATGATCTCGCTGCCGCGCAGCTCCGGCGCCGCCCCGGTCTCGGCGCAGTGCCAGCGATACACGTTCTCGAGCCCGCGCCCCGAGAGCACCTCTTCCACCGCCGGAAACCCGTGGCTGTCATCGACATAATGACTCAGCCGCAGATCGGCCTCGGTGCGGATCGGCAGGTTCACATGGCCGCTCTCCGAGGGCGGCACGAAACGCCCGCCCGGGGTGACATGCACCGGCACGGCGTTGAACCCGGTGCCCACGTTCACCACCAGCGCCGTGGCACCGGCCACAGGTGGCTCCGGGGCGGCAATGATCGGCACCAGCCCCGAGGGGTCGATATGGCCGATCGCATGGCCGGGGGCCTGCAGGTCGTTCAGCAGCGCCACGCCCGCGCAGCCGGCCGCCCGCGCGATGGTGGCAATGTCGAGCGTCCAGTCGATGTTGGTCAGCTCCGCCACGCCGTCCACCACCGGGCCGGCCGCGGCCACGCAGGCGCCGCCGATCTCCGGCGCACCCACCTGCGGCAGGTAGGCCTGCACCACCGCCTCGAAATCCGGGAACT
Source organism: Vannielia litorea (assembly GCF_900142295.1). Lineage (NCBI taxonomy): Bacteria > Pseudomonadati > Pseudomonadota > Alphaproteobacteria > Rhodobacterales > Paracoccaceae > Vannielia > Vannielia litorea. Next base: position 1,289,631 of record NZ_FSRL01000001.1, read on the forward strand.
CCGCGTTGCGAAAGCGCTGGATGCTGGCAAAATCGAGCTCGGGGCCGCGCGCAAGCGCCAGCCGGGTGTTGGTGCCGCCGATGTCTGCAATCAGCGCGGTATGGGTCATGGGTTCGTCCTCAGGGCGGCCTTCAGCGCCTCATAGGAGGCTTTGGGGGTGCGCTGCAAGCTGTCGTAGTCCACATGCACCAGCCCGAAACGCGGGCCGTAGCCATGCGCCCACTCGTAGTTGTCCATCAGCGACCAGATGTAATAGCCCTTCACCGGCACACCCTCGGCAATCGCCAGCTTAACCGCGCCGAGATGGGCGTCGATATAGGCGATGCGGGCATCGTCGGGCACGCCCGGCACGTCCGGCCAGGCCATCCCGTTCTCGGTCACGTAGAGCGGCAGGTCGCCGGTGTAGTTGGCGGCGGTGTCGGCCAGGAAATGATGGAGCCCCTCGGGGTAGATCTCCCATCCCACCTGGGTCTTGGGCAGATCGCCGGCCCCTTCGGTGTAATGCGGCCAGGGCGCACCGGGGTCGGGCGCGATCAGCTTGCGGGTGTAGTAGTTGAGGCCGCACCAGTCGAGCGGAGCGGTGATGGTGGCAAAGTCGTCCTGCCAGTGCTCCGGCATGTGCGGCCCGAGGCCCTCCAGCACGTCCTCCGGATACTCCCCCTTGAAGATGCCCGAGCGGAACCAGCGGTTGTAGATGCCATCGTAGCGCCTGGCCGCGGCCTGCGCCTCGGGGCTCTCGTCGGCGGGCTGGGCGTACTCGAAGTTGAACACCGCCCCGAGGTTGTCCATGCCATGGCTGCGCATCGCGGCGATCGCCTCGCCATGCGCGAGGCAGACATGGTGCATCGCCCGCGCGGTGGCCCGGATGTCGCGCAGGCCGGGCGCGTGCAGCCCCATGAAATGGCTCAGCCAGCCCACGCACCAGGGTTCGTTGATCGGCGCGGCCGACCAGATCCGGTCGCCCAGGCGGGCCATCGCCGTGTAGGTATAGTCGGCGAACCAGCGGGCGATGTCGCGGTTGCGCCAGCCGCCCCGGTCGAGCAGCGGGGAGGGCAGCTCCCAGTGATACAGGGTCGCCGCGGGCTTGAGGCCGCGCTCCAGCATCCCGTCCACCAGCCGGTCGTAAAAATCGAGCCCCTCGGGATTGGCCGGGCCGATGCCCTCCGGCATGATCCGCGCCCAGGACAGGCTGAAGCGGTAAACGTCGATCCCGGCTTGTGCAATGAGGTCAAGGTCTTGCGGCCATCTTTTGAAGTGATCGCAGGCGCGGGCGCCGTTCTCTCCATGAACCACGTTGCCGGGCGTGGCGGCAAAGTCGTCCCACTGGGTGCGCCCGGCGCCGCCCTCTGCATGGCCCTCGATCTGATAGGCCGAGGTGGCAGTGCCGAAGAGAAACCCCTCGGGGAAGTCGGCGCGTCTATGGCTGAGCATGAAATCTGTCCTATCGCGAAGCGGTGTCGGGCGCGGGCCCGGTGGAGATGCCAAGGGTCAGGTCGGCCTCGAGCAGGTGCTGCCTGGGGCCGGTGCCCGGGTTCTCTATGAGGCCCAGGAGCATTTCGGCGGCAATCCGGCCAGCCTCCCTTACGGAGCTGCGAGTTGCTGTGAAAACAGGTACTTCTCCGCCGTTCTTGAAGTACCCCAGATCATCGTCATGGGTGATGATCGAGATGTCGCGCCCCATCGCCAGGCCGCGCTCCTCCACCGCCCGGCGCACGCCGATGGCGGAGATCAGGGAGGAGACCAGAAAGGCCGTGGGCGGTGACGGCAAGGCCAGCATCGTGGCGGCGGCCTCGTAACCATAGCCTTCCGTCATCTCGTCCGACCGGAGCAACTCAGGGACGGAAGGCAGCCCTCGCGCCGCCAGCGCCGCCTCGAACCCCTCGCGGCGGCGCATGGCAAAATCCATGCTCTCGAGCCCGTTCAGCAGGGCGATCCTGCGGTGGCCCAGGTCGGCGAGATGCAGCGTGGCCCGCTCGAAGGCGCGGCGGTTGTTCACGTCGACCCAGGAGTAATCGGGGTCCTCGACCGGCGCGCGCCCATGCACCACGAAGGGCAGGCCGACTTCCTTGAGCAGCGCGATCCGCGGATCGTCGCGCCGTGGCCCGTGAATCACGATGCCGTCGACCGAGTGGCGCTGCGCCATGGTCCGATAGGCGCTGTCCTCGTTGTCGTCAGGCACCACCGAAAGCATCATGTCGTAATTCGCCCGGGCATAGACCTCGCCCGCACCGCCGATGAAATCCCCGAAGACCGGGTTCATCATCTCGTGGTTGGTGCTGATGGGAATCACGTGGCCGATGGCCATCGCACGGCCCGTGGCCAGGCTCTGGGCACGGGTGTTGGGGCGGTAGTTGTGTTTCACTGCCGCCGCCATCACCCGCTTGCGGGTGTCCTCGTTCACCTCCGGATAGCCGTTGAGCGCGCGGCTCACGGTTGTCTGGGAGAGGCCAAGGTTTGCGGCAAGCTCCTTCAGGTTCATCGGGCGTCGGTCTTTCAAAGCGCTTTAAAGTCCTGCGCAGGCTAGCGCCGGTTTGGCCGCGCGTCAAAGGCGTGTGTGCGCAGCATTGAATTTCTGCACCTGCATAATTGCTCAATGAAACAAGCGGGCTAGGTTTTGGCCCTGTTGACGCAAGCTGCGCGATGCGGCATGCTTCGAGCATCCAAAGCGCTTTGAAAGGTCGAGTCGATGTCGGCCTGAACAATGGGGCGCGGGAGACATGACGGCGCGGGGCAGGGCCCGCGCGCCACAACCGGGAGGATAAACGCATGAAACACCCCTTCAAGACGAGCTGTGCCGTTCTGGCGCTGATGAGCGGACCGGCGCTGGCCGAGCAGATCACCGTGGCCGGCCCCTGGATCGGCGCCGATGAGGAGCACGTGCAGGCGGTTCTGAGCGTCTTCGCCGAGCAGTCCGGCCATGACGTGCGCTATACCGGCTCCGACAGCTTCGAACAGCAGATCGTGATCGACGCCGAGGCGGGCTCCGCGCCCAACGTCGCCGTCTTCCCGCAGCCGGGCCTCGCCGCCGTGATGGCCCAGCGCGGTTTCCTGACCCCGCTTGCCGATGGCACCGAGGACTGGGTGAAGGAGAATTACGCCGCCGGCCAGAGCTGGGTCGATCTGGGCACCTACGCCGGCCCCGACGGCAACCCCGCGCTCTACGGCTTCTTCTACAAGGTCGATCTCAAGAGCCTCGTCTGGTACATCCCCGAGAACTTCGAGGATGCCGGCTACGAGGTTCCCGAAACGCTCGAAGACCTGAAGGCGCTGTCGGCCCAGATCGTCGAGGATGGCGAAACGCCCTGGTGCATCGGCCTCGGCTCCGGCGGCGCCACCGGCTGGCCTGCGACCGACTGGGTCGAGGACATGATGCTGCGCACCCAGGCCCCCGAGGTCTACGACCAGTGGGTGAGCAACGAGATCCCCTTCACCGATCCGGCCGTCGTGGGCGCGATCGAGGCCTTCGGCGAGTTCGCCCTCAACGACGACTGGGTCGCCGGCGGCGCCGGCGCGGTCGCCACCACAGACTTCCGCGAAAGCCCCAAGGGCCTCTTTTCGGCCCCGCCGCAGTGCTACATGCACAAGCAGGCGAGCTTCATCCCGAGCTTCTTCCCCGAGGGCTCCGTGGTGGGCGAGGATGTGGATTTCTTCTACTTCCCGGCCTCCGGCGAGGGGGGTCTGGGCCAGCCGGTGCTGGGTGCGGGCACGCTCTGGGCCATCACCAACGACAGCCCCGCCGCCCATGAGCTGATCACCTTCCTGCAGTCGCCCGAAGCGCATGAGATCTGGATGGCGCGCAAGGGCTTTTTGACCCCGCACAAGGGCGTGAACCTCGATGCCTTCGGCGACCCGACCCTGCGCAAGATGAACGACATCCTGCTCTCGGCCACCACCTTCCGCTTCGATGCCTCCGACCTGATGCCCGGCGCCGTCGGCGCGGGCAGCTTCTGGACCGGCATGGTCGATTATGTCGGCGGCAAGGACGTGGGCACCGTGACCGGCGAGATCCAGCAAAGCTGGGACGCGGTGAAGTGACCTGACGCGCAGGGTGGGCGATCTGCCCACCTTCCGAACGGTGGGCAAATTGCCCACCCTGCGGGCGGCCGCGAAAGGCCGCTCGACACCGGCACCCGGGGGAGGGCAACCATGCATCCGGCACTACAAGGGCTTCTGACCATCGTCATCGGCGTCGGCGGATGCGTGGGCTACTTCTATTTTTCCAACATCTTCCTCGACAAGGTGCTCTACCCGGCCCGTGGCCCCAACGCGGGCCGCAACATCAACCGCGCCAACCTGATCCGCCCCTGGCTCTTTCTGGCCCCCGCCGTCCTCGCCCTCGGCCTCTACCTGGCCTACCCGGTGGTCGAAACGCTGCGCCTCTCGCTCACCAACCGCGTGCCGGGCGGCGGCTACGAATGGGCCGGTGCCGAGAACTACGTGCAAATGTGGAACGACCCCAAGTTCATGGAGGCGCTCCTCAACAACATGCTCTGGCTCTTCGTGGTGCCCGCCCTCTCCACCGCCTTCGGCCTGCTCGCGGCCCAGCTGACCGACCGGATCAAGTGGGGCGCCCTGGCCAAGTCGATCATCTTCATGCCGATGGCCATTTCCTTCGTCGGTGCGGCGGTGATCTGGAAGCTGGTCTACGACTACCGCGCCGAGGGGCAGGAGCAGATCGGCGTGCTCAACGCCATCGTGGTCAGCCTCGGCGGCGAGCCCACGGCCTGGCTCACCGTGCCGTTCTGGAACAACTTCTTCCTCATGGCCGTGCTGATCTGGATCCAGACCGGCTTCGCCATGGTGATCCTCTCGGCCGCCCTGCGCGGCATCCCCGAGGAAACCGTGGAGGCCGCCATCGTCGACGGTGCCAACCCGTTCCAGATCTTCTTCAAGATCAAGGTGCCTCAGATCATGGGCACCATCGTCGTCGTCTGGACCACCATCACCATCGTGGTACTGAAGATCTTCGACATCGTCTTCGCCATGACCAATGGGCAATGGGAGACCCAGGTGCTGGCCAACTACATGTACGACAAGCTCTTTCGCGCCAACGACTGGGGCGTGGGCTCGGCCTCGGCCATGGTCATCATGCTGCTGGTGACGCCGATCCTCGTCTGGAACGTCTACAACGCCCGCAAGGAGATGCGGTGATGGCCCTCGACCGCATGGGAGACACTCATGGATAATATTGCTGGCAGAAAGTCGGGCCTCTCCTGGGCGGTGAACATATCCGTGGTGCTGCTGGTGCTGCTCTGGATCTTCCCCACCGTCGGCCTCTTCGTCTCCTCCTTCCGCACCGCAGACCAGATCAGCGCAACGGGCTGGTGGAAGGCGCTCTTTCCCACCGAGCAGGTCGTCCAGCTGCGCACCGACGATCCCGATGCCCGCGTGGCCGAGGGCGATGGCTTCGTGCTCACCGGCAACCTCTTCGGCGAGGAGGGCGGCACGCTCTCGGCCTTCGGGGTCTCCAGCCGCGACGTGGGCGCATTCGCCCCCGGCGAGACCGCCGACATGGGCGATGGCGAGAGCATGACCGTGGAGGCCGATGGCAGCTACACCTGGCGCGGCAACGACGAGCAGATCAGCGGCCGCGGCCAGCGGATCTTCGTCACCACGACCACGCCGCCCGAGTTCACCACCGCCAACTACGAGCGCGTGCTCTTCTCCGGCGACCGGACAGACAGCATGGCCAAGGCCTTCTTCAACACGCTCACGGTGACGATCCCGGCCACGATCATCCCGATCCTGGTGGCGGCCTTCGCGGCCTACGCGCTGGCCTGGATGGATTTCCCCGGCCGCGCCCTGCTGATCGCCGCCATCGTCGCGCTGCTGGTGGTGCCGCTGCAACTGGCGCTGATCCCGCTCTTGAAGTTCCACAACGACATCGGCATCGGCAAGGGCTACATCGGAACCTGGCTCGCGCATACCGGCTTCGGCCTGCCGCTCGCCATTTACCTGCTGCGCAACTACATGGTCGGCCTGCCGCGCGACATCATCGAGAACGCCAAGGTCGACGGCGCGACCGACTTCCAGATCTTCACCAGAATCGTCCTGCCGCTCAGCTTTCCGGCGCTCGCCAGCTTCGCCATCTTCCAGTTTCTCTGGACATGGAACGACCTGCTCGTCGCTCTGGTCTTCCTCATCGACAGCTCGGGCGACACCACGGTGATGACCCGCCAGATCGTCGAACTCCTCGGCACGCGCGGCGGCAACTGGGAGATCCTGGCCACCGCGGCCTTCGTCTCCATTTCCGTGCCGCTCCTCGTGTTCTTCGCCATGCAAAGATACCTCGTGCGCGGCCTGCTGGCCGGCTCGGTCAAGTGAGATGCCCATGAACGACATGACTACCATCGAAGACGCCATCGCCGCACGGGTCGCCAACCCCGACTGGTGGCGCGGCGCGGTGATCTACCAGGTCTACCCGCGCAGCTACCAGGACAGCACCGGCGACGGCGTGGGCGACCTCGCCGGCATCACCCGCCGGCTCGATCACATCGCCTCGCTCGGGGTCGATGCCCTCTGGATCAGCCCCTTCTTCAAGAGCCCGATGAAGGACTTCGGCTACGACGTCAGCGACTACCGCGAGGTGGACCCGATGTTCGGCAGCCTCGCCGACTTCGACGCGCTGATCGCCCGCGCCCACGAGCTGGGCCTGAAGGTGCTGATCGACCTCGTGCTCTCGCATACCTCCGACCTGCACCCCTGGTTCCGCGAAAGCCGCAGCGATCGCACCAACCCGCGCGCCGACTGGTATGTCTGGGCCGATCCCAAGCCCACCGGCGCGCCGCCCAACAACTGGCTCTCGATCTTCGGCGGCTCGGCCTGGCAGTGGGATGGCGGGCGGATGCAGTACTACCTGCACAACTTCCTCACCTCCCAGCCCGACCTCAACTTCCATTGCACCGAGGTGCAGAACGAGCTTCTGCGCGTGGCCGAGTTCTGGCTCCAGCGGGGGGTCGACGGCTTCCGCCTCGACACCATCAACTTCTACGTCCACGACGCCGAGCTGCGCGACAACCCCGCGCTGGACCCGGCCCTGCGCAACGACCAGACCGCCCCGGCGGTCAACCCCTACAACTGGCAGGAACATCTCTACGACAAGTCTCGCCCCGAGAACCTGGCCTTTCTCCGGCGCCTCCGCGCGGTGATGAAGCCCTATGGCGCGGCGGCCGTGGGCGAGGTCGGCGATGCCCAGCTCGGCCTCGAGATCCTCGGCCAGTACACCGCGGGCGATGACCTGATGAACATGTGCTACGCCTTCGAGCTGCTGGCCAAGGACATGCCCACCGCCCCCTACATCGCCGAGGTGATGCACCGCGTCGAGCGGGTGGCCGCCGACGGCTGGGCCTGCTGGGCCTTCTCCAACCACGACGTGCCGCGCCACATCAGCCGGTGGAACCTCTCCGAAGAGGCCGCCCGCACCTATGTGGTGCTGATGATGTGCCTGCGCGGCTCGGCCTGCCTCTACCAGGGCGAAGAGCTCGGGCTGACCGAGGCAGAGATCGCCTTCGAAGACCTGCGCGACCCCTACGGCATCGAGTTCTGGCCCGAGTTCAAGGGCCGCGACGGGTGCCGCACGCCGATGGTCTGGGATGCCGGCGTGCATGGCGGTTTCTCGCATGGCAACGAGGCACGCCCCTGGCTGCCCGTTCCCGCCGACCACCTGCCGAAGGCAGTGGCCGAGCAGGAGGGCGACGAGGGCGCGATGCTGGCCCACTACCGCCGCGCCGTGGCGCTGCGCAAGGCCCACACCGTGCTGGCGACCGGCGCGCAGGCCATCGAGGCGCAGGGCGATCTGCTGGTGATCCGCCGCAAGGGCGAGGCGGGCAGGGAGGTCCTGGCCCTCTTCAACCTCGGCGAGGGCGCGGCGCGCCCTGCGGTCGAGGCCGGCTGGGCCCCGCTGTCCGAGGCCGCCGCGCTGGGGGCCGTTGCCCCGCAGGACGGCAATCTTGCACTCGGGCCCTGGGGCTTTGCCCTGCTGGGCCGCTAGAGACACGAGGGAGGAGACCGCGATGGCGGACCTGAAGCTGACCGATGTGGCCAAGACCTACGGCGGCACGGTGGATGTGCTGAAGAACATCAACCTCGACATCGAGACCGGGGAGCTGATCGTCTTCGTCGGCCCTTCGGGCTGCGGCAAGTCCACCCTGCTGCGGATGATCGCCGGGCTCGAAAAGATCACCGGCGGCACGCTGGAGATCGACGGGCAGGTGGTCAACGACGTGCCCCCCTCCGAGCGCGGCATCGCCATGGTGTTCCAGTCCTACGCGCTTTATCCGCACATGACGGTGCGCGAGAACATGGAGTTTGCCCTCAAGCTCGCCAAGAAGAGCCGCAAGGAAATCGACGAGGCGGTGAACCGGGCCGCGAGCAAGCTCCAGCTCGAACCCTATCTCGACCGGCTGCCCAAGGCGCTCTCGGGCGGCCAGCGCCAGCGGGTGGCCATCGGGCGCAGCATCGTGCGCAATCCCAAGGTCTATCTCTTCGACGAGCCGCTTTCCAACCTCGACGCCGCCCTGCGGGTGGCGACACGCATCGAGATCGCCCAGCTCAAGGAGCAGATGCCCGAGAGCACCATGATCTACGTCACCCACGACCAGGTCGAGGCCATGACCCTGGCCACCCGCATCGTGGTGCTGGCCAACAAGGGCATCGCCCAGGTCGGCACGCCGCTGGAGCTCTACGAGACGCCCGAAAACGAGTTCGTCGCCCAGTTCATCGGCTCTCCCGCCATGAACCTGCTGCGCGGCCGGATCGTCGAGACCGGCGCGCGCACCGGCGTGACCGTGGGCGACGGCGGCGGCACCATCTGGTCCGTCGTGCCCAGCCGGCCCGAGGACAAGGACCGCGAGGTGAACGTGGGCATCCGCCCCGAAGACATGCTGCCGACCGACGACGAAAACTTCGCCTTCGAGGGCACGGTCGAGATCACCGAGGCGCTCGGCGAGGTCACCCAGCTCTACTTCGCGCCGCTCAAGCTGGACGAAGACACCGATACCGTCATCGCCAAGCTCCCCGGCGTGCAGCGCGACATGCGCGGCAAGACGGTGCGAATGACGGCGGCGCCCGAAAAGGTGCACCTCTTCGCCGAGGGCCGCTCGCTGCTCTACCGGTGAGGGGCCGGGCTGACGTTCGTTCTGTCATCCTCGGGTCGGGCCCGAGGATGACGATGCGATGGGGCTGGAACGGCCACAACTCCCGCGTGTGCGGCCTGCGCGAATTTGCCATTGTCATTCCGCGCTCCCCTCCGTTATGGTCCCCCCACGGACGGCCCATGGCAGGTGCCCTGAGGTGGTCCGGAGCGATTTCCCTGACAGGGACGTGCGGAACGCGAGCCAGATGTGCCGCCGCACCGCGTCCGTCAGAGTTAACCGGCCCCGAGAGGAACGACTTGAGGGGCCACACGGCCTACCCCGCACTTGCAGGCGACGGCCCCCCGAACGGGCGCGACCGCCGCAAGGCCGGGACGCGTCGGAGACAAACCGCGATGCAACGCGTGAGGATCGACGTCGAGGCAAGGGAAGCTGCATCAGCACGCGTCCTGCCACGCCCGTCCCGCGCATTCGCCCTTTCCAGACACGGCCTTTCCAACGTACGCCCTCCGGGGCGCGCTGCAAGAACGCCGTGCAATGAGTTCTTATGGCTAAGAAAATGCTTATCGACGCCACCCACGCCGAGGAAACTCGCGTGGTCGTGGTCGACGGAAACAAGGTCGAGGAGTTCGACTTTGAATCGGTCAACAAACGCCAGCTAGCCGGCAACATCTATCTCGCCAAGGTCACCCGCGTGGAGCCCTCGCTTCAGGCGGCCTTTGTGGATTACGGCGGCAACCGCCACGGCTTCCTGGCCTTCTCCGAAATCCACCCCGACTACTACCAGATCCCGGTCGCCGACCGTAAGGCGCTGCTCGAGGAAGAGCGCGCCTATGCCGAGGCCCAGGCGGCCGAGGAGGAGGCGCCCAAGAAATCGCGCCGCCGCCGCTCGCGCTCCAAGAAATCCGAGAGCAACGATGCCGTCGCCACCAGGGAGGTCGAAGGCTCGATCTCCGGGATGGACGTGGTCGACCTCGGAGAGGAGGAAGACGAGGCCGATACCCTGGTCAACGAGGACGGCGCCGCCGAAGCCTCGGAGAACGGGGCCGAGGAGGCCTCCAAGGCGGCACAAGCCGTCGCCGACAACGCAGACGACAGCGACGATGACACCGACGCCGACGAGGCGGATGGCGAAGAGGACGACTCCGACGACGAGACCTCCGCCGCCGACAAGGACGAGGAGATCGAGTCGGTCGCCGAAGAAGACGTCCAGGAAGAGATCGCCCAGGTCCGCAAGCCGCGTCCGCGCCGCTACAAGATCCAGGAAGTGGTCAAGGTGCGCCAGATCATGCTGGTGCAGGTCGTCAAGGAAGAGCGCGGCAACAAGGGCGCGGCGCTCACCACCTATCTCTCGCTTGCCGGCCGCTACTGCGTGCTGATGCCCAACACCGCCCGTGGCGGCGGCATCTCCCGCAAGATCACCAATGCCGCCGACCGCAAGAAGCTCAAGGAGATCGCCTCCGAGATCGAGGTGCCCCAGGGCGCCGGGCTGATCGTCCGCACCGCGGGCGCCAAGCGCACCAAGACCGAGATCAAGCGCGACTACGAGTATCTCAAGCGCCTCTGGGAGCAGATCCGCGAGCTGACCCTCAAGAGCACCGCCCCCGCGCCGATCTACGAAGAGGGCAACCTCATCAAGCGGTCCATCCGCGATCTCTACTCCAAGGAGATCGACGAGGTCTGGGTCGAGGGCGAGGCGGGCTACCGCACCGCCAAGGACTTCATGAAGATGATCATGCCGTCCCACTCGAAGAACGTGAAGCATTACACCGAGGGCCTGCCGCTCTTCGCCCGCTACCAGGTCGAAAGCTACCTCGCCGCCATGTTCAACCCGACCGTCCAGCTCAAGTCGGGCGGCTACATCGTGATCGGCGTGACCGAGGCGCTGGTCGCGATCGACGTCAACTCCGGCCGCGCCACCAAGGAAGGCTCGATCGAGGAGACCGCGCTCAAGACCAACCTGGAGGCCGCCGAGGAGGTGGCCCGCCAGCTGCGCCTGCGCGACCTTGCCGGCCTCATCGTGATCGACTTCATCGACATGGAAGAGCGCCGCAACAACGCCGCCGTCGAGAAGCGCTTCAAGGACAAGCTCAAGACCGACCGCGCCCGCATCCAGGTGGGCCGGATCTCCGGTTTCGGCCTGCTGGAAATGTCGCGCCAGCGCCTGCGCCCCGGGATGCTCGAGGCCACCACCCAGCCATGCCCGTCCTGCCACGGCACCGGTCTGCTGCGCTCCGATGACAGCATCGGCCTCGCCGTGCTGCGCCAGATCGAGGAGGAGGCCACCCGCGGCAAGAACCGCGAGGTTCTGCTGAAGGCCCCGGTCGGCATCATCAACTTCCTGATGAACCAGAAGCGCGAGCACATCGCCTCCATCGAGAGCCGCTACGGCATGTCGGTCCGGCTCGAGGCCGACACCCACATGATCTCGCCGGACTTCTCGCTCGAAAAGTTCAAGACGGCCACGCGCTCGATTGCCGAGGTCACGGCCCCGGTCATCTCCATCGACACCACCGATCTTCCCGAGATCGAGGAGGAGGACGAGGACGACGTGGCCGAGGTCGAGGCCGAGGTCGAAGAGGCCGAAGCCGAGGGTGGCGAGGACAAGCCCAAGCGCAAGCGTCGGCGCCGTCGGCGTCGTCGTGGCGGCAACGGCAATGGCGAGGGCAGCGAGGCCCAGGGCGGCCAGGAGTCCGCTGAGGGCGACGCCGAGGCCACTGAGGCCGAGGCTGCCGGCGAAGCCGAGGGCGACGCCGCCGCGCCGGCCGAAGCCGCCTCCGCCGAGGAAGAGGCCCCGGCGGAGATGAAGCCCTCCGGCCGGAGCAGAAGCCGCAGCCGGAGCCGCAGCAAGAAGGCCGAGGAGCCCGCGCCCGAGGCAGCGGAGGCGCAAGCCGAGGCACCCGCCGAGGCCGTCGAGGCTGCGCCCGAAACGGTCGCCGAGGCCGAGGCCGCGCCCGAACCCGAGGCCAAGCCCAAGCCCAAGCGGACCCGCACCCGCAAGAAGGCCCCGGCCGCCGAGGCACCTGCTGAGCCCGCCGCCGAGCCCGAGGCCCCGGCAGAAGAGGCCGCGTCCGAGCCTGCACAGGAGCCCGCACCAGAACCCGCGCCCGCGTCAGAACCCGCGCCCGAAGCCGCGCCCGAGCCGGTGCTGGAGACGGCAGAGGCCGAGCCCGCCGCCGACGAACCGGCCAAGCCCAAGCGCAAGGGCTGGTGGTCGCTGGGTCGCTGAGCCTGACGGGATGACACAAGAGGGGCGTGCCTGCCGGGCGCGCCCCTACTTCTTTTGCAGATACCAGGTGATGACCGCGCCCGCCTCGTCCTGCCCGAGCAGGGCGTTGCCCGACTCGGCGCAGTAATGCGGCATGTCGATCAGCGCCGCCGGATCGTCGGTCTGCACCCGCAGCACCTCGCCCTGTGCCAGTGCGCGCATCTGCTTGGCGGTCTTCAGCACCGGCAACGGGCAGAGCAGGCCGAGGGCGTCGAGGCTGGCGTCGTGATCCATGTCCGACAGGTAGCCCAAGGGCAGGGCGGGCGGAAGGCCCAACTGCGGCCCTCTGCGCCCGGCCGCGTCAGCTGTCCTGCCGCTCGAAGAAGGCCCGGATGCGCGGCCCGATCCAGCGCCAGAGCGAGGGCGCGCCGCGCTCCATCGGCGGCTGCAACCGCGCCGCGACCCGCGCGTAATCCACGTTGAACGGCGTCCAGCTCGCGCCGCCGTTGGCAAGGTTCAGCACCGGCGGCTGAAACCGGTCGAGCGCCTTGGCAAAGCGCGCATCGGGGGTTTCGGCGGCTTCGAACTCCTCCCAAAGCGCGCGCAGCTCGGCCGCCTGCGCCTCGGGCAGCATCCCGAAGATCCGGTCTGCGGCGGCCTGTTCGGCGGCTTCGATCGCGGCCTGGTCCAGCCCTGCCTCGAAGATCGGCGCATCGCCCGCGTCGATCTCCACGAGGTCATGGATCAGCGCCATCCGGATCACCCGGTCGATCCGCACCCCCTCCGGCGCCTCGCCCTCCAGCACCAGCGCAAAGAGCGCCAGGTGCCACGAGTGCTCGCCCGAGTTCTCCTGCCGCGATCCGTCGGCCAGCTTGGAGGCGCGCTCGACCGAGCGCAGCTTGCAGGCCTCTGTCAGAAAGGCGATCTGGCGGTCGAGGTCGGCCTCACCGGCCACTAGTGGCCGTCATCCATGAGCTTGGGGCCGGTGTCCTTTTCGAGGAACCCCTGCGCGACCTGCTTTTCCAGAAACTGCCGCGCCCGGCGTTCGGCCAGCCGCACTCGCACCGAGGTCATGAAGGTCTCTTCCATGGTGGGCGAGGAGATCCCGAGCTTCTTGGCCACGGCGCGGATCAGGTCATCCTCCGCCCCGAGCTTTGCGCCCTGCTCGATGGTGTCCGCCGCCAGCTTGTCGGCCAGGTCTTCCAGAACGCCCATGCCGGCCTCCCTCAGCGCGTGGTTTCGGTCAGGCGGCGGCGCACATAGGTGTCAACCTCGCCCAGCATCTCGTCCATGTAGGGATCTTCAAAGAAGTGCCCGGCGCCCTGGATCTCGGTATGGGTGATGGTGATGCCCTTCTGCTCGTGCAGCTTGTCGACCAGCTGGTGCGTGTCCTTCGGAGGCGCCACACGGTCGGCGGTGCCGTTCAGCACCAGGCCCGAGGCGGGACAGGGCGCGAGGAAGGAGAAGTCATACATGTTGGCCGGCGGCGAGACGCTGACAAAGCCGGTGATCTCCGGCCGCCGCATCAGCAGCTGCATCCCGATCCACGCGCCGAACGAAAAGCCCGCGACCCAGCAATGCTTGGCGTTGGTGTTCATCGACTGCAGGTAATCAAGCGCCGAGGCGGCATCGCTCAGCTCGCCGATCCCCTGGTCGTATTCGCCCTGGCTGCGCCCCACGCCGCGAAAGTTGAACCGCAGCACCGTGAAGCCCATCTTGTGGAAGGTGTAGTGCAGATTGTAGACGACCCGGTTGTTCATCGTTCCGCCGAACTGCGGGTGCGGGTGCAGGATGATGGCGATCGGCGCATCCTTCACGCCCTGCTGCGGGTGATATCTGCCTTCCAGCCGACCCTCGGGGCCGGGAAAAATCACTTCGGGCATACCTGACCTTTTTTGTCCTCTTTTACGTCCCGGAGCGGTTGACGCTATCGCAGCCCGAAACTAGAATAATTCTAAATTGGCGCGACACCCGTGGACGGGTGCGACGGAGGTAATTGCCATTGCCTCCCTCGTCAATGCAATTTGGCCCCCCGCGGGCCTCTCGGCAGCAAGGAAACGCAGCGTGAAGCTCTCGACCAAAGGACGTTACGCGATGGTCGCCCTGGCCGATCTGGCCATGGCGCAGGCGCAGCCCGGCGGCGAGGGGCTGGTTTCGCTCGCCGCGATCGCCAAGCGCCAGAGCATTTCGCTGCCCTATCTCGAACAGCTCTTCGTCAAGCTCCGCCAGGGCGGGCTGGTGGAGAGCGTGCGCGGCCCGGGCGGCGGCTACCGTCTGGCTCGCAGCCCTGGCGAGATCCGCGTGGCCGAGGTGCTCGAGGCCGTCGACGAGACGGTGAGCGCGCTGCACACCGGGGCAGGGGCCAAGGGCGCCGTCTCGGGCTCCAAGGCGCAGAGCATGGTTAACCGCCTCTGGGAGGGCCTCTCCTCCCATGTCTACGTCTTCCTGCACCAGGCCACCCTGGCTTCGGTGATCGAAAAGCCGATGGCCACCTGCCCGGCAGTGCCCAGCTTCTTCCTGGTGGTCGACGATGAACAGGAGGAGGCCGAGGCGTGAGTCGGACGTATCTCGATTTCAACGCCACGGCGCCCCTGCTGCCCGAGGCCCGCGCCGCGATGCTCGCGGCGATGGAGCTCTGCGGCAACCCGTCCTCCGTCCATGCCGAGGGCCGGGCCGCCAAGGCCGCCGTCGAGCGGGCGCGGGCACAGGTGGCGGCGGGCGTGGGCTGCAAGCCGCAGGAGGTGGTCTTCACCGGCGGCGCCACCGAGGCCGCACTGGTTCTGGCCGCCGGGGCCGTTGTGGAGCCCACCGCGCATGACGCGCTCTGGGCGCATCACGCCTCCGAGGGCCGCATCTACGCGATGGGCCTCGCCAACAGCGAGACCGGCGTGATCGCCGATGCGCCCGGCGAAAAGCCCTGCGAGCTGCTCCTGCTCGACGTGACCCAGTCCGTGGGCCGCATCCCCTTTGCCTTCGGCTGGTCCGGGGCCGATCTTGCCATCCTGTCGGCCCACAAGCTCGGCGGCCCCAAGGGTGTGGGCGCGCTGATCGTCCGCGAGGGGGTCGACATCGCGCCGCTGCTCAAGGGCGGCGGGCAGGAGATGGGCCGCCGCTCCGGCACCGAGAACGTGATCGGCATCGCAGGCTTCGGCGCTGCGGTCGAAGCCGCGATGCGGCGGCTCGAAACCGGCGCATGGCAGCCGGTCGCCGCCGCCCGCGACAAATTGGAAGCGATGGTGGCAGATGCCGCGCCGGAGGCCATATTCGTGGGGCAAGAGGCCAGACGCCTGCCCAACACCAGCTGCTTTGCCGCCCCGGGCTGGAAGGGCGAAACCCAGGTGATGTCGATGGACCTCGCGGGCTTCGCCATCTCCGCCGGCTCCGCCTGCTCCTCCGGCAAAGTCAAGGAGAGCCGGGTGCTCCGCGCCATGGGATACGACGAGGCCACCGCCCGCTCGGCCATCCGCGTCTCGCTGGGGCCGGATACGACCGAAGACGATATCGCCCGCTTCGCAGAGGCCTGGGCTGCACAGTACAAGAGATACAAGGCACGGGTTGCGTGAACAACGCCCCCCAAGCCGCTGAAAGGAAACGCAATGAACGATCTTGACGTGAAAGAAGGCGTCGACGCCGAAACCGTGGAAGCCGTGAAGGCCATGGGGGCCTACAAATACGGCTGGAACACCGAGATCGAGATGGATTTCGCCCCGATGGGGCTGAACGAGGAGATCGTCCGCCTGATCTCCGCCAACAACGGCGAGCCCGAGTGGATGACCGAATGGCGCCTCGAGGCCTACCGCCGCTGGTTGCAGATGGAAGAGCCCGACTGGGCGATGGTCGATTACCCCGAGATCGACTTCCAGAAGCAGTACTACTACGCCAAGCCCGCCTCGATGAAGGAAAAGCCCAAGTCGCTCGACGAGGTCGATCCGGCGCTGCTGGCCACCTACGAAAAGCTCGGTATCCCGTTGAAAGAGCAGATGATCCTTGCCGGCGTCGAGGGGGCCGAGAGCGCCCCCGCGGAAGGCCGCAAGGTGGCGGTCGATGCCGTCTTCGACAGCGTCTCCGTCGGCACCACCTTCAAGGCCGAACTGGCCCGCCAAGGGGTCATCTTCTGCTCCATCTCAGAGGCGATCAAGGAACACCCCGAGCTGGTGAAAAAGTATCTCGGCTCCGTCGTCCCGCAGGCCGACAACTTCTACGCCTGCCTCAACTCGGCGGTCTTCTCCGACGGCTCCTTCGTCTACGTGCCGCCCGGCGTGCGCTGCCCGATGGAGCTCTCCACCTACTTCCGCATCAACGCCGAGAACACCGGCCAGTTCGAGCGCACGCTCATCATCTGCGACTCCAACGCCTACGTCAGCTACCTCGAAGGCTGCACCGCGCCCCAGCGCGACACCTCGCAGCTCCACGCCGCCGTGGTCGAGATCGTGGTGATGGACGATGCCGAGGTGAAGTATTCCACCGTGCAGAACTGGTTCCCCGGCGACGAGAACGGCAAGGGCGGGATCTACAACTTCGTCACCAAGCGTGCCGATTGCCGCGGCGACCGTGCCAAGGTGATGTGGACCCAGGTCGAAACCGGCTCCGCCGTCACCTGGAAATACCCCAGCTGCATCCTGCGTGGGGATGACAGCCAGGGCGAGTTCTACTCGATCGCCATCACCAACAACTACCAGCAGGCCGACACCGGCACCAAGATGATCCACCTGGGCAAGAACACCCGCTCCCGGATCGTCTCCAAGGGCATCTCCGCCGGCAAGGCGCAGAACACCTATCGCGGCCTCGTCTCGATGCATCCCAAGGCCAAGAACAGCCGCAACTACACCCAGTGCGACAGCCTGCTGATCGGCTCCGACTGCGGGGCTCACACCGTCCCCTACATCGAGGTCAAGAACAACTCGTCCCGCGTCGAGCACGAGGCCACCACCTCCAAGGTCGACGACGACCAGCTCTTCTACTGCCGCCAGCGCGGCATGGACGAGGAGGAGGCCGTGGCGCTGGTGGTCAACGGCTTCTGCAAGGAGGTGCTCCAGGCCCTGCCGATGGAGTTTGCCATGGAAGCCCAGCAACTCGTGGCGATCTCGCTGGAAGGGTCTGTGGGGTAAAACCCTGCAACCTGAAAGGTTTGCGAGGAGAAGTTGAGATGATTGCCGCCACCGCCCCCTCCGTAGAGGGCCGCAGCATCACCGCCTGCAAGGGCATCGAGACCGGCGAGGCCATCCTCGGCGGGCGTTCGGCGGCCTGCGAGCAGGAGTGGGGCAAGTCGCGCCGCACGGCTTTGGCCGAGATGGAGGAGCGCGACGCCGAACTGGGTGCACAGGCCGTGGTCGGCGTCGATCTCGACTATGAAGTCATCGACAACATGCTGATGGCCTCGGCCTCCGGCACCGCCGTCACGCTGGGCTGAGGTGGGGTAGATGGCCGTCAACAGCAAGAAACGCGCAGAGTGGCTGATCGCCCAGCTCAATCTCGAGCGGGAGATGAACCTGGCCGACATCGGCGCCCGGCTGACCAAGGAAAAGCCGGGATACGGGCTCGTCATGGCCGTCGGCGCCGCCCGCCTGCATGCCTTCGAACCCGAGCCCGAAGCCTTCGCGGAGATCGAGGCATCGAAGCCCGAGCGGACCACGCTCTACAACGCGGCCGTCGGCAAACCCGGCAAGGCCACCTTCTATGCGCATCAGATCGGTTCGCTCTCTTCGGTGTTCAAGTTCTCCGAGGCCTGTGCGCGCTACCTGAACAAGGGGTTCTGGACCAAGCGCGAAGTGACGGAGATCCCCATGACCCTGGTCGCCCTGGACGAGGTGAAGGGATTTCCGAGGCTGGACTTCCTCAAGATGGACGTGCAGGGCGCCGAACTCGATGTAATGAAAGGCGGCGAACACACGCTGTCCGAGGCGGTCATGGTGGTCCCCGAGGTGCGTTTCTACCAGATGTACGAGGGCGAGCCGACCTGGGCGGAGCTCGACACCGAGCTGCGCCGCCAGGGCTTCGTGCTCCACAAGTTCCTCCACCAGAAATCGGTTCTTCTCGGGTCCCGGCGCTGGAAGCAGTTCAAGCCGAAATCCGGCAGCCAGTTGCTCGATGGGGATGCGGTCTACATCCGCAACATGGAAGAGCCTGAAAACATGAGTGATTTCCAGCTGAAGGCCCTCGCTGTCATGGCCGAGACCGTGGCAGAGAGCCATGACCTCTGCGCGTTTTGCCTCACCCTGCTGCAGGATCGCGGTGCGATTGCAAGCCATGTGCTTGGCCACTACATGGGCCGCGTGCCGGCCGAGGTGCTGCGCGCGGCCGAGCCCAAGCCCGAGTCTGCCCCGGACGCAGCAGCAACAGAGACCGAGGCCTGAGCGATGCACGCAGTCCTCTCCCTCCACACCACAGTGGTGCAACCGTGGGATCCGGCGCAAGTCCAGCCTTCAAGCTGCCCACGTTTTTTGACGTATCAACCAAAATCCTGCCTCAATCCCGCGGTAAACACTTTGTTAACGCAAAGGACCGACGCAGAGGCAGCGAGTTCCCATGGCGAGCATGGACACGTTCAACGACCGGATCTCCCGGATCAGCAAGGGCAAGCAATGGGCGCCCGACGGCGTGGTGCATTCTCCCGTGCAGATCACTCGGCGCAAGGGCCGGAACGGCCCGGTGGCGCGGCTCTTTCACACCATTTCGCTTCCGATGGCCTTTGCGCTCGGCCTGCTGGCCATGGCCGTGGCCCGCTACGCCCGTCTGGCGGTGAGCGGCGTGCCCGAGGGCGGGCAGGTGCTCACCAGCACGCTGGCGGTCGATGCCCTGATGGCGCTGGTGGTCAGCTTCCTGCTCTGCCAGATCGTCCAGATGCGCTCGGTCGCGCAGGTCGTGGTCTCGGTCATCGGCACCTCGGTCGGGGCGCTTGCGATGCACATGCTGGTGCACCGCGCACCAGAGACCTTCGCCCAGTTCTTCGGCCCGGCCTGGGTCAATGCGGTGCTGGCCACGACCGATCCCAACATGGTGCTCTACGGGCACCTGTTGCAGCGTCTGCCGGTCTAGGCCGCCAGGCGCAGGCCGCAGGGCAGCCATCAAACCCGTCTCATCCGGCCGCCGCTCCGGCGCGGTCCCTCACACCCCCGGCAGCCTTCTCGGCGGCCGGGACATCCGTCATGCAAAGGTAAGAAAAAATGCTCGAAATCAAAAACCTCCACGTCGAACTTGAAGAAGAGGGCAAACCGATCCTCAAGGGCGTCGACCTCACCGTCGAAACCGGCAAGGTCCATGCCATCATGGGCCCCAACGGCTCGGGCAAATCCACGCTCTCCTACGTGCTCGCGGGCCGCGAAGGCTACGCGGTGACCGAAGGCTCCGCCGTGATGGAAGGCGTCGACCTGCTGGACCTCGAGACCGAGGAGCGCGCCGCTGCCGGCCTCTTCCTCGCCTTCCAGTACCCGGTCGAAATTCCGGGCGTCAGCAACATGACCTTCCTGCGCACCGCCGTGAACGCCCAGCGCAAGGCGCGCGGCGAAGAGGAGATGAGCGCCACCGACTTCCTCAAGGAGGTCCGCGCCAAGGCCGCCTCGCTCCAGATCGACGCCGAGATGCTGAAGCGCCCTGTCAACATGGGCTTTTCGGGCGGCGAGAAGAAGCGCAACGAGATCCTCCAGATGGCCATGCTGGCCCCGAAGATGTGCATCCTCGACGAAACCGACTCCGGCCTCGACGTGGACGCCATGAAGCTGGTCGCCGAAGGCGTGAACGCCCTGCGGGATGCGGGCCGCAGCTTCCTTGTCATCACCCACTACCAGCGCCTGCTCGACCACATCAAACCCGACGTTGTGCACATCATGGCCGATGGCCGCATCGTCAAGACCGGCGGCCCCGAACTGGCGCTGGAGGTCGAGTCCAACGGCTACGCCGACATTCTCGCGGAGATGGCATGATGGCTGCTCCCAACCGCAAGGAGGCCATGGCCGCCGACCGGCGCGCCCAGGCCCAAGCCCGGCTCGCCGCAACGCCGATGCCCGCCGTCTCCGGCTGGTCCGCCGCGCCGCGGGAGGCCGCCCTGAGCCGCGTCATCGACCTCGGCCTGCCGCATCGCCGCGACGAGTACTGGAAGTTCACCGACCCCACCACGCTCAGCCAGCCCGAGCCGGTGGAGGCCGCCACCTTCGACCCGCAGGAAAGCCTGATCTTCGGCGCTGTCGACAGGCTGCACCTCGTCTTCGTCGATGGCGTCTTCGATGCCGAGGCCTCCGACAGCCTTGAGGGCGAGGGGATCGAGATCGCCCGGCTCTCCGAGGCCGAGGGCGCCGACATCCATTGGGCACAGTCCGTCTACGGCGTGCTCGAGGCCCGCGGCCAGCAGCCCGTCGCCCGCCCGCTCGCCGCGCTCAACACCGCGCTCGCCAGCGACGGCATCCTGATCCGTGCAACGGCCCGGGTCTCCAGGCCCGTGCACATCACCTACCTGCACCAGCAGGTGGCCTCCGACGCGATCCTGCATCACGTCGTCAAGGTCGAGCCCGGCGCCGAGCTGACCCTGCTCGAGAACGGCCCCGCCGCCGCCCGGTTCAACAAGGTGCTCGAGGTGGATGTGGCCGATGGCGGCACCTTCCACCACATTCGCGCGCAGGGCCGCGACCACGAGCGCCGCGCGGTGAGCCACATCTTCGCCCGCCTCGGGAAGGAGAGCACCTTCAAGAGCTTCACCCTCACGGTCAACGGCGTGCTCACCCGCAACGAGGCGGTGATCGAGTTCACCGGCGACGACGCCGTGGCCCATATCGCCGGCGCCTGCCTCGGGGATGGCAGCTTCCACCACGACGACACGGTGTTCATCACCCATGACGCGGTGAACTGCGAGAGCCGGCAGGTCTTCAAGAAGGTGCTGCGCAACGGCGCCAAGGGCGTGTTCCAGGGCAAGATCCTGGTGAAGGAAGGCGCGCAAAAGACCGACGGCTACCAGATCAGCCAGTCGCTCCTGCTCGACGATGACAGCCAGTTCCTCGCCAAGCCGGAGCTGGAGATCTACGCCGACGACGTCGCCTGCTCCCACGGCTCGACCACCGGGGCGATCGACGAGGACGCGCTTTTCTACATCCTGTCGCGCGGCATCCCGCGTGCCGAGGCTCAGGGCCTGCTGGTGCTCGCCTTCGTGGCCGAGGCCATCGAAGAGATCGAAAACAAGGATCTCGCCGGCGAACTGACAGAGCGCCTCGCCGCCTGGCTCCATCGGCATCGCCGCTGAGGGGCAGGGTCGATGGCGGTGACCACCAACATGCTGGCCAGCTGGCGCGCGCCGCGCGCCACGCTGCGCCGTATGCTCGCCGCCGGTCCGCGCGAGGACCGGGCGCTGATGCTGCTGATGGCGGGCTGCCTCGTCATCTTCGTCGCGCAATGGCCCCGGCTGGCGCGCGACGCAGAGCTGCAGACGCTGGGCGCCGAGGCCGAGCAACCCCTGCAGATGCTCATCGGCGGCACCCTCCTGGCCTGGCTCTTCATCATGCCCATCGTCTTCTACCTCCTTGCCTGGCTCTCGCACCTGGCCTGCAAGCCCTTCGGCGGGCGCGGCACCGGCTACGGCGCCCGCCTCGCGCTGTTCTGGACGGTGCTGGTCGTCTCGCCGCTGATGCTGCTCTACGGCCTGACCCGCGGGTTCATCGGTGACGGGGCGGAGGCCACGCTGGTCGGTGCCGTGGTCACGCTGGCCTTCCTCGTCCACTGGGCCCTCTGCCTCACCGAGGCCGAGTTCGGCCCCTCCGCCGGGGAGGCCCGCGCATGAGCCAACGTCCCACCTTGCTGAAACTGCTCGAGCTCTCCGCCCGCCGCCCGCAGGAGGCCATGCAGACCGTGAAGGCCATGCAGCTTTCGTCCCCCGTCGCCTGGCAGGTCTTTGCCCTGGTGCTGGTGATCGAGCTGATCTTCGCCCACATCCTCGGGCTCCTGCTCGGCCCGGTCGAAACGCCCGAGGGCGCGCTCGGTCCGGCGCTGGCGCTCAACCCGGTCCTGCTCGGCGCGATCCAGGGCTGCCTGCTGATCCTCATGGTCTTCGGCATCCACTGGGTCGGCCGCGCCTTCGGCGGAACCGGGCGGCTGGAGGATGCGATCCTGCTCATGGCGCTGCTGCAATTCGCGCTCATCGTGCTCCAGGCATTCGAGATCCTGCTCATCGTCATCGTGCCGGCGCTGGCCGCAGGCGTGCTGCTCTTCAACATCTTCGCCTTCTTCTACCTGCTCACCAGCTTCACCACGGCGCTGCACGGCTTCACCCGGCCGCCGCTGGTGTTTCTGGGCATCCTGCTCACCGGCCTCGGTGCCATCTTCGCCCTGTCGATCCTGCTCGCCATCATCGGCGTGACCATCCCCGGAACCCCGCCAAATGTATGACGTCTCCGCCATCCGCGCCGACTTTCCGATCCTCGCCCGCGAGGTGAACGGCAAGCCGCTGACCTATCTCGACAACGGCGCCTCGGCGCAAAAGCCCCGCGCCGTGATCGAGGCCGTCACCCGTGCCTACGAGAGCGAATACGCCAACGTCCACCGGGGCCTGCACTTCCTGTCCAACCTGGCGACCGACAAATACGAGGCCGTGCGCGGCACCATCGCTCGTTTCCTCGGCGCCAAGGACGAACACGAGATCGTCTTCACCACCGGCACCACCGAGGGCATCAACCTCGTCAGCTACGGCTGGGCTGCGCCCCGGCTGGAGGCCGGCGACGAGATCGTGCTCAGCGTGATGGAGCACCATGCCAACATCGTCCCCTGGCACTTCCTGCGCGAGCGGCAGGGCGTGGTGCTGAAATGGGTCGAGCCCGAGCCCGACGGCAGCCTGCCGGCGGAGAAGGTGATCGAGGCCATCGGCCCGCGCACAAGGCTCGTCGCCGTCACCCACATGTCCAACGTGCTGGGCACCGTCGTCGACGTGGCCGCCATCTGCAAGGCCGCCCGCGAGAAGGGCGTGGCCACCCTGGTCGACGGCTCGCAGGCGGCGGTGCACATGCCCGTCGATGTCGAGGCGATCGGCGCCGATTTCTACGCCATCACCGGCCACAAGCTCTACGGGCCCTCCGGCTCCGGCGCGATCCACATCCGCAAGAGCCGCATGGCCGAGATGCGCCCCTTCATGGGCGGCGGCGACATGATCCGCGAGGTCGGGCGCGAGGCGGTCAGCTACACCGACCCGCCGATGAAGTTCGAGGCCGGCACGCCCGGCATCGTCGCCACCATCGGCCTCGGCGCCGCGCTCGACTACATGATGACCCTGGGCATGGAGAACATCGCCGCCCACGAGGCCCGAATCCGCGACTACGCCCGCGAAAAGCTCTTCGGCCTCAACTGGCTCACCGTGCAGGGCGACGCGCCTGGCAAGGGGGCGATCTTCTCCTTCACGCTGCAAGGCGCGGGCCACGCCCACGACATCTCCACCGTCCTCGACAAGCGCGGCGTCGCCGTCCGCGCGGGCCACCACTGCGCCCAGCCGCTGATGGAGCACCTCGGGGTCACCGCCACCTGCCGCGCCAGCTTCGGGCTCTACAACACCGAGCCAGAGGTCGACCGCCTCATCTCGGCCCTCGAGCTCTGCCACGACCTCTTCGCCTGAGCCCGGACCTTTCGCGCCGGGCAGGGCAGGGGCCCGGAAATTCCCGATTGCGGGGGCCGGACTCGCCCGCTATACGAGGCGCCACGCGGACCCATAGCTCAGCTGGATAGAGCGCTGCCCTCCGAAGGCAGAGGCCAGAGGTTCGAATCCTCTTGGGTCCGCCAGATCATCCCCATCTCCCACGCTGGTCCGTAATTCGCGTAAATCGCGCCTGAATCGGTTGACCCAGAGGCATCTCTCGGGGCTTACTGCTCGGGAGTTGCGAACAAGTTCATGATTTACAGCACTTTATGCCGGGCCGCGCTTTCGGCCTGAAGGGCGTGCCGCAACCACTACCGCGCGGCGGCCGCACCAAATCGCAAGGGGAGGCGCCGGGGTTACAGGCGCCTGAAGGGAGGCGCAGATGCGCTTGGGTTCAAGGCAGGGTGCCGCCGTGAGGGCGCGGTTCCTTGCCGTTTGCTGGCTGGCAGGGCTCGCGATCGGCGCCCCGCTCCATGCCGCCGAACAGACCTTCACCGACTGGCGCGTGGACTGCCCCGACGATGGGCGCGCCTGCACCGCCTCGACCACCAGCTTCGCCGAAGACCGCACCTGGCTCTCGACCCTGCGCATCCAGCCGGGCGCGGCGCAGGCGGATCTGCCGGTCCAGATCCTCGTGCCACCGGGCGTGCACCTCGCGTCGGGCCTCTTCGTGGCCGTGCCCGGCCTGCGGCTGGCCGAAGCGACCTACCTGACTTGCACCAACCAGGCCTGCGACGCCCGCGTGAGCATCTCCACCCGCCAGCTCGCGGGCTGGAAGCGGGCCCGCGCCGCCCGGCTGCGCTACCGCCCCTCGTCGACGGCGCCGCCAATCGAGTTCGACGTCTCGCTGATGGGCCTGACCGCGGCCTTGGGCGCCGCCGCGGAGGCCAGCCGATGAATCGCCTCGTCGCCGCCCTGCTGCTCGCGCTCGGCCTCTGCGCCAGCCCGCCCGCCATGGCCCAGAGCTTCCGCATCGAGGGCGTGGCGGTCGAACCCTCCGCCTATCTCCATCCCGACGTGATCGCCGATGTCACCGGCAAATACGTCAAGCGCCCGATCACCTTTGCCGATCTCCAGCAGATGATCGCCGAGATCAACGGGCTCTATGCCGCCGCCGGCGTGCCGACCGCGCAGGCGGTGTTGCCGCCACAGGTGGTGAGCGACGGCATCCTGAAGGTCTCACTGGTCGAGGCCGAGATCGAGGAGGTGGAGTTCGTCGGCCTGCGCAACACCTCCGAACGCTTCCTGCGGCGCAACATCTCGCTGCCCGCAGGGGCCAAGCCGGATTACGACCGGATCGAACGCGACCTCCAGGTCTTCGACATCGCCCACGACATCTCGCCCCGGCTCAGCTTCGGGCCGGGCAGGGCAGTGGGCACCACCCGCGCCATCGTCACCGCCGAAGAGCCCAAGCGGTTCAGCATCACCGCCTCGGTCGACAACTTCGGCCGTCCCGAAACCGGCGAAGCCCGCGCCACCCTCTTCGGCCGCTGGTCCTCGGTCACCGGGGTGCGCGATACCCTGTCGTTCCAGCTCCAGGCCTCGCAGGGCGCAAAATCGGCCTCGCTCGGCTATTCGCGCCCCGTGGGCACCGGCGGCGGGCGGGTCGTGGCGACGCTCAGCTTCGCCCAGTCCGCCATCATCGGCGGCGAGTTCACCCCGGTCAGCATCGTCTCCGACTCCCTCGGCGGCAGTCTGTCGTATCGGCGGCCTGCCTGGGTCCGGCCCGATCGCTACTGGCTGCTCGAGGGCGGCGTCACCTTCGACAGCACCGAGTCCACCATCGACGGCCTGACCTTCGCCGATGTGCGGCTCTGGGATGCGTTTCTCACCGCCCGCTACAACCGCCGGTATGACCGCGCGATCCTGGGGTTCAGCGCCGGGCTGCGGATCGGCCAGGCCGAGGCGCTCGGCACCTCCGAGACCGAGGGCAGCTACTGGCTGATCTACGGCGAAGGCACCTACGCCCGCCCGATCAACGACCGGTTCATGTTCAACGGCGCCCTGCGCTACCAATATGCCCACGGCCAGAACCTGCCCGTCGCCCGGCTCTTCACCGTGGGCGGCGTCGGCACCCTGCGCGGCTATCCCAACGATATCCGCGCGGGCGATTCCGGCGTGCTGGTCAACCTCCAGGTCTCCACCCGCAAGCCGATCACGCCCCGCACCATGCCGCGCTGGAAGATCAGCCCCTTCGCCTTCGTCGATGCGGCGCTGGTCGTGCCCTACCGGGTCGACGGCGGCATCGACGGCGAGCAGGATCTGCTGGCCTCCTTCGGGGCAGGGGCCTCGGTGGCGGTCGGCAAGGCCAACGTTCTGGCCGTGGTCGGCGTACCGATCAAGGACACCCTCGGCTTCGACGAGGCCGGCAAACCGAGGTTCTATCTCGGTCTCGATTACAGCTTCTGAGGCCCCCGATGCGTGAAACGAAAACATGGATGCACCACCGATGACCCACCTGGCCCCCTTCGCTCTCGCCCTCGCGCTCTGCCTGCCCTGCGCCACGGCCACCGCACAGGAGGCGACCGAGACCGCGCCCGAGGCCTCCGGGGAGGTCAGCAACAACACCGCCTTCGGCGACTGGATCGTGAGCTGCGAGGCCGTGACCACCCGCAAGACCGCCTGCAGCCTGGTGCAGGAACAGCGGCTCAAGGAGGGCGGCCAGCTGGTCGCCCGCTTCGTTGCCCTGCCGGTCTCCGACGGGGCGATCCTGCTCGCCCAGGTGCCGATGGGGGTCTACCTGCCGGGCGGGGCCGTCTATCGTTTCGCCGGCAACGAGGCGCTGGAGCAGCGCGAGATGATCTGGCAGCGCTGCGCCGAGAACGTCTGCGAGGCCGCCGCGCCGCTGAATGAAGAGGAGCTGGCCGTCTTCGCGGAGGAGGAGGCGCTGCTCTTTGGCTTCCGCCCCGCCGCCGAGGGCGAGCCGGTGATCCTGCGTGTCGACATCAGCCGCTTCGCCGAAGCGGTCGAACAGCTGCGCGACAGCGCGGGCTGAAGGAGGCGGGCGCAGGAGAGTTTTCCGCGCCCGAAACGAAACTGAAGGGGCGGTAGCCATGACCAGCCAGAGCGAACGGACAATCGGGGCAGGCGCCCCTGCGCGGGCGGGGGCCCTGCGCTGGCCCGGCACGCGCCGCGCCCTCGCCGGGCTGCTCGGCACGGTCTCCTTCGCCGCCATGCAGGTGCTTCCGGCCGCGGCCCAGGTGGTTCCGGTTGCCGGTAGCGGCACCACCGTCTCTGCCCCCTCCGGTGCCGTGACGGTCGAAACCTCCAACGTCCGCAGCGGCACCGCCTACAACCAGTTCGAGAGCTTCAACGTCGGTGCCAGCACCACCGTCGACCTCTACCAGCCCGTCAATGCCACGGCCCTGGTCAACATCATCCGCAGCGGCGGCGGCCCCTCGCAGATCGACGGCACGGTCAATGCCCGCTGGGGCCTCCCCGGTGCCAGTGTGATCGGCGGCAACGTCTATTTCGTCAACGCCGACGGCTTCGTGGTGTCGAGCTCCGGTGTCATCAACGCCGGCCACCTCACGCTCACCACGCCGACCACCGGCTTTGTCGACGACCTGACCGCCGAGGCCAACGGCAATGTCGTCATCGGCTCGCCCACGCAAACCCTCTTTGCCGGCGGCGAGCCGCTGAACCCCAGTGCCGAGATCGAGATGCTGGGCGAGATCAACGCCTCCCGGCTCGACATGCGCGCAGGCCTCAGGATGATCGCCGACGGCCGCATCAGCGTGTCGACCAGCGCGTCGACCGGCCGCATCGACCCGGCGGTGAACATCCAGGGCGTGCCCACCGCGGGCGGGGTCCAGATCGGCGCGGGCGGGGTGATCCGGCTGGTGTCGGGCGGGGCGATGGAGGTGCGCGGCCAGGTCAGCGCCAAGGGCGACACCGCCGGGCTCCTGCCGCACGGCGGCCTCGTCGAAGGCATTGCCGGGGGCGAGCTCACCCTCGGCGGCGGCATCGACGTGAGCAACGGCGCGGGCGACGCGGGCTCGGTCATGATGTTCACCACCGGCTCCGCCGTGATGGAGCCCGCCCTCGACATCACCGCAAGCTCCACCGGCGGCGCGGGCGGCTTCTTCGCGCTGCGCGCCGTGGGCGACGTGCGCGATGCGCAGGGTGCGATCAACACCGGCAGTGGCGGTGAAGGCTTCATCCTGGGCGAGAACGTCACCGTCACCGGCAACCTCACCACCGGCGGCGGCTCGCTCGGCATTCGCGGCACCCGCAAGGTCACCGTGGCCGAGAACGCCGCCATCTCCACCCGCGCGCCCGGCGCGGCCGATCCCTTCCTCGGCGATCCGGGCACCGGCGCGGCGGGCGACCTCGTCATCTCCTCCCGCGAGATCGACGTGCAATCGGGCGCGATCCTGCGGGCCGACAGCGCCAGCGCCGACGGCGGCGGCTTCCTCGGGCTCATCGCGCGCAACACCAACACCGGCATCGCCTGGGCGATCAACCCCGAATCCGAGGTCGCCAGGGTCACCATCGACAGCGCCAGCCTCACCGGCGGCGCGGTGGTCATCAGCGCCGTGGCCAAGGCCTCCAACAGCCTTGGCGCGATCGACGAGGCCGTGGAGGCCACGCAGGTCGAGGAGATGGAGGCCGCCACGCCCGAGGCCCAGTTCGAGCAGATGCTGGAAGACACGCTCCTCACCGTCACACAGGTCTTCGAGCGCGGCATCACCACGCTGAACGGCCTCGTCCCGGTCCAGGTGCAGGTGCTCACCGCCGACGCCAGCGTCACCATCTCCGACAGCGACATCACCGCCAACGGCAACTGGCACCCGATCAGCGCCAGCGTGCAGAACGAAACGCCCGAATTTGCCTCCAACGGCTATCTCCAGAGCGATGGCCTGCGCGAGGACGAATACGAGTTCCTTGCCGCAAGCTCCTGGTTCGACACGCTGCTGGGCGACAACGCCTACCAGATGCGCCTCTCGCTGCCCTCGGTCTTCGACGGCACCAGCGACAGCCTTGTGATCCATAGCCACGCCGAAACCGCCCTGTCGATCTCGCCCCTGGCCTACGGCCTCGGCGTCTCGGTGGCCTCCACCGATACCAGGTCGCAGGTCAGCATCTCGCAGTCCGACCTCGCCACCGAGGCGGGCAACATCCGCCTCGCCTCCACCGCGCTCGAGAACCACACGGTCAACATCGCCGCCAAGAAAATCGCCAACGGCGCGGGGGCGGTCGCGGTGACCGTCCGCAACCTCGCCAACCAGCTCGTCGTGGATGGCGGCTCCATCGCCAGCGCCGGGCGGCTCGATGCCGGGGCCTTCACCGGCCGCACGCTCTCCACCAGCACCGTGGCCAATTCCGGGGCCGAGGGCCGGCTCGCCGTGGCCGTGGTGGTCGATATCTCGCAGGGCCTCACCGAGGCAGCACTCGGCGGCACCGTCACGGCGGCCGGCGATGTGGCCGTCGAGGCCGAGACCCTGTTCTTCGATGTCAGCCATGCCACCACCGCCACCATGGGCCTGGCCAACGTCCAGCGGGCAATCAACAACCACCGCAACAACAACAACGGCGTCACCAGCTTTGCCAATGCCCTGCGCAACAGCTCGTCGGGCAGCACGCCCGACCCCAACCGCAAGCCGCATTTCGGCCTCGGCGTGGCGGTCAACCTGCAGCTGTCGCACGACACCACCCGCGCCACCATCGGCGGCAGCTACCACGACTTCGCCGACCATGCCGTGACCCTCGCGCTCGACCCGACCAGCGTCACCACCCCGAGCGGCGCGGTCACGGTCAACTCCGCCTTCCGCTTCGCCGATCGCGGCTTCGAGGGCGGCGGCGGCTTCACCCGCTCCACTTCGGCGGCCTTCGGCAAGCTCACGCTGGCCCTGCAATACATGGTCACCCGGCATAACAACAATCCGGCCAACGCCAACGACCAGGTGACCGAAGACGAGCTTCTGGGCCGCTTCTCCAACGCCCTCATGCTCAACGTCTCGCTCTCGTCGATGGTGGGCGAGACCACCGCCGAGATCGGCGCCAACGCCACCGTCAACGCCGCCTCGCTCGACGTGAACGCGCTCACCCGCTACCCCAACACCAATCCGGTGGAGTCTCTGGTCAACCAGTGGGAAACCTACGTCGATCAGGTCACCACCTACGAGCCTGTGCAGGACGCCGGCGCTCCCAATCCGCCCGAGCCCGCCGCACCGCCCGCGCCCGACCTCGCCGGCTTCATCGACATCGTGAACCCGCTCACCTACCTGACGACCGACAGCAAGGCCAAGGGCGAGGCCCCCGTGGCCGATGACCGTGTGGTGGTGCCGGGCGAAGAGCAGCAGCTCGCCATCGGCCTCACGCTCACCTACTTCAACACCGACAACACCACCGAGGCGGTGATCCGCGAGGGGGCACAGGTCACGCTCTCCTCCGAGGCCAGCGTGACGGCACTTCAGGAGGCGCTCTTCCTGCATGTCACCAACCTGCCAAAGAAAAACCCGCTCGGCGGCACCGCCAAGGTGAACGACAGCATCGGCGGCGGCATCCACTTCGGCCGCACCGTCAGCGACGTGCGCGCCGAGATCGAGTCGGGCGCCGCCGTCACCGTCACCGCAGGCGATCTCGACGTCACCGCAACCAACCGCAACATCGTCGCCAGCCTCGCCTATTCCGGCGGGCAGGGCTCCGACGTGGCGGTCAACGCCTCCATCGCGGCCCAGGTCAACGAGGTCGATACCCTGGCCCGCATCGGCGAGGCCGCCGAGGTGGTGGCCCAGGACGTGCGCATCACCGCCACCGACAATTCGGTCACCTGGTCCTCCGCCGGCGCGATCACCGGCTCCGAGAACGTGGGCGTCGGCGCCTCGGGCGTCTTCAACTTCAACAGCCGCACCATCTGGGCCGGCATCGGCCCGGCCAACCGAGAGGCCCCGCTCTCCGCCGCCTCCGTCACCGTCGTCGATGCCGACACGCTCACCATCCTCGCCGAGAACAACGCCACCGACATCGCCGTGGGCGTCGCGGGCACCAAGGTCGTCGGCAAGCCCGACCCCGAGCCGCAACAGTCGCCGCCACCCAACGACGAAGACGATGACATGATCATCCCGACGTGGCTCTTCGACGACGAGGAGAACGACGCCGCCGCCGCGCAGCAGAACGTCTCCACCCCCGCCGACCAGGAGGGCCAGCAACAGCAGTCCGGCTGGGCCGTCTCCGGCGCGGCGGTGCTGAACCTCACCCTCGACAGCGAAACCTCCGCCGAGATCCTCTCGGCCAACCGGGTCGCCCTCTCCGGCGATCTCACCCTGACCGCCCGCAGCAACGCCACCAGTGTCAATGTCGGCGGCGCCGTCTCCGCCGGGCTCGGCGCGGACAAGGATACCAATGCGCTGGCCGGAGCCTTCGCCATCCACGTCGAAGACCGCAAGCTGCGCAGCCGCATCGTGGGGGCCGAGATCGAGGCGGGCAACGTCACCCTCAAGGCCGAAGACCTCGCCACCGTGGTCAACATCGCCGTCGGCGGGGCAGGAACGTCGCGCGGCGACATCGCGCTCGCGGGCTCCGTCGCCTGGGCGCATATCGGCGGCGAAACCACCGTCGAGCTGCTCGATGCGCAGATCATCTCCGCCGCGCTCGTCCTCGACGCCGACGACACCTCGACCACCGTGAGCGTCGGCGGCGCCGTGGGCATCAACATGGATGCCACCCAGGGCTACGGCGTGGGCGTCGGCGTGGCGGTGAACACCATCAACCGCAGCGCGCTGGCCAAGGTCGGCGGCACGGGCTCCGTCACCACCGGGGCCCTCAGCCTCACCGCCGACAGCACCCAGTCGATCTACGCCTTCGCCACCTCGGCGGGTGTCGGCAAGACCGGCCTCGCGGGCTCGATCTCCGTCAACACCATCACCGGCGGCGCCAGGGCTCATGTGCTCGGCACATCCGGGGTCAACTTCGGCGTCAGCGCCGACAGCGTGCTGATCGACGCCCTCGAAACCAACACCATCTTCGCCCTCGGCGGCGCGCTCGCGGGCGGGCGCAGCACCGCCGTCGGCGGCGCGCTCACCGTCAACGTGGTGACCGACGGCACCGAGGCCCGGCTCGACCATGCCAGCGTCTCCGGCAACGGCGGTGACCTCGGCGCCGTCACCCTCGACAGCGACAGCACCAGCACGATCACCACCATCGCCGTGGCCGGGGCCGCGGCCCTCGATGGCAATGCCGCCGGCATCGGACTTTCCGTCAACGAGATCACCGCCGGAACCCTCGCCTCGCTCGAGGGCTCCACTGTCACCGATGCGGCCGTGATCCTCGCCACCGCCGACGGCGCCCGGACGATCCGCAGCCTCGGCGGCGGTGCGGCGGCCTCGGGGCGGGGCGCGGCAGGGGTCGCGGCCACCGTCAACCTGCTGCTCGGCAACGACACCAAGGTGGTGCTCGACGGCGCCACGCTCTCCACCCGCGATGGCGGCGCGCTCACCGCCACCGCCACGGCGGCCGGCGAGATCGCCTCGCTCGCGGTCGGCCTCTCCGCCTCGCAAGACACCTCCATCGGCGGCGCGGTGACGGTCAACGTCACCACGGCCCAGACCGGCGTTTCAGCCACCGCAGCCTCGCTCACCGCCGATGGCGCCCTGGCGCTCTCGGCCACCGACAGCGCCACCATCTCCAGCCTTGCGGGCGGAGCCGCGCTCTCGGTCGGCGGCAACGGCGTGGGCGGCGCGGTCGCGGCAAATTTCATCGCCCACGATACCAGCGTGGTCGCCAACGGCGGCAGCCTCACGGGCGAGGGCATCAGCCTCTCCGCCGGCAACACCGCGCTGCTGCAAAGCATGGCCGTGGGCCTCGCGGGCGGCAGCTCCAACGCCGTCTCCGGCTCCATCGCCATCGGCGACATCGGCAACACCACCCGCGCCCAGGCCGCAGGAACCACCCTCGCGGGCGGCAGCGGCGCCATCTCGGTCACCGCCACCCGTACCGGCGACATCGACATCCTCGCAGGCAGCGCGGCGGTCGGCGGCACCAACGCCGTCGGCGCGGCCCTCACCGTCGCCACGCTTCACGGCGGGGTCACCGCCGATGTCATCGCCAGCGGGGCCGTCACCGGCAGCGCGCTCGGCGTCTCCGCCAGCAAGACCGGCACCATCGACGCGCTGGCCGTGGCCGGTGCCGTGGGGACAGGCGGGGCAGGCGGCGCGGGATCGCTCGTCTACACCCAGATCGGCCGCCCCGGCACCTCCGGCCCCTCCGTCGAGCCGCTGCCCGGCGGCGACCCCGACGAGGACCCGCTGGGCGATGGCCAGCAGGCCGTGGCAGAGGCCCGCGACGCCGCCATCACCGACCTCGCCAGCACCCTTGCCGGCACCACCTCCGTCACCGCGGGCGACCTCGCTCTCGCGCTCGATACCGATGACGTGGTGCGCGCCCGCGTCGAGCTGACCGGCCCCGCACCCTCGCTCCCCGCGCTGACCCTCACCACCACCGACACCGCCGAAACCCGCTCGCTGGCGGGCGCGGTCGGGGTTGGCGTGTCCTCCGCGGGGTTCGGCGCAGGCATCGCCGTCAACCTGCTCTTCGGCAAGGCCGAGTCCGAGCTGATCCTGCCGGCGGGCGAAACCGCCACCGCCGCTGGGGTCGTCACCCTGACCACCACCCAGACCGGCACCGTCAGCACCGCAGGTGTGGCGGGCGGCGGCGGCGGCTCTGTCGGCGGCGCCGGCTCGATCACCGTCAACGTGATGAACCGCCAGGCCTCGGCCCGCATCGCCGGGGCCTCCGCCGACGACGGCACCACCCTCGCCACCAACGGCGGCAACGTCGCGCTCTCCGTCACCCAGGGCGGCACGATCTCTTCGCTCGCCGGCTCCGTTGGGATCGGCGCCAACGCGGGCTTCGGCGGGGCCATCGCCGTCAACGTCATGTCCGACGATGCCGCCGCGACGGTTGAAGACATCACCGTGACCACCGCCTCCGACGCCGCGCTGCCCGCCAGCCCGCTCGCCGGTGCGGGCGCGCTCTCGATCTCCGCAGACCAGACGATGACCCTCGGCACCCTCGCCGCCGCCGTCGCGGGCAGCGGCACCGGCGGCTCCTTCGCGGGCTCCATCGGCGTGAACATCGCCGATGGCGAGGTCACCGCCACCCTGCGCCGCGCCACCGCGCGCGCCTCCGCAGTTACCGTCGAGGCCAGCGCCACCCCCACGCTCACCGGCATCGCCGGGGCGATCTCGGGCAGCGCCACCGTGGCGGCCGGGGTGGGCATCGTCACCAATGTCACCCGCCAGACCGTGCGCGCCGATGTCGACAGCGCCACGGTGCGCGCCACCGGCGCCGTGCAGGTGCGCGCCAGCGCCACCGGCACTTTTTCGGGCAATGCTATTTCCGGCGCGGGTTCCGGCACCGCCGCCGTCACCGGCTCGGGCATCGGCAACTCCGCCGAGAACACGGTCGAGGCCCTGGTGCGCGACACCGACACCGTCGCCACCGGCCTCGACGTGGGCAGCGATATCGCCACTTCCGGCTCCGTGCTGATCGCGGCGCAGGCCAGCAACACCATTTCGCTCCTTGCCGGCACCGATGAAACCCCCGGCATTTCGGTCAACTTCGCCGGTGGCGGGGTTGCGGGCGTGGGCGCCTCCGTCACCGTCAACACTCTCGCCAACAAGGTAAAATCCGCCATCGAAGGCAACACCTCTGTGATCGGCCTCGGCTACACCGGCGTCTCCCACAACGGCAGTTTCGACTACGGCGTGACCGTGGCCGCCGACGCCGCCAGCACCATTGACATGGTCACCGCCAATGGCGCGGTGGGCGGCGTGGCGGGCGTGGCGGCGCTCTTCAGCTTCAACCTGATCGACGACAGCGCCCGCGTGGTCGTGGGCGAGACCGGGCAGGGCACTCTGGTGCGGATCAACCCCGATGCCGCCGGCCTCGCCGCCCAGATCGGGGTCGAGACCGCCGCCCCGATCCAGGACACCCGTCTGCGGGCCGCCACCTCCGGCGATGTCACCGCCGTCGTCGCCAACGTCGCCATCGGCGGCAAGGCCGGGGTCGGTGCGGGCTCCGGCAACACGCTGGCCACCAGCCTCTCCGAGGTCGCCGTCGGCGAGGCCCTGCTGGAGGCCCGAGACGACATCACGCTCGACAGCAGCGCCACGACCAACCTGGAAACCGTCACCCTCGGCCTCGCCGGCGGTTTCGTCGGCGTCTCGGCCAATGCCTCGGTCAACCGGATCGGCGCGCAGGCCCTCGTCACCCTCGACGGGGCCAGCCTGGACGCGGGCGATGATCTGCGCATCAAGGCCCTGGTCGACAGCGACAGCTTCGGCCTCGCCGGTGCGGCCTCGGGCGGGGTCGTGGGCGCCTCGGGCGGCGTGCAGGTCACGCTCTTCGACTCCACCTCCAAGATCTCCGTGGGCGGGGGCACGAGCAGCCGCAGCGGCGGGCTCGACTCCGGCCGGGATATGACCCTCGAGGCCGAAACCGACCTCACCGCCAGCGGCAACGCCGTCTCCGGTGCCGTCGGCGGGGCCGCGCTGGCGCTCGCCGCCAATATCTCGCTGATCGAGGCCGAAACCGCCGTCGATATCGGCGCCGGCCAGACCCTGACCTCGCAACAGGCGCTCACCCTCCGCGCCAAGGACACCGCCCTCATCACCTCCCTCGCCGGATCGGTCGGGGGCGGGGCGCTCGGCGTCGGGGCCTCGCTCGATTACGTCAACTTCGCCGGCACCACCCGCGTCTCCGTCGGCGAGGGCGCGCTGCTCGAGGCCGATCCGGGCGCCACAGGCCTCTCCAACCCGCTCGGCTCCAGCCAGAACCTCACCATCGAGGCGCTCTCCCGGCGCGACGTCTCCAGCTCCGTGGTCGCCATCGGCGCGGGCGGGCTCTCCTTCTCCGGCGCGGTCTCCATCGTCGAGATGGGGGCGCATGCGCAGGACGAGCAAGACGACAAGCGCGGCGAGTTCCTCGCCGATGCCCAGACCGAGCTCGGCGCCGGGCAAGACGGCGACAGCGGCAAGACAGGCGACGAGAAGAAGAGCACCGCCGGGCATCTCGTCACCCTCGCGGGCGGCGACAGCACGCAAAGCCGCATCGTCTCCGCGCGCCAGTCCATCGATCTTGTCGGCGCGCCCGGCGAGGACGTGGTGCAGGTCTCCATCGCCGATGACGCCCAGCTCCTCAGCCGCGGCTCGATCGACCTGTCCGCCTCCGCCACCACCGCCGTGACCCAGCTCGCGGGCGGCGGCTCGGCCAGCCTCTTCGGCGGGGCCACCAGCGGCATCGCCGTGGCCAATCTCGCCACCGGCGCCACCATCGAGGTCGGCCAGGACGCCCGCCTCGCCGCAGATGGCCGCGTCAGCCTCACCGCCGAGAACGGCGAGATCACCGGCCGCAACATCATCGACAGCCAGGCCGCGACCGTCGCCGCCTCGGCGGGCTACAGCGCCGGCGTCGGCGTCTCGGTCGCCACCCTCTCCGGCCGCTCCGCCGTCTCGGTCGGGCGCGGCACCGACATCACCGGCCTCCGCCGCAGCCGTGCCGCCGAGGTGGACCTCTCCGCCGACCGCAGCGGCACCGTCAGCACCG
This sequence comes from Vannielia litorea, assembly GCF_900142295.1. Classification (NCBI taxonomy): domain Bacteria; kingdom Pseudomonadati; phylum Pseudomonadota; class Alphaproteobacteria; order Rhodobacterales; family Paracoccaceae; genus Vannielia; species Vannielia litorea. Next base: position 1,326,079 of record NZ_FSRL01000001.1, read on the forward strand.
ATACCTTCAACCTCTCCGTCAGCATCGCCGGCGGCGTGGGGGTGGCGGTCTCGCACGCCAGCAACACCGGCACCTCCGCCATCGAGCTCGGCACCGGCACCGGGGCCGAAGACCTGCGGATCCGCGCCGCCACCGTCGATGTCGCCACCTCCGACAGCTCCCGCGTCACCGCCTCCGGCGAGGGCAGCTCGGGCGGCATCGCGGCAGGGGTCAACTCGGTCGTCATCACCGCCGACGGCGAGAGCAGCGCACTTCTGACCGCGGTCAATACCGATATCCGCGGCACCACCGTCACGCTCGCCAACGAAAGCTCCGCCTCGGCCCGGGCGGAGGCGCGCGGCATCGCCATCGGAGCCGTCGCCATCGGGGCGGGGCTCGCCACCGCCAACATGGGCTTCACCCTCGACACCGACGTGAGCGCCACGATCGATGCCACCACGGTCACCCTCGCCACCCGCATCATCAAGGGCAGCTTCGATCACGCCAGCGCCACCGCCGCTTCCACCTCCGGCGGCATCCTGGCGGGCAACGGCGCGGTGGCCTCCGCCTTCGCCTCCTACGATGTGCGTGCCGCCTACGCCGGCAGCTACACCGCCGCCGACTTGCTGACCTTCGACACCAGCGCCTCTTCCGTCACCACCCACGCCCACAGCACCGGGCGCGCCGGCGGCGCGGTGGCCATCGGCCTCACGATCTCCAGGGCCGGGCAAGACCTCACGCTGCCCGCCGCCGACCGCCCCGCCAGCGTCGCCACCGCGATCAACGGCGCCACGCTGGAGGCCGACGAGGTGGTGATCGCCACCACCAACGCGCCCAATGCCAGGGCCACCTCGGATTCCGGTTCCGGCGGCCTCGTCTCCGGCTCGGGGGCAGAGACCTACGTCACCCTCGACACCGCCACCAGCACCACCCTGGGCGAGACCGGCGCGGTCGGCATCGAGGCCGACACGCTGCGCATCTCCTCGGGCCAGGCGGCCACGCTCGGGAGCAAGGTCAACACCGTCAGCGCGGCGGCCGTCGGCAAGTCCGGCGCGCTCTCCGACACCGACCTCACCTCCGCCGTCACCACCCGGATCGGCGGCCTGTCGGTGATCGAGGCCAGCAATCTCGACCTCGCCGCCACCACCGCCGTCGACCGCCCGCAAGACGCGTTCAACGTCCAGTCCGGCTCCGGCGGCGCGCTCGACATTCCGGCGATGCAGAGCACCGTGAACGTCAGCGCCACCACCGATCTCGCCCTCGATGACGGCGCCCGCCTCATCCAGACCGGCGTGCTCGGCAACAACCAGTTCTTCCGCATCGGCACCTTCACCGACATGTCGCTGACCGACCGGCAGAAGCTCGACGCCGGCGGCGCCGTCGCCATCCCGATCGGCAACAGCCGGGTCAGCGTGGACCGCAACGATGCCACCGTCAGCATCGGCGCCGCCACCGTCACCAGCGTCGAGGATGTCACGCTCTACTCCGGCGGCGACGCCGCCCTGAAAGCCGAGGTCGACAGCACCTCCTACGGGCTCGCGGGCGCGGCAACCGGCCAGTCCTACGCCACCTACAACGCCGACAACCGCGTCGAGGTGGGCAACGGCGCCCGCATCGAGGCGATGAACGACATCCGCATCCAGGCGGGCTACAGCGCGCGCCAGGCCCAGTCGGTCAACGTCGATGCCGAAACCCGCGTCTTCAACAAGACAGCCGTCCCGATCCCGACCGACCCGGTGGCCGACGCCGCGGCGCTGACCACCTCCATCGTCGATATCCAGCTGGGCGCCGAGGTCATCGCCGTGCGCGATGTCTACCTTCTGGCCGAAGAGGGCAGCCGCGATATCGTCGGCTACGGGCGCGGCAAGGATCTCTACCGCGAGGTGCTGGCCGAGCTCGGCTCCGCGATCAACGAGGCCTTCGGCGGCGAGCCGGTCTCGCTCGACATCGAGAGCGGCACCTCCACCAACAGCTCCAACGACGGCATCCTCGTCAACGGCTACGTCCGCGCCGGTTCGCGCAACCGCCAGGTGCTCGTCCTCGACGAGAACAACCAGCTCGCCAACGCCTCCACCGGCGAGGGCTACACCGACGACATGGCCGAGGGCATCGAATATTCCATCCGCGAAGACGTGCTGCTGACCAGCGAGGTCCAGAACCGGATCAACCTGCTGAACGGCCTCATTGCCGACCCGACCCTGAGCCAGGATGCCGCCGCCGTCGCCGCCTGGACCGCCGAGCGCGACCAGCTCGTCGCCCGCGCGGCCACCCTGAGCGGCACCGCCGACTTCATCGACCTCGAAGACATCATCGCCGCCGAAGGCAACATCATCCTGCGCGCCGACTACGTCCACGGCGAAAACTTCACCGGCACCCTCGACGCGCCCGGCGACGCGCGGATCATCGTCTATGCCGACAGCGATGCCTTCATCAACACCAAGGCGATGATCATCCCCGAAAACGCCGGCGGGCGGATCACCTTCAACGATGTCACGGTGACCACACCGGCCGATATCACCGCGCTCTCCGACCCGCTGCGCCCCGGCCCGAGCCAATACACCATGATCTCCGGCGACCAGGCGGGCGAGCCCCTGATCGAGGTGGTCACCTACGGCTCAGGCTCGATCATCGTGGGCGGCAACATCTACAACCCCGACGGCATCGCGCGGATCAACTCCAACTTCGGCGACCTCGACGTGCGCGGCGACATCTCCGCCAGGACCGTGCAACTCAGCGCCGGGCGAGACTTCATCCAGGGCTTCACCCTGGGGTTCAGCGAGGTCGACGGCGACCCGCGCGAGATCTACGAAGGCTACTTCGAGTCGGTCGAGGACCTGACCCGCTACGCGATCTTCGCAGGCTACGACATCACCGCAGACGAGGGCGGCGAATTCTCTGTCGACATCGGCGGAGCGGCCTTCCCGCTCGGCACTCTGCCCGACTTCGAGCTCGCGCCCCGCCGCGGCCAGATCCGCGCCGGCCGCAACGTCTACATCACCGCCGACAAGCTCAACATCAACGGCCTGATCCAGGCCGGAACCGGCAGTTACACCGTCGATATCGGTGCCGGTCTCGACGCCGACATCGCCGCCATGGGGCCGCTCACCGGCACCGTGCTGCTCTACGACCCGGCAGAGCCCGTAAACGATCTCGTCGTGCGCAACCCCAACATCACCAGCAACGTGAAGGTCGAGTACGATCCCTTCGGCACCGACGCCGATGGCAATGTCACCGGCCGCATCGTGATCTCGCCCATGGTGGTGCAGGGCGGCATCGTCGAGCTGACCGGCGAGATCTTCTCCACCGGCGGCGGCGAGATCCGCTCGCTCGACGGCTTCGGCAACGTCACCGTCACCAGCGCCTCGGCCATCCCGATCGAGCTTGGCCGGGTCGACCTCGGCGAGCTGGGCGATCTCGGGCAGGGGCTCGAGGGTGTCGTCCGGATCACCGACACCTCCCGCACCACCACGGGCGGCGACTTCCTCATCACCGAGTTCCGCCGCATCGGCACCCAGTTCCGCGAGCTGGACAACGAAACCTTCGACACGCTCCAGATCGACCTCGACGGCGACAGCATCACCGACGTGAGCCGGATCGTGCCCACCAATGTCGTGCTGGCCACCAATGCCGCCTCCGGCCGATCCGGCACCTACCAGCCGCGCCAGAACATCGACCTGGTCATCAACCGCTCCGAGGCCGTCAGCCAGACCTCCAGGAAAACCCAGACCGACTTCTACTTCTGGGTGCCGCTCAGCGAGTCGATCGAGTCCAAGAGCGGGCCGGTCAAGACCACCGAGCTCGACCCCGAGGTCACCACCGGTCTCAACGGCGTCTACCTCGCCGCCCGCGATCCCTCCGCCACCTACACCTACCGCTTCGAAGGCGAGAGCTTCAACAACACCACGGTCACCCAGAACTACGCGACAGACGACAAACGTGTCATCGGGATCGGCGACGTCGTCACGACCTGGGACAGCGTCCACACCGCCACCCATCTCTACAGCCACCGCCTGAAGGCCGACTACGGCGTCAAGATCACCTTCGACGGCGCCGACAGCGGCGGGCTCACCGTGGTCAACACCGGGGGCATCGCCCTGACCGGCGCGGTGAACAACCGCGTGGGCGACAGCACGATCACCTCGCTCGCGGGCTCCGTCGTCACCTCCGACGCCTCCGTGCAGCTCACCCTCGGCAACCTCGACGTGAGCGCCCTCGGAGGCCGCATCGACGGGCTCTCCACCGCCTTCCGCGTCGACCAGAGCGCAGGCTCCGTGCTCAACGCCATCGCCCTTGACAGCATCGACATCCGCGAACTCGACGGCGACATGACCCTGGGCGAGGTCCGCACCACCAACCGCACCTCCGCCACCGGCACCGGGCTGAACGGCCAGGTGAAGCTGCAGGCCGAAGGCTCGATCCTTGCCGAAAACGGCAGTGCGCTGGTCACCGGCTCCAGCATCGAGCTGCGCTCCACCGATGGCGGCATCGGCACCTCCGGCCAGTCGCTGCGCATCCACGAGGATGGCGCGGCGCTGACCGCCCGCGCCCGCAACGACATCTACATCGAGGAAACCACCGGCGATCTCGGCCTCCGGACCGTCACCTCCGACACCGGCAGCGTCGAGCTTGCCGCCAACGGCGGCGCGATCCTCGACCGCAACGACATCGAGCTGCGCGACAGTCGCACCGAGGCCGAGCTGGCCGAACTCTGGCTCACCGACCTCGAGCTGACCGACGCCGACGCCTCCGGCCGCCGCCTCGCCCAGACCGAGGCGCTGAAAGCCGAACGCGAGCGCACCTACCAGGAGTACTGGGCCGCCCGCACCGCCGCAGGCGACGCGCCCCGGAGCTTCACCCTCGACCCGGCCACCGCCCAGGCGCTGCTCGACGGCGGCTGGACCCAGGCCCAGCTCGACGCCTACATCGCCGAACGCGCGGCGCTCTACGCCACCTGGAACGGCGAGGCCGCCTACGATCCCGACTTCGAGTATCTGCTCTCCATCGACGAGCAGGTTGCCGTCACCGACGGCATCGAATGGTCGGTCGATGAGCTCAACGAATGGGTCCGCGCGGGCCTGATCCGCGGCACGGGCGACACCAACGTGCGGATCGAGGATCCCAACGTGAGCGCGGCCGGGGACATCACCCTGATCGCCCGCGACGCCGTGGGCGAGCTGCTGCCCGACTTCGTGCTCGGCACCGACCGCGCCGAAAACCTGCGCGTCCTCTCCACCGCCGAGCGCGCGGATGTAACCATCGACGATGTCACCGGCACCGTCACCGTCCGCCAGGCCGAAGACGTGAACTTCGCCTTCACTCGCGTCGATGTGAACGGCCATGCCGAGGGCAATCTCCGCGTGACCTCCGCCGGGCAGGATATCTTCCTCGCCGCCGAAACCGCCGTCTCCATCGCCGATATCACCACCACGGCCGACATCTCCATCCGCACCGATGGCACCGTGACGGACAACCGCGATGGCACCGCCGCCATCACCGGCTCCGCGATCATCGTCGAGAGCGGCAACACCGCCTCCATCGGCACACCCGACGACCCGCTCACCGTCAACATCCTGCCCGGCGGCTCGCTGATCGCCCGCTCCGGGATCGACGTGAACCTGCACGCCATCGGCGACATGCCCCTTCAGGAGATCTTCGCGGGCGGCCGCGCCCGGGTCACCGCGCTCGGTGCCATCACCGACGATGCCGCCACCGGCGCCGTCCGCGTCCGCGCCGCCGACCTGCTGCTCTCCGGCACCTTCGTCGGCACCGCGAGCACGCCGCTCGTCATCGAGATCACCGCGTCCGCGACCGGCGCGCTCGACCTCACCGCCACCTCCGGCGATGCCTTCGTGACCGCTCAGGGCGACCTGCCGCTGTCCTCCGCCTCGATCTTCGGCGGCGGCGCCCTCGTCACCACCGGCGAATTGGTCCTGCAAGGCAGCGACACCCTCCGCTTCGGCTCTGCCGCCACCCTGTCGCTCTCCGCCGCCACCGGCATCGACGTTGCCGCCGCCACCGGCCTCGACATCACCGGCGGCACCCTCGACCTCACCACCGGCGGCCCCGTGGCGGGCGCGGGCAAGCGCCTCGCCACCGCCATCTCCAGCCTCTCGATCACCGCGACCGGCGATCAGCCGACGCCGGTCTTCCTCGGCGAGCAGGACGATCTGCACATCGCCACCGTGACCCAGACCCACGAGGACGCCGACACCGACATCGTCGCCGGCGGCACCACCTCCATCGGCACCGTCGACAGCGCCGCCGAGTTCCGTCTCTCCGCCGGGGCCATCACCGAGGGCCGGATCATCGCCGAGCGCACCGCCCTGGTGTCGGAGGGGGCCATCGGCGCAACCTCCCGGCTCGACATCACCACCGGCCGCCTGCTGGCCACCAGCGAGACCGGCTCCATCACCCTCGGCCTGCGCGACCGGGCCACCGCGATCGAGCAGATCACCGCCGGCGGGGCAGGGGCCATCGACCTCACCGCCACCGCCGCCCCGCTGACCCTGCTCGCCGGGCCCGGCATCACCACCGAGGGCGGCAGCATCACCGCCGATGTGACAAGCCTCGATGCCTCCGCCAACATCCTGTCGACCGGCGGCGCGGTCACCCTGACCACGGCCAGCCACTTCACCCAGAGCGCCGGCACCCGGCTCGACGCCGGCAGCGGCACCATCGCGGCCACCATCGGCACCGACATGCAGGTGGCGCAGCTGGTCACCACCAACGCCAGCGCCGACGCCCTGCGCCTCACGGTCGATGGCACGCTTTCCGTCGCGCCGGGCCAGACCGCCACCAACCTCGTCGCCAATGCCCAAGGCGCGCTGACCACCCTGCGCCTCGGCGCCCTCGCCCCCACCGGCCCGGACGGGCTGAAGATCCAGCTCGCCGAGCTCGACGCGGTGATCGACACCGGCGACACCCACCTCAACGAGGCCGATGGCATCATCCTGCGCTCCATCGAGGGCACCGACGGCCTGATCGACATCTTCACCGGCGGCGACACCACCGTGCAGCGCCTGGTCGGGGCCGCGGGCGCGCCGCTGATCGTCTCCTCCTCCGGCGGCAACATCCTCGGCGAGGATGCGGTGCTCTCCGGCGGCGACCTGCGGCTCTTCGCCTTCGGCGGCGCCCTGGCCGGCACCACGACCGATACCTTCACCGCCGACACCGCGGAGGGCGCCACGCTGCACCTGCTCGCCCGCGACGACCTCCGCTACACCGAAACCGCGGGCGACCTGCGCGTGGGCTTCGCGCTCTCCGATACCGGCGACCTGGTGCTGAAGGCGCCCACCGGCGCGATGGAGCTGGGCGTGCTCGGCGCCGACGGCGCGCTTGCGCTCGAGGCGCAGGACAGGCTCACCGTCAACATCATCGGCCGCGCCACCGTGGACCTCGCCGACGAGGTGGCCCTGCAACTGGTCGAGCCGGGCTACTACGGCCTGCGCGAGGCGGCCTCGCCCGATACCCTCTCGCTCACCGCCTTCAACACCGGCAGCGAGATCTACGCCGGCCTTGTGAACGCCAAACAAGGCATCGGCCTCTTCGCGGATGACCTCGACGTGCACCTCTACGACGCCACGGCGCCCGACGGTCTGGACCTCGTGATCACCGACTCCACCGGCGATTTCGCCGATACCGTCGACGTCCAGTCCATCGGCGACGGCCCGGTCCTCTTCATCGCCGACTACTTCGCCGATGTCCGCCCCCGCACCGCCGGCCGCGACCGCTCCGAGGGCTGGCTCACCCTCAGCTACGGCCGCATCGGCACCGGCCAGCTCACCCACGCGGGCCCCGCGCTGATCGGCCAGGATGTCACCATCGACGGCGACGTGTGGTTCCGCCAGCGCAGCTTCGACATGCTGGCCCAGGTCGAGTACGACCAGCTCTCCACCGTGGCCGACGTGCAGGTTCTTGCGATCAACGAGGGCGCCATGACCTTCGGCATGAGCAACGAGATCATCCTCGTCACCCACGATCCCACCTCGCCGCTCGACGGCTCCGGCGGCACCGTGCTGGTGCTCAACCGCCGCCTCGGCGGGGTCGATCTCAACGGCGGCCAGGGCTTCGGCTTCGGGGTCGGCGTCGACACCGACATCCTCGCCTTCCCCTTCACCTTCAGGGGCACGCGGCCCGGCGTCACCTACCCCGAGAACCTGCGCCAGATCGACGAACAGCAGGGCACCGAGGGCTTCATCCTGCCCGGCTTCATCACCAGCGGCGACACCGATGAAAACGGCGATGTCTGCATCGTCCGCTACAGCCAGGAGCCCTGCCTGGAGCTGTCGATGAACATCGAGGCCGACTGAGAACACCCGCGCCTTGCCCGGGCGCTGCGGCCCGGGCGTGCTGACGCGCCGGTTGCCCGCCGGGCCTCAGGCGACCTTCTGGTTCGGCTCGCTGGCGCCCTCGGCGCGGATGGTGTCGTAGAGCTCGCGGTAGGCGGGCGTGTCGAGCAGCGCCCTGGCGCGCGCGCGGTGCCAGTCCAGCGCACGCTCGTGGAGCTGTTTCAGCTCCGGATCCTTCAGCAGCTCCGCGACCGCGTCGCGCAGGCCGGGCAGGGCGGCAAAGCTCTCGTCCTTCACCCGGTTCTTGTTGAACCGCCGCCAGTACTTCAGCGCCTCCTCCAGATCCAGCTCGACCTCGGGCTGCCCCTTCCTGGGGTTGGCCGACCCGCGATCGCGCTGCACCAGAAACCCCTGGTAGGAGCGGATGGTGTAATGCGCGACCTCCACCATATCGAAGCCCGAATGCGCCGCCGGCAACCCCTTGAACGGCTCGGCGATCACCTCGCGCGGCAGGGCGGTGCCATTGCCGTTGACCCAGGTCACCCGGTCGAGGTGCTCTTCCCCGATCTCGGGAGAGTTGTTGCCGAATTTCAGCCAGGGAAACCCGCCGCGCGCCAGGTACTTGACCGGGTTGCGGCTGTTCACGCTGTCGCCCCGGTGCCGGAAGGTCTCGGTCACCAGCCGTCCGCCCGGCGCGATCTCGTCGACACCGCCGCATCCGAAGGTATGCAGCGATACCGTGATGCAATCGGCCCCGGGCAGCGCGTTGGCGAGGTCTTCGACCCTGCCATTGCCGACATTGATGCGCAGGAACTCGTCGGCATCGAGGTTGGTCACCCAATCCGACCGGCGCAGGCGCAAGACCTCGTTCATGTAGCGGATCAGCGCGATGTGGTGGCGCGGGTTCGACACCATGAGCGAGGGGTTCGGCATGTGCCGCAGAAGGCCCATCTCGTCGAGCCGCTCCAGCATCAGGTCGGTGCCGTCGGTGCAATCGTTGGTGAAGACCAGCATGTCATTGATGCCGATGGCGCGGTTGTGGGCCACCCATTCCAGGATGTAGGGCCCCTCGTTCTTCATCGGGGTGATCGACGTCACACGCATCTGGCTCTGCTCCTCATGGCCTCGGGCTCCGTGACCGCCATGCTAGCAGACCGGGCCGGGCCTCACCAATTGCGCCTGCCTGGCCCGATCAAGGCGCGGCCCACCCGGCGCAGCCCTGCAACAGGCCTCACCCGCCCAGCACCTCCGCCGCGATGGCGAAACTCCGCATCCGTGCCGCATGGTCGTGGATCTGCCCGGTCAGGATCAGCTCGTCAGGAGCGTAGCGGGCGATCAGGCTGTCCAGCCTGGCCGCCACCGTGGCCTTGCTGCCCACCGCGCTCACCTTCAGCGCCTCCTCCACCATCGCCAGTTCCGGCGCGCTCGCCACGGCGCCGATGTCCTCCACCGGCGCGGGCAGGTAGCCCGGCGTGCCCCGTCGCAGGTTCACAAAGGCCTGCTGCATGGAGGTCCGCAGGCGTGCGCCCTCTGCATCCGTTTCGGCCGCAAAGACATTGACCGCCAACATGAAATACGGCTCGGGACAGGCCGCCGACGGGCGGTAGCCCGAGCGGTAGGTGGCAATCGCGTCCTCCAGCGCGCCGGGGGCGAAGTGGGAGGCAAAGGCATAGGGCAGGCCGAGATGGGCGGCCAGTTGGGCGCCGTAGAGCGACGAGCCCAGCATCCACACCGGCACCTCCGTGCCCATGCCGGGCACCGCGCGCACCCGCTGGTCCTCTTCCGGCGCGGCCAGGTAGCCCATCAGCTCCACAACATCCTGCGGAAAGCTGTCTTCCCGGCCCAGCCCCCGGCGCAGGGCGCGAGCGGTGGCCATGTCGGTGCCCGGTGCCCGGCCAAGCCCGAGGTCGATCCGGCCCGGATAGAGCGTGGCCAGCGTCCCGAAGGCCTCCGCCACCATCAGCGGCGCATGGTTGGGCAGCATGATCCCGCCCGAACCCACGCGGATCGTCGAGGTCGCCCCGGCAACATGCCCGATCAGGATCGCGGTGGCCGCGCTGGCGATGCCCACCATGTTGTGATGCTCGGCCATCCAGTAGCGCCGGTAGCCCAGGGCTTCGGCATGGCGAGCCAATTCGACAGTGTTGCGCAGCGCATCAGCGGCGGTGGCGCCCTGGGGCACCGGGGCAAGGTCGAGCACGGAATAGGGGATCATCTTGGGGCCTCTCGGGTCGGTCCCGCGCATCTAGCCTTGCGCCGCGCTCCGGCAAGCGCTGCCACCTTGCTGTGCCACAAAACGAAAAGCGCCCGGACGAGACCGGGCGCGCGCTCACCGGGCGAGGCGGGGCAGGGCGGTCAGCCGCCCCAGCTGCGGACCACGCCGCAATCCATGTGCACGAAGTTCGAGCCGTAGTAGCGGCCCACGCCGCCCGCGCGGCAGGCCTCCGCGGCCTTCGCCACCTGGTTCACCGAGCGCGACGAGAGCCGCAGATCGGCGGCCTGGCCCGTCAGATGCAACGAGTGCTTGGCCACGCCGCTCGAGCGCGCGCGCAGCATCGCGTTGGTGGCCGGGCTCCGGTAGCCCGAGAGCAGCAGGTAGGGCTCGCGCACGTCGAGCAGGTTGTGCGCGGCGGCAATGATGTCGAGGGTGCGAATGTCGATCGCCTTCACCTCGTCGCGCCGCCAGTCGCGCATGAAGTAGTTCACTTCCTTGATGCTGTCCTTGATGTAATCGCCTTCGATCCAGTAGATCGCGTCCATGCTTTCGCCGGTCCGGCCGTTATACATCCTCAGGCGCCTGATATCGCCCGCGCCGCGAAGGAACCCGGCGGCCTTGCTGTACGTTGGTGCTGCGACGACCGCCGTGGCTGCAAATGCGCCAAGAACTCCGCGCCGCGAAATCTTCGGTGAACCTGTCTCCGTGGTCATGCCTGTCCCCGTGCCCCTGGCTGCCTTTTCGGCTGGCCAATTTGTCATCTCATCCCCAGATGCACGTTTTCTATGCCACAAAGCGATTCTCCGGCCAAGGCGCAATTCTGCAACGCCTGTCTTTCGGCGGGGATTAGGCAGGAATTTGCTTAAGATCGCGTTGATTGCACAAAAACACGGCCCTCCGCGCGGCGCGGCTTTGGCGCAACAGGGGTGATCGCCGCGCTTGTGTCGCAATGCCTTGTTAACAAAGGGTTTCTTTCCCTTCGCCCGGCCCGATGACCCGGCCTTTCGAGCGGAACTGACTCAAATGTGAGTCGACATTCTTGGAACCCTTCGGGAACCTTGGGTAATCATATAGTGCGAACACTTAAGTCCCGAGGACCCTATGCCCATTTCGATGACGCTCCGCCCAGCACGCGCCGGTCTGGCCGCCCTGTTTCTGGGCTGCGCCGCCATGGCACTGCCCGCCACCGCGCAGGACGTCACATCGCAATTCCAGATCTCCGCCTTCAAGCAGGCCGTCGCCGAGGCGGCTGCGGACGACGAGAGCATCGGGGCCTTCTACCGCGACCGCGACTATGCCCCGCTCTTCACCGGAGAGGCCGACATCGAGCGCCGCGCCGCCCTGCTGCGGGCGCTGGCCACCGCCGACGATCACGGCCTGCCCTCCGTCCGCTACGACCCCGCCGAGCTGACCGCCGCCTTTGCCGGGGCCCACAGCCCACGCGAGCTGGGCCGGGTCGAGGTTCTGGCCGCCTCCATGCTGGCGCAGTTCTCCCGCGATCTGCAATCCGGCGCCACCGAGCCCCGCAAGATCGACAGCGGCATTGTCCGCGACATCCCGCGCCGCTCGCCCCAGGCGCTGCTCACCGAGTTCTCGCGCAAGGATCCTGCGCTCTACTTCCGCTCGCTGATGCCGCGCACGCCCGAATACGTGCGCCTGATGCGCGGCAAGCTGGAGCTGGAGAAAACCGTCGCCAAGGGCGGCTGGGGCCCCGAGGTTCCCGCCAAGGCGCTGGAGCCCGGCCAGCAGGGGCCCGCCGTGGTGGCCCTGCGCAACCGGCTCATCGCCATGGGCTACCTCACCCGCTCCGCGACCCAGACCTATGACGCCACCCTCGAGCGCGCGGTCCAGACCTTCCAGATCGACCACGGCCTCACCGCCGATGGCGTCGCCGGTCCGGGCACCATCGCGGCCCTCAACACCTCGCCCGTCAAGCGCCTCGAGTCTGTCATCGTGGCCATGGAGCGCGAGCGCTGGCTGAACCGCCCGCGGGGCGAGCGTCACGTGCTGGTCAACATCCCAAACTTCACCGCCCAGATCATCGACAACGGCAAGGTCACCTTCGAGACCCGCTCGGTGGTGGGCAAGAACGTGCCCGACCAGCGCACACCCGAGTTTTCCGACACCATGGAGCACATGGTGATCAACCCCACCTGGAACGTGCCGCGCTCGATCGCCACCAAGGAATACCTGCCGCTGTTCCAGCGCAATCCCAACGCCGCCGGCCACCTCAAGCTGATCGACAGCCGGGGCCGCGTGGTGCCGCGCGGCGCGGTCAACTTCCGCGCCTACAACGCCCGCAACTTTCCCTTCGCCATCAAGCAGCCGCCGTCCAACAGCAATGCGCTCGGGCTGGTCAAGTTCATGTTCCCCAACAAGTGGAACATCTACCTGCACGACACCCCCTCCAAGAGCCTGTTCCAGCGTGAGGTGCGGGCCTTCTCCCACGGCTGCATCCGCCTGGCCGACCCCTTCGACTTCGCCTATGCGCTCCTCGCCCGGCAAACGGACGATCCCAAGGGCGCCTTCCATTCCCGCCTGCGCACCGGGGCCGAGAGCATGGTCAAGCTCGATGTCCAGGTGCCGGTCCACCTGATCTACCGCACCGCCTTCACCCAGGCCCGCGGCCACATGAACTACCGCGACGACATCTACGGCCGCGACGCCCGCATCTGGAACGCGCTGGCCGAGATGGGGGTAAAGCTGCGCGGGGTCGAAAGCTGACCGGAGACACCGTGACCGCCCACCGGATCGAAGACATCGCCATCGCCCTCGGAGCCCGCTTCGAGGGCGATGGTGCCTTTGCCATCACCCATGCCGCCGAACCCGCCCGCGCTGGCGCCGATGCCCTGGCCCTCGCGATGGACCCCAAGTTCGCCGCCGGGCTCGCCGAGGGGCAGGCGCGGGCCGCGATGGTCTGGGAAGGGGCCGACTGGCAGGCGATGAACCTGACCGCGGTCATTTTCGTTCCCCGCCCGCGCTACGCCATGGCCGGCCTCACCGCCCTGCTCGACGCGGGCCCCCGCATCGCACCCGGCATCCACCCCTCTGCGGTGGTCGACGCCACGGCGATCCTCGGCGCGGGCGCCGCCATCGGGCCGCTTGCGGTGGTGGGCGCCGGGGCCGTCATTGGCCCGAACGCCCGCATCGCCGCCCATGTGAGCATCGCCGAAGGCGCGCAAATCGGCGCCGACTGCCTGCTCCGCGAGGGCGTGCGCATCGGCCATTCCGTCACCATCGGCGACCGCTTCATCGCCCAGCCCGGCGCGGTGATCGGCGGCGATGGCTTCTCCTTCGTCACCCCCGAGGCCGGGGCCGTGGAGGCCGTCCGCGCCTCCCTCGGCGAGCGCGGCGACGCGCGCCAGCAGGCATATGCCCGCATCCACTCCCTGGGCGGCGTGCGCATCGGCGACGATGTCGAGGTCGGCGCCAACTCCTGCATCGACCAAGGCACCATCCACCCCACCGAGATCGGCTCGGGAACCAAGATCGACAACCTCGTGCAGGTCGGCCACAACGTCCGCACCGGGCGCGACTGCCTGCTCTGCGGCCAGGTCGGCATCGCCGGCTCCACCCGCCTGGGCGACCGCGTGGTGCTCGGCGGCCAGGCCGGCGTCACCGACCACCTCGAGATCGGCGACGACGTGATCGCGGGGGCGGGCACGCTGCTGCGCACGAACCAGCCCAGGGGCCGGGTGATGCTGGGCAACCCGGCGATGGAGATGAAGGCCAGCATCGAGGCCTACAAGGGCCTGCGCCGCCTGCCGAGGCTTCATGCAGACGTTACAGAACTGAGAAAGATGCTTTCCAAACCGGACCCGAAGACCTAAACGGGCAAGAGGGCGTAACAGACAGGTGGGCGTTATGTCGGACGCAGTGAAAGACAAGGTCATCCAGATCATCGCCGAGCAGGCCGTGCTCGAGCCCTCGGACGTGAAGATGGACAGCACCCTCGAAAGCCTCGGCATCGACAGCCTCGGGCTGGTCGAGAGCATCTTCGCCATCGAAGAGGCCTTCGATATCCAGGTTCCGTTCAACGCCAACGAGCCCTCCGAGAGCGACTTCGACATCTCCTCCGTCGCGGCCATCGTCGCGGCCGTCGAGGGGCTGGTGAAGGAACAGGCCTGACCGGCCCCGCACCACCCGCAAGACCCCGAAAGGCAAGCCGATGAACCGCCCCATGAACCGTGTCGTCATCACCGGCATGGGCACCATCAACGCGCTCGGCAAGAGCGTGCCCGAGACCTTCGCCGCCATGGCCGAGGGCCGCTGCGGGATCGACACCATCAACATCCGCGATGTCGAGCGCCTCTCCGTGCAGATCGGCGGGCAGGTGCGCGGCTTTGATCCCGAAGAGCACTTCAACCGCCAGCAGATCGCGCTCTACGACCGCTTCACCCAGTTCACCATGCTGGCCGCCAAGGAGGCCCTGGCGCAATCGGGGCTGGAGTTTCACGGGCTCCTGGCCGACGAGGCCGGGGCGATCTTCGGCACCGCCGGCGGCGGGGTCAACACCTGGGACGAGAACTACCGCACCGTCTACGAAGACGGAAAGAACCGCGTGCACCCCTTCGTCGTGCCCAAGCTGATGAACAACGCCGCCGCCTCGCATGTGTCGATGGAGTACAACCTCAAGGGCCCGAGCTACTCGGTCTCCACCGCCTGCGCCTCCTCGAACCACGCCATGGGGCAGGCCTTTCACATGGTCCGCTCCGGCGCCTCGCGGGCCATGGTGACCGGCGGCTCCGAGGCCATGCTCTCCTTCGGCGGGGTGAAGGCCTGGGAGGGGCTGCGGGTGATGAGCAAGGATGCCTGCCGTCCGTTTTCGGCCAACCGCAACGGCATGGTGCAGGGCGAGGGCGCGGCGGTCTTCGTCTTCGAGGAGCTGGAGCACGCCCGCAAGCGCGGCGCCGAGATCCTCGCCGAGGTGGTGGGCTTCGCCATGTCGTCGGACGCCGCCGACATCGTCATGCCCTCCAAGCAGGGGGCCGCCCGCGCCGTGCGCGGCGCGCTGCGCGATGGCGGCATCAACCCTTCCGAGGTGGGCTACATCAACGCCCACGGCACCGGCACGGCGGCCAACGACAAGACCGAATGCGCCGTGGTGGCCGATGTCTTCGGGAGCCACGCCGACAAGCTCATGATCTCCTCCACCAAGTCGATGCACGGCCATCTGATCGGCGGCACCGGCGCAGTGGAGCTTCTGGCCTGCATCATGGCGCTGCGCGACGGCATCATCGCGCCGACCATCGGCTACGAGGAGCCCGACCCGGAATGCGCGCTCGATGTCGTGCCCAACGTGGCCCGCGAGGCCCGGGTGGATACCGTGCTCTCCAACGCCTTCGCCTTCGGCGGGCTGAACGCCGTCCTGGCGCTCAAGCGGTTCTGACGGGCCGCTCCGCCCGGCCACTCTTCCCCCCATGCACCCGCGCGACCTTCCGCCAACCCCCAAGGCCCTCGCCGCCGTCCTGCGCGGCCCGGGCACTGCGCGCGAGCTTCTGGTCTTCACCCACCCGCTCACCGGCGACCAGCTCCCCAAAGGCACCATCGAACCGCAGGAAGACCCGGCCACCGCCGCGATCCGCGAACTCCGCGAAGAATCCGGCCTCTCCCTCGCCGGGCCGCACCCCATCGGCACCTGGCACCGTCCCTGGGAGCCCGGCTATGCCGCCCCGCAGCTCTGGCACCTCTTCACCTTCGAGGCGCCCCGCGACCTGCCCGAATGCTGGGCACATGAGGCAGAGGGCAGCCCGGCCGAGGCGGGCCTGATCTTCGCCTACCGCTGGGAGGCCCTGACACCGGCGCTCGCCGGCGCCATGCGTCCGCTCTTCGCCCCCGTGGTGCGCCTCATCCTCGCCGCCCAAACGCAAGACGCCGCCCCGAAGGGCGGCGCCTGATCTCTCTCGCCTGCGGGTGTCGGCTCAGTTGCCGGCCACCAGCGCCTGCAAGGAGGTGAAGCCTGCGGTGAAGCCGCTGAGCGACACGCGCAGCCGCACCTTCTGGTCCGGCGCACCCGCGGGCACCAGCGTCAGCGTCGCCGCGTTGCCGGCCTTGAAGCCCGCCACGTCCTGCGCGGTCATGCCGATCCGCGCCACGCAGCCGATGCGGGTGCAGAAGGTGTAGGGGTAGCGCTTGCCCTGGCTGCCATCGACCGACAGCGACACCTGCTCGGTCAGCAGGGTCTCGAGCGGGGTCACGATGTTGGCCCCGGCCACCGCCTGGCCACCGGCGGGCAGCGCGAAGAGGTTGATCTCGGCAACCGAGTTGCCCTGCTCGTCGTTCAGCAGCTGGTAGAGCTGGCACTGCTCGGCCTCGGCCTCGCCCGCCTGGACGCAGCGCAGCTCCCAGTCGCCATGGGTTTCCTTGGTGTAGGGCTGGCCCGCGCCACCGGCGGCGGCCTGCTCCTCCTGGCCCTCCGGGGTGCCCATGTTCAGCCCGGCGTCGGGGCCGGGGGTGGCCGGCGCCTCAGCCGCGCCACCCTCGGCGGGGGCTTCGGTCGCGCCCTCGGCCGGAGCCTCGGTGGCGGGCGTTTCGGTCGTGGTTTCCTCGGTGGTGGTGGCCTCCTGCGCCCAGAGGGGCGTGGCCGCAATCACCAGCGCCAGGAAACTCGCTTTCGTCAGGTTCTGCATGGTCCTCAACAACCTTTTCGAGTTCTTAAATCGTGCCGCCGTCTAGCACAGGGCGAAGGGGATGTCAGGGAGAAATGCGGCGCCGCTGACGGGCCCGTGATGTTCCGCCGGGGCAGCTTGGCCGCCCCCGCGCCAGCCACAGAAAAAGGGCCCCGAGAGGCCCTTTTGCGCGGGTCCGTCTTTGCGGCCCGAACGGCTGTTGTCAGCCGCATATTTGGTTCTCCCTGCCGGACTGGCCGACTTGATGGCCGGACGCTAGGACAAGTTGCCACACGCGTCAACAGCTAAAAGAACACCCCTCAAGAATTTGAACACGCTAAGAAAAAAGCCGCGCCACTCGCGTGACGCGGCCAGTCTGACAGGGAGGAAGTCAATCCGGACCAAGAGGACTGAGGCCCGGACAAGATGCATACTGGCAGACAATGGTTAATACTTTATGTTGGGTCCGAAACCGAACCGGAGGGCCATATGGGCGAGGCGATTTTTGTAGGCGGCGGGGGTGAAGGCTACGGCGAGGCGCAGCATCTTCTGCTGAAATACGCCAACCGCCACGGGCTCATCGCAGGGGCCACCGGCACCGGCAAGACGGTCACCCTCCAGATCCTCGCCGAGAGCTTCTCCGCCGAGGGCGTCCCGGTCTTCATGTCCGACGTCAAGGGCGACCTTTCGGGCCTCGCCAAGGCGGGCTCGCCCGAGGCCAAGCTGCACGCGCCCTTCATGGAGCGCGCCGGCAAGATCGGCTTCACCGATTACAGCTACACAGGCTTCCCGGTCACCTTCTGGGATCTCTACGGCGAGCAGGGCCACCCGGTCCGCACCACCGTGGCCGAGATGGGCCCCTTGCTGCTCGCCCGGCTGCTGGAGCTCTCCGAGGCGCAGGAGGGCATCCTCAACATCGCCTTCCGCGTGGCCGACGAGCAGGGCCTGCCGCTGCTCGACCTGAAAGACCTGCAAGCGCTGCTGGTCTGGGTCGGCGAGAACGGCAAGGCGCTCTCCCTGCGTTACGGCAACGTCTCCACCGCCTCCATCGGGGCGATCCAGCGCAGCCTGCTGGTGCTCGAGAACCAGGGCGCCACCCGGTTCTTCGGCGAGCCCGCGCTCTCGCTCGACGATCTCTTCCTGACCGATGCGCAGGGCAGGGGCCGCATCAGCATCCTCGCCGCCGACCGCCTGATGGGCTCGCCCCGGCTCTACGCCACCTTCCTGCTGTGGATGCTCTCCGAGCTCTTCGAGATGCTCCCCGAGGTGGGCGACCCCGACAAGCCCAAACTGGTGTTCTTCTTCGACGAGGCGCACCTGCTGTTCGACGACGCGCCCAAGGCCCTGGTCGACAAGGTCGAGCAGGTGGCGCGGCTGATCCGCTCCAAGGGCGTCGGCGTCTACTTCTGCACCCAGAACCCCGCCGACGTGCCCGAGGATATCCTCGGACAGCTCGGCAACCGGGTCCAGCACGCGCTCCGCGCCTTCACCGCCAAGGACCGGCGCGAGCTGAAGCAGGCCGCCGAAACCTACCGCGACAACCCCCGCTTCTCGACCGAAGAGGCGATCCGCGAGGTCGGCACCGGCGAGGCCGTCACCTCCTTCCTGGTCCGCAAGGGCGCCCCCGGCGTGGTCGAGCGCACCCTTGTCCGCCCGCCCAGCTCGCACCTCGGCCCGATCACCGCCGAAGAGCGTGCCACGCTGCTCGCCGCCTCACCGCTGGCCGGCAAGTACGACACGACGATGGACCGCGAGAGCGCCTACGAGATGCTCGCCAAACGGGCCGAAGCGGCGGCGAAGGAGGCCGAAAAGGCCGAAGCCGCCGAGCAGGAGGCCGCCGAGGCCGAGCGCGAGTTCAACTCCGCCCGCCGCTACAACGGCAACCGGGTCGAGCGCTCCAGCTCCCGCACCACCCGCTCCTCCCGCTCCGACAGCGTGGGCGAGGCCTTCGCCAAGAGCTTCGCCCGCCAGCTGGGCACCCGCTCCGGCAAGGCGCTGGTGCGCGGCATCTTCGGCACGCTGTTCTCCGGACGCTAGGTCGATGGGTGGGCCGGCACCCACCCTGCAGCATGCCCGAACCGTGGATCGGGCTGCAGGGTCGGTGCCAGCCCGTCACTCAAGCGAGATACCTGTTGAACCACTCGATCGTCCGCTCCCAGGCGAGCGTCGCGGCGTCCTCGTCATACCGAGGCGTCGTGTCGTTGTGGAACCCGTGGTTGGCCCCGGCGTAGACATGCCCCTCATGGACCTTCCCGTGCTCCTTCAGCGCCGCCTCGTAGGCCGGCCAGCCCGCGTTGATCCGCTCGTCGAGCTCGCCGTAATGCAGCAGAAGCGGCGCCTGGATCTTCGGCACATCCTCCACCGCCGCCTGACGGCCATAGAACGGCACGCTCGCCCCCATCTCCGGATAGGCCACCGCCAGCGCGTTGCACACGCCCCCGCCATAGCAGAAGCCCACGGCCCCCACCTTGCCGGTGCTGCGCTCATGGCCCATCAGGTGCTCGAACCCGGCGAAGAAGTCGTTCATCAGTTTGGCACCGTCGATCTGGCTCTGCATCTCGCGGCCCTGGTCGTCATTGCCCGGATAGCCGCCCAGCGGCGTCAGCCCGTCCGGCCCGAGCGCGAGAAAGCCCGCCTTGGCCACCCGCCGCACCACGTCCTCGATATAGGGGTTCAGCCCCCGGTTCTCGTGGATCACCAGCACGGCGGGGATCTTGCCCTCCACGCCCGCCGGCCGTGCCATCAGCCCCCGGATCGTGCCGTTGCCCTCGGGGCTCGCGTATTCGATCACCTCGGTCTCGATATCCGGATCATCCGGCGCCACCTGCTGCGCCAGCGCATAGTTCGGCTGCAGGCTCTCCAGCACGGCGGCGGCGGTGACCCCGGCAGCCAGGTACTTGCCCGCCCCCGACAGGAACGCGCGCTTGCTCATCTTGCCATGCACGTAGCCGTCGAACATCTCGAGCAGCTTGGGGTGAAAGTCGGCCGCCGTCATGCGGCGCTTGGGGGTGTCTGGCTTGTTCATCGGGTATCTCCCTGTTCGTTGAGGTTCCATGTCATCCCGCGGCCACGCTAGCAACGCACCGCCGACCAGAGGCCTCACGTTCCCGTCATCGGGAACCCCGGCAGCAGCCCGCCCGTTGAGCAGCCGAAAGGAGGCCCGCAATGACCGAATCCGACTTCTGGCACATGGAAGAACGCAGCTGGACCGGCGGGGCCGACTACGCCCGCTCGGTGACCCGGGATGACGCGGTATTCGTGTTTCCCTTCCCGGCAGGGATCATGAGCGCGGAGGCTTCGATGAAAGGGCTCGAGGGCAGGCCGCCCTGGCGCTCGGTCACGCTGCACGACCGCAGCTTCACCCGCAACGGGCCCGTGGTGTTGCTGGCTTACCGGGCAGAGGCCGAACGCGAGGGCCAGAGCTACACGGCGCTCTGCGCTTCGACCTGGGTGGATGATGGCGATGGCTGGCGCGTCATGAGCCACCAGCAGACCCCGGCCGCCGAGACAGCCGCAGGCGCCTAGGCCGGGGCCGGCCCGCCCGTCACTCCGCCAGGATCCCCAGGGGCCGCATCTTCAGCCGGGTCAGCCGGTTGTCCTTCCGCGCGATCACCTCGAAGCGAAAGCCGTGGAACGAAAACACCTGCCCCACGGTCGGAATCGCCTGCGCCTCGTGAATCACGAGGCCCGCCACCGTGTTGGCCTCCTCGTCGGGCAGGCTCCAGTCATTGGCCCGGTTCAGGTCGCGGATGGTCATGGCGCCATCCACGATCCACTCGCCATTGTCGGTGCGCCGCAGCGGATGATCCTCGTCGATGTCGAACTCGTCGGTGATCTCGCCGACGATCTCCTCCAGGATGTCCTCCAGCGTGATCAGCCCCTGCAGGGTGCCGTATTCGTCCACCACCAGCGCGAAATGCGTGTTCCGCCGCAGGAACTGGCGCATCTGGTCGTCCAGCGTGGTGGTCTCGGGCACGAAGTAGGGCTCCATCGCCACGTCGAGTACATCGAGACCGCTCAGCGCCTCGGGTGCGCCGCCGCTGGCCACGGCGGCCCGGTGAATGGCGCGGAGCAGGTCCTTGGCATGGATCACGCCAACGATGTTCTCCTTGTCGTCCTTGTAGAGCGGCAACCGGGTGTGGCGGCTCTCCAGAGCCTGCGCCAGCACCTCGTCGGGCGGGGCATCCACGTCGATCATCTCGATCTGGGAGCGGTGCAGCATGATCTCCTCCACCGTCCGGTCGGCGAGGTCGAGCGCCCCCATCAGCCGGTCGCGGTCCTCCTTCTGCACCACGCCCTCGGAGTGCCCCAGCGCCAGTGCGCCCGCGATCTCCTCATGCACGCTGAACATCTGGCTGTCGGGGTCGGTCTGCACGCCGAACAGCCGCAGAATCAGCCGCACCAGCGCCTGGATCATCTTCACCGGCGGCGAGAGCAGCATCACCAGCAGCTTGATCGGCCGCGCAACCTTGCTGGCCGCCGTCTCCGCATTGGTGATCGCATAGGTCTTGGGCAGAACCTCGGCGAAGATCAGCACCAGCAGCGTCATGATCAGCGTCGCCAGCGCCAGCGCCGTGCCGCCCTCGCCGAAGAGCCGGGTAAAGAGCGCGGTCGCCAGCGAGGTCGCAAGGATGTTGACGAGGTTGTTGCCCAGCAGCACCGAGCCGATGAGCTTCTCGTTGTCCTCGGTCACCTCCAGCGCCACCTCCGCCCCGCGCTCGCCGCGGTCGGCCTTGGAGCGCAGCTTGCCGCGGGAGGCCGCGGTCAGTGCGGTTTCGGAGCCTGAAAAGAAAGCCGAGCAGACGAGCAGCAGCAGAATCGCGCCACAGGTCAGCCAGAAAGCGGTGTCGATCACGGAAGGGGCCGGGGTTGCCACATGATCCCACACTTATGGGGTCCGCGGGCGGCAGGTTCAAGGTGGCACGTCGCTTCCGGCGGGCCGCCGGCTGGCATGACGCCGCGCCCATGCCTGCGGAATGAAAAACGGCGACCCGAGGGCCGCCGCCTTCCGTCAGATGTGACCGTGGTCAGAACCCGGCCTTGATCTTCTCGAACTCGGCGATCATCTGCTCGCGGAGCTGGTTGTCCATCGGCAGCTGCGCCAGCAACGGGGCCGAGATCTCGCCCAGGCCCACGTCGTCGAGGGTTTCGGTGCTGATCTTGGCCATCTCCTCGGTGTTGGAGTTGCCGTAGCCCCATTCGTTCACGATGTACTCCACCGAACTCGGCGACAGCCAGGAATTGATGAAGTCATGCGCCTTGTCCTCCGAGCCGGGGCCGTCGACGAGGTTCACGTAGCCGCAGAACCAGATCGAGGAGCCTTCCTCCGGCTCGCGCTGAAAGCCGATGTTGTAGCCGTCGCCGCGCATCGAGGCGGGCACTTCCGACCAGGCCCAGGCAAACAGCACCTCGCCGGTGCTCATCAGCTGCGCCAGCTCGGCGCCGTCGGCCCAGTAGGCGCGCACGTTGGGATGCACCTCGCGCAGCCAGGCCGAGGCGGCCTCGAAGTCTTCCTGCGTGGCCTGCGTCCAGTCGCTCACGCCGGTGGCGAGATAGGCCAGCGCATAGATGTCATCCACGTTGTCGGGCAGCGAGATCCGGCCCGCGTATTGCGGATCCTTGAACACCTGCAGCGTGGTCAGCTGGTCGGCGCTCATCTCGTCGGCATTGAAGGCAATCGCAGTGGTGCCGGTGTCGGCGGGAATGAAGTAGACCTGATCGCCATCGGTGAAGATCGGATCGGCCTTGTACTTCTCGGCCACCGTCGCGTAGCGCGGGATCTTGGCGGTGTCCCAGGGCTCCAGCAGCCCGGCCTGGCGCCACTTGTCCACCGACTGCGAGCAGGGGTGGGCAATGTCGGCCTTGAAGCCCGAGCGGAGCTTCTGAAACGCCTCTTCCTCTTCGCCGAAAAAGGTGAAGGTCGGGTTGTCGCCGTATTTCTCGATGTACTCCCCAAAGAAGCCCGGATCCTCGAAGCCCGACCAGTCGAAGATCAGAAGCTCGGAGTCGGCCGCGCTCGCGGTGAGCGTGGTGGAGAGAAGCAGCGCCGCAGCAGCAGAAAAGTGTCGCGCCATTTGTGGTGGGTCCTCCGGTTGGCGGTGTGATCACGGATCGAAACGCTAGCCGCGCAGGCGCTGCCTCACAAGCGTTAATATCCCTCGGCCGGTCCTTCCGGGGCAGGGGAGATCGAGCGCCTGTTTTGCAGGCACCCCGAGGCCCCGCGCACCAGATTGACAGCGCCGCACCCCCCGGCAAGACTTGCGCGAACGGCTGAAGGGAGATGCCATGATCGGGGTCGAATGGGTGCGGACGATGGCCCGCTACAACACCTGGCAGAACGACCAGGTGATGACCGCCATCCGTCGCTTGCCCCATGCCGAGCTCACCGCCGACCGCGGCGCCTTCTTCGGCTCGGTCCTGGGCACGCTCAACCACATCGTCTGGGCCGACATGCTCTGGATGAGCCGGTTCGACGGCGGCCCCGGCCCCGAAGTCAGCCAGAAGCAGAGCGCAGGCACCTTTCCCACCGGCGGTGCCTGGGAGGCGGCCCGCTTCAAGCTCGATGGCCGGATCAGGATCTGGGCCGCGGGCCTGCGCGAGATCGACCTGGTGGGCGACCTCACGTGGCACTCCGCTGACGACAACGCCACCTATCGCCGCTCCGTCGGCCTCTGCGTCACCCAGCTGTTCAACCACCAGGCCCACCACCGCGGGCAGGTCCACGCCATGCTCACCGCCATCGGGGTCGACCCCTGGGTGACAGACCTGCCCATGTTGCCCGGCAACTGACCCCGGCGAGCCCTCACGCCAAGGTGTGACCCCACGCTCCGTTGCGGCGTGAAATAGCCCGTGAGGTTACGCCACGGAACATGGAACCCGTTGAAATCGCTCTGCAAAACCGTCAGCGCATCCTTGCCGATGTGACCCCGACGCAACGCGCGACGGCAGCACGTTTTCGTGTGCCCGTCGTGTGGTTCCCGACCTGCCGCAGCTGCCTATCTCTCAGCCCATCACGCCGCCCATCCGGGCAGCAACCAACCCTAAGAGAAGGACGTGCGACAATGAAGACACCCACCACTTTCGCCGCCATCGCCCTCGGCACCGTGACCAGCTTTGCCGCCGGTGCCGCGCTGGCCCAGACCTCCGCCTTCGACAACCGCGACGCGGCCGAAGACCGCCTCGAAGACCTCCAGGAAGACATCACCGAGGACTACGAGCGCGATGTCGACGCCTTCGGCAACACCGGCCGCAAGCTCGGCTTCGACGGCTCCGTCGCCCTGCGCTCCACCGCCCAGAGCGGCAACACCGACAGCTTCGACCTCGGCGTCGGCGCAAACCTCGGCTGGTATGACGGCACCAACGGCATCCAGTTCAACGTGGTCTACGACTACGGCGAGACCGAAGACGTGAAGGATACCGAGAGCCTGCTCTACGGCCTCGAATACACCCGCGATTTCGGCCAGCGCTGGTATGCCTACGGCCAGCTCCAGGGCAGCCAGGACGACTTCGCCTCCTTCAAGCGCGATACCTTCGCGGGCGTCGGCGTCGGCTACAAGGTGGTCGAGAACGCCAATACCGCCTGGTATGTCTCCGCGGGCCCCGGCTACCGCTGGGCCGAACTGGCCGATGGCACCGAGTTCGAGGAAACCGCCGCCTCCATCGGCTCCAACTTCCAGACCAGGATCACCGAGACCGTCTTCCTGACCAACGACACCGACTTCATCTTCTCGGAGTCCGACAACGTCATCTACAACGACCTCGGCGTGAACGTTGCCATGTCCGACGCCCTGGCGCTGCGGACCTCCATTGCGACCGAGTATCACACCGATCCGCTGCCGGGCGACAAGTCGACCGACAACACCTTCGGCGTGAGCCTGGTCTACAGCTTCAACTGATCCGTTCCCTCGTATCGGTGCAGGTCGGGGCCCGTGGCGCAAGCTGCGGGCCCTTTCGGCCCTGTCGCCGGATGGCCCGGCCGCAAACTGATGGTTGATCCGGCGGCCGCTCTGGTGAATTCTCCGAACGAACAATGCGGCCAACAGCCATTCTGGAGCGAAAGACCATGCCGGACGGTGCCACCACGGGCGAACAGACCCTCTATTTCGAATACGTCGACAAGGGCGTCTCTCACGCCGGCAGCGTCAACGATTTCGTGCTCAAGCCCATCTCCGCCTCGGAGGCCTTTCGCAAGTACGACTGGCTGCGCGGCGCGCCCGTGCTCAACAAGTCGGGCAACCTGCGCGGCATGGTCATCAACAAGAACGCCCGCGTGGTCTACACCATCTCCAGCAAGGCCGCCGACAAGATCGCCGTGGTCAGCGCGGTGATCGAGATGGCCAAGGAATGGGACCGCGCCAAGACGGTCTATGCCTCCAATGCCGACAACTCCGAAAAGTTCAGCCGGATCACCCTGCTGTTCAGCGCCTCGATCCTGCGCAGCGTCACCAGCATCGTGCCCACCGCCGTCGAGATCGGCGCGCTGTCCCTCAAGGGCTACGGCGATCTCTTCTCGCTGGTCACCGGCTCCAGCGGCGGCACCCAGTTCGGCAAGGCGGCAACCGACTTCGCCCGGAACGTCCGCACCATCCACTCCCGCCAGTGGGACGGCGAGAACTGGTACAACTTCATCGAAACGGTGATCGACTGAGCCCGGCTCCGGCCCCGCGCCGCCGTCCCCGAGGGGCCCGGTCCTGCGGCCCGTCGCAGGCCGACATCCGCGTTGACCGCGCAGGGTCATCGGCTAAGCTCCCGTCGAACCTAGAGGAGAACCCCGCTTGACCTTCCCCGGACCCCGCCTGGCCGCCGCCTCGGCCCTCGTTCCCATGCTGCTTCTGGCCACGGTCGCCCAGGCCCATACCGGCGAGGGCATCAACTCGGGCTTCGCCTCCGGCTTCTGGCACCCGATCCTCGGCTGGGATCACGTCGTGGCCATGGTCGCCGTGGGCCTCTGGGGCGCCTTTCTCGGAGCGCCCGCGATCTGGATCCTGCCGGTGGTCTTTCCGCTGGTCATGGCCTTCGGCGGGGCGCTCGGGGTGATCGGCGTGCCGCTGCCCGCCGTCGAGACCGGCATCGCGCTCTCGGGCGTGGTGCTGGGCCTGCTGATCGCCTTCGCCGTGCGCGCGCCGATCTGGGTCGCCGCCGTCATTGTCGGCCTCTTCGCCATCTTCCACGGCCACGCGCATGGGCAGGAGCTGCCCGAGGCCTTCTCGGCCTATGGCTATGCGGTGGGTTTCGTGGTGGGCACCGGCCTGCTGCACCTCGTGGGCATCGGCTTCGGATTCCTGACCCGCTCCGAGGCCGGCAAGGTCGCCGTGCGCGGGGCAGGGGGCGTGATCGCGGCGGTCGGCGCGGCCTTTCTCTTCGGCCTCGCCTGAGCCACGCCTTGCACAAGACCCTCCTGATCGGCGCGCTGGCGGCGCTCTCCGCCGCGCGCGGCGAGGCCCATGCCTTCAAGTCCGGCGCCGACCAGTATGCGCAGTTCCTCGAGGGCACCGGCGTGGTGCTGGGCTACCCGGCGCTGCTGCTGCCCGGCCTCGCACTCGGCATCCTGCTCGGCCTGTGGTCGCGCGAGGGCCTGCCGCGGGTCTGGCCGTTCTTTCTCGCGGGCCTCGCAGGCGGCGTGGGTCTCGCCGCCCTCGTCGGTCCCTGGGTCTCGCCCCTGCTGATGGGCCTCGGGGTTCTGACCGCCTGTCTCGCGGCGCTGCTCCCGCGCCACACCCGCGCCGAGGCCGCGGCCCTCGCCCTGCTGACCGGCCTCCTGCTCACCGCCGCCGGGCTCGAGGGGCATGGCCTCTTCGAGCTCGGCGCCTTCATCCACCTGGGCCTCTTCTTCGGCGCCAACCTCGCCCTCGCGGTGCCCGCCGGCCTCGTCAGCATGGCGCTCGACCGCCACCGGGCGCCCTGGGTCCGCATCGGCGCCCGCGTCGCCGCCTCCTGGATCGCCGCGATCCTCATGCTCATGCTCGCCTTCGCCCTGCGCCCCCCGGCTTGAGCCGCGGCTCCCATCGCGCTACATCCCCTGTCCAAAGGGAGCCCCCGCGATGAAAGACCAGTCCGACACCATCCCCGCCCTCGTGGCCGACATGGGCCGACGCGCCCGCGCCGCCGCCGCCGAGCTGGCCTATGCCCCCGCCGAGGCCCGCAACGCCGCGCTTCAGGCCGCGGGCGAGGCCCTCGTCGCCTCCCTCCCGCAGATCCTTGAGGCCAACGCCCGAGACATGGACTATGGCCGCGAGAAGGGCCTCAGCCCCGCGATGATGGACCGCCTGATGCTCGACGAGGCCCGGGTCCGCGCCATGGTCGAGGGGCTCGAGGCCATCGCCGCCCAGCCCGATCCGGTCGGCCAGGTGATGGAGGAATGGGATCAGCCCTCCGGCCTGCACATCCGCAAGGTCCGCACGCCCCTCGGCGTCATCGGCGTGATCTACGAGAGCCGCCCCAACGTGACCGCCGACGCAGGCGCCCTCTGCCTGAAATCCGGCAACGCGGTGATCCTGCGCGGCGGCTCCGAGAGCTTTCACTCCTCCCGTGCCATCCACACAGCCCTCGCCACCGGCCTGCGCGCGGCGGGCCTGCCCGAGGATGCCATACAGCTCATGCCCACCCGCGACCGCGAGGCCGTGGCCGAGATGCTTCGCGCCACGCAATATATCGACGTGATCGTGCCCCGCGGCGGCAAGGGTCTGGTCGGGCTGGTGCAGCGCGAGGCCCGCGTGCCGGTCTTCGCCCACCTCGAAGGCATCTGCCACGTCTACGTCGACGCCGCCGCCGACCCCGAAAAGGCCATGAAGGTGGTGCTCAACGCCAAGACCCGCCGCACCGGCATCTGCGGCTCCGCCGAATGCCTGCTGGTCCACCGCGATGCCCGCGCCCTTGGCCAGAGCATCGTCGATGCGCTCATGGCCCAGGGCGTCGAGGTCTATGCCGAGGGCCTCACCGGCACCCGGCCCGCCACCGGGGAGGACTTCGGCAAGGAGTTCCTCGACATGAAGATCGCCGCCCGCGTGGTCGATGACATCGACGCCGCCATCGCCCACATCCGCCAGTTCGGCTCGCAGCACACCGAGGCGATCCTCACCGAGGATCAGGCCGCCGCCGACCGCTTCTTCCAGCGGATCGACAGCGCCATCCTGATGCACAACGCCTCCACCCAGTTCGCCGACGGCGGCGAATTCGGCATGGGCGCCGAGATCGGCATCGCCACCGGCAAGATGCACGCCCGCGGCCCGGTCGGCGCCACCCAGCTCACCAGCTTCAAGTATCTGGTCAGCGGCAACGGCACGACCCGCCCGTAACCTGCCGGGAGGCACGGGGCCGGGCCCCGGCCTCCTCCGGCTGCGGCCTCAGAACCGCAGCGCCACCCGCTCCGCGCCGCGCTCCACCTCCAGCCGCCGCCCCAGGGCGGCCACCGCCCGTGGCAGCAGCGAGAACTGCACCAGCGCCGGGCGCAGCCGGTCGGCCCCGCCCGCGGCCACGGCCCAGGCCTCCGCCTCGCCGCGCATCCGCGGCGCCTCCGCCACCACCTCCCAGCCGGGCCGGACCGAGATGATCCCGCCATAGGCCAGCTCGACCTCCAGGCAGTTGATCGCAAGGAACACCGCGCGCAGCTCGGCCCGGCTCACCGGGCCCGGCTCGGGCCAGTCCACCTGCACCCGCCCGCCGCCCAGGTAGCCCTTCAGCGTGTCGGCGATCTCCCCCGCGCTCACCTGCTGGCCTTCCTCGGCCCGCCCGAACGCCACGCGGAAAAACCTGATCCGCCCCTGGGCGTGCGTCACACTGTCGGCCACCAGCGCCAGCTCGGGGCTGTTCTTCAGCCCGGCCATCTCCAGGAGCTCCACGCCATTGCCGATCGCGCCCACCGGGCTTATCAGGTCATGACAGATGCGCGACGCCAGCCGCGCCGCCAGGTCGATCTCATCGGCCATCATGCCCTCCCGCGGAGATATCCATGCCCGCCGATCTCAACGCCATTCTCGAACCCGGCATGCTCGTGCGCCATCCCGCCGAGCCCGACTGGGGGCTGGGGCAGGTGCAATCCAATATCGGCGGCCGGATCACCGTGAATTTCGAACATGCGGGCAAGGTCACCATCGACGGCACGCGGATCCTCCTCGAGATCGTGTTTGAAACGTAAACATCGCCGAGCTTGGTTAACACTTCCTTAACGCTGCCGGCGCCGCCCCGGCCCCACAGCCGGGTTGCACGGGGCAGGCGGCCTGCCTAAAAGCCTCGCAACCAGCGCCACGAGGGCAGGAACGGGACACGCGAGATGCACGCCGAGGCACCCAAGTTCGAGCTGCGCCTTGCCGACGGCAGGGCCGATCTCGCCGCCGCCCAGCGCCTGCGCTACGAGGTCTTCGTCGAGGAGCTTGGCGGCGACGGCGAGATGGTCGACCATGCGGCCCGGCTCGAGGCCGACCGCTACGACCCCCACTTCGACCACCTCCTGCTGATCGACCATGCCCGCGCCGCCGAGCTTGCCCCGGAAGGGGGCGGTGCGGTGGTGGGCGTCTACCGCCTGCTGCCAGGCGAGCGCGCGCCCGGGATCGGCGGCTTCTACACCGAGGGCGAATACGACCTCGCCCCGCTCAAGGCCTCCGGTCGCAAGCTGCTGGAGCTGGGCCGCTCCTGCCTCGCGCCCGAGTATCGCGGCGGCATCGCCATGTATCATCTCTGGGGCGCGCTCTGGGACTACGTCGAGGCGCGCGGCATCGAGATCCTCTTCGGCACCGCCTCCTTTCACGGCACCGACACCGCCGCCCTGGCCGCGCCGCTCTCCATGCTGCACCACAACCACCTCGCGCCGCCCGAGCTTCGGCCCCTGGCCCTGCCGCCCCACGGCGCGGCGATGGATATTCTGCCCGAAGCCGAGCTCGATCGCGCCGAGGCCATGCGCGCGGTGCCGGCCCTCATCAAGGCCTACCTCCGCCTTGGCGGCTGGGTCGGGCAGGGGGCCTGGGTCGATCACGCCTTCAACACCACCGATGTCTGCCTCGTGCTCGACGCCAGCCAAGTCAGCCCGCGCCAGGTGGCGATCTACCGCAAGGACCGTGCACCTTGAGCGCGGAAAGCACCGAGACGGACGCCCCGGCCGACACGCCCCTCTGGCTCGGCGCCTCGCCCCTGCCGCCCCCCCGCCTCGGCGCGGCCGGCTGGGCGCGGGTCGTCCTGCGGGGGCTGCCCCTCGGGCTCATCACCTTCGGTTGCCTTGCTCTGCTGCTTCTGGTGCGCCTCCTCGAGCGCCCGCTCTGCGGCCATCACCGCCCCGTCACGCCCTTCATCACCCAGTTCGTCTGCAAGTCGGCCTTCCTCTGCCTCGGCATGCGCCACCGCACCTTCGGCACGCCGATGACCCACCGCGGCGCCATCGTCGCCAACCATGCGAGCTGGCTCGACATCTATGCCCTGAACGCCCCGCAGCGCATCTACTACGTCGCCAAGGCCGAGGTCGCGGGCTGGCCCGGCATCGGCTGGCTGGCGCGGGCCACCGGCACCGTCTTCATCCGCCGCGACCGGCGCGAGGCCAGGGCCCAGCAGGAGGTCTTCGAAGAGCGGCTCAGGATGAACCATCGCCTGCTCTTCTTTCCCGAGGGCACCAGCACCGACGGGCTGCGCGTTCTGCCCTTCAAGCCCACGCTCTTCCAGGCCTTCCACGCCCATGACATGCCCGACATCCTCCACATCCAGCCCGTGACCATCGCCTACCATGCGCCGCCGGGCG
This sequence comes from Vannielia litorea, assembly GCF_900142295.1. Taxonomy (NCBI): domain Bacteria; kingdom Pseudomonadati; phylum Pseudomonadota; class Alphaproteobacteria; order Rhodobacterales; family Paracoccaceae; genus Vannielia; species Vannielia litorea. The sequence continues at coordinate 1,356,889 of NZ_FSRL01000001.1, forward strand.
AGGATCCGCGCTTCTACGGCTGGTGGGGCGACATGGATTTCGGCACCGGCCTGCTGCGGGTGCTGGGGGCGCGTCGGCAGGGCGCGGTTGACGTCGTCTTCCACCCGCCGGTGCCGGTCGCCGGGGCCGGAGGGCGCAAGGCGCTCGCGGCGACCTGCGAGAAGGTGGTACGGGACGGGCTGGACCAGCGCCTCGGAGCCGGGCGCCGGCCCTGACGGTCAGGCGCGCAGCCCCGCACGGTCCGTTAACTCATTCCGGTTGTGCAAAAATCGCGTATGCATGGGTTGTGCATCACTTGTGCATGGGTTGTGCCTGTGACATTTTTGCGGTTAACGCGGTTTTCGGAGTCCGTTGTGCATTTTTGCACAGGGGCTCAGGCCCCGGCCATCAGGCTCTTCAGCGCCGCCGCCGGGTCGTCCTCCCCCCAGATTTCCGGCCCGATCCCGAAGAAGTCGGTGATCCCCGCCAGCGCCGTCACCCGGCCCGCCGACAGCCCGCCCTCGGCCACCACCGGCACCTCGATCACCTCGCTCCACCACTCGAAGAGCCCGTCCTCCGCCAGCGTCCCATCCCCCAGCGAAGTCATTGAAACCGGGCCAAAACTCACGTAATCGGCCCCCGCTTCCCCCGCGCCCATGCCCTCGTGCCGGGAGGCGCCGCAATAGGCCCCCACGATCGCATCCTCGCCCAGCGCCTTGCGCGCCGCGCGCACGCTGCGGGCCCCATCGGTCAGGTGCACCCCGTCGAGGCCCAGCCGCTCCACCATCTGCACATGCCGCTCGATCACCAGCGCCACATCGCGGGCATGGGCCACCTCGCGCAGGCTGTCGGCCGCACGAGCCACCTCCACCTCGTCCCCCGAGGCCATCGCCAGCCGGATGCAGGCGATGTCGATCGCGTCAAGAACAGCGGACAACTTGCCGGGAAAGCTAGATAATTCGAAGGCCGGCGGGGTAATGAGGTAGATCTGCGGCACGTCGGGCGCATCGGCCATTTTCGGCTCCATTGTCTTGCGTTTCCGGCCCTATAGCCGGGATTTGAGGGCTTGGCTACTTTGCCGGAAGGCTCTGCACATAGGCCAGCGCCATTCCCATCAGCCGCGCCCGCGCCGCGTCGTCGCCCATGGCGCTCTCGTCGGCGCGAATGAACCCGCCCATCCGCCGCCCGCCCATCTCCATGACCCGCGTGCCCGGAACCTCCAGCGCCGCCGCCTCGGCCGCCTTGCCGACGCGGAACATCGTGTCCGACCAGCCGCTTGCGCCGCAGATCATGTTGCCCCGCACCAGAAAGCAAAGCCCCCCGAACATGCGCCGTTCCTCCACCTCGGCCACCTCGGCCAGCGCCTCTCTAAGCTGTTCCGCAATCCCTTCGTCATAGGCCATGTGTAGGGCTTCCTGCGTGCGCTGCGGCTTGTGCCACCTGGTCACACATCGTATCACCCGCCGCGACGTGCGGGGAAGAAAGGTGCAAGACATGATGGATCCGGTTTTTGTGCTGGTGCGCCCCCAGATGGGCGAGAACATCGGCGCCGCGGCCCGCGCCATGTGGAACTTCGGCCTCGACCGCATGCGCATCGTCTCCCCGCGCGACGGCTGGCCCAACCCCCGCGCCGCGGCGCTGGCCAGCGGGGCAGGGCGCCTGCTCGACAACGCGGTGCTCTGCGACAGTCTGGCCGAGGCGGTGGCCGATTGCCGCACCGTCTACGCCACCACGGCCCGCCCGCGCGGGCTGACCAAGCCGGTGCTGACCCCCGAGGAGGCCATGGCCGACGCCCGTCGCCGGGCCGCCGCGGGCCAGAAGGTGGCGGTGCTCTTCGGTCCCGAGCGGTCGGGCCTGGAGAACGAGGATGTCGCCCGCGCCAGCGCGATCATCACCGTGCCGGTGAACCCCGAGTTCTTCTCGCTGAACCTCGCGCAATGCGTGCTGCTCATGGCCTATGAGTATGGTCGTCACGAACTGCCGCGCGGCGAGGAGGCGCCCGCCGAGCCTGCCTCCGCGCTGGAGCTCGAAAAGCTGGGCGACCATTGGGAGGAACGGCTCGACGAGGCGGGGTTCTTCTTTCCTGCCGAGAAGGCCAGTGGCATGAAGCTCGTGCTCCGCAACATGTGGCCGCGCCTCATGCTCACCCGCTCCGATGTGCAGATGCTGCACGGCGCGCTCCGGCAGCTCCTCCGGGGCAAGTCCTGAGGGCTTGAGACCGCCGTCCCCCCGCGCTACCTCAGGTCGCGGAACAGGGCCCGAGCATAGGAGCCAGCATGGCCGGAAAACGCAGCATCTTCGAAGAGGTCGGCGAAGGCGAGACGCCTCGCAATGCGCCCCGCGAGACCGGGGTGATCGACAGGGGCAGCCGCTCCGGTGCCCGTCTCGCCATTCGCGGCTGGCTGGTCGTGCTCTTCGCGATGGTCTTCGTGATGATCCTCCTGGGCGGCCTGACCCGCCTCACCGACAGCGGCCTCTCGATCACCGAGTGGAACGTGGTCAAGGGCGCGATCCCGCCCCTCAACGAGGCCGACTGGCAACTCGCCTTCGACAAGTACAAGACGATCCCCGAGTACGAGTTGCAGAACAAGGGCATGTCGCTCGCCGAGTTCAAGACGATCTACTGGTGGGAGTGGGGCCACCGGCAGCTGGGCCGCCTGATCGGCCTCGTCTGGGCGATTGGCTACCTGTATTTCCTGCTGCGGGGTCAAATTCCCACCGGCTGGAAGACCCGCCTGCTCATCCCCGGCGTTCTGGGCGGCATCCAAGGCTCCATCGGCTGGTGGATGGTCCACTCCGGCCTTTCCGGCGAGATGACCGATGTTGCTTCCTACCGCCTCGCCACCCACCTCGGCCTGGCCTTCGCCATCCTTGGCCTGCTGAGCTGGTACATCCTGCTGCTGTCGCGCCCCGAACGCGAGATCATGCAGGCCCGCCGGTCCCGCGAACGCCGCATCTGGGGCTTGGGAACAGGCCTCATGCACTTCGCCTTCCTGCAAATCCTCATCGGTGCGCTGGTGGCGGGCCTCGACGCGGGCCGCAACTACATCGACTGGCCACTGATGGCCGGAGGCTTCACCCCGCCGGGCATGTGGGAAATCACGCCCTGGTGGCGCAACCTCTTCGAGAACGACGGCACCGTGCAGTTCATCCACCGCATCGTCGCTTACGCCCTCTTTGCCTTCGGCCTGTTCGCCTGGGTCCGGTCGCGGCGCTCGGCCTTTGGCGCCACCCGGCGCGCCTTCGACTGGGCCATGGTGCTGCTCTTCGGACAGGTGGTCCTGGGCATTGTCACCGTGATGCACTCCGCGCCCTGGCACATCGCCATCACCCACCAGGCGCTCGGCGTGGCGCTCTGGGTCACCCTCATCCGCGCCCGCTTCCTTGCGGGCTACCCCAAGGCCGGAACGCTCCGGGAAGGACTATGACATGACCGCATTCAACGACCTCATGGCCTACACCCGTGAAACCGAGGCGCTCGGGCAGGTCATGGGCCGCCTCGGCTGGGACCAGGAAACCATGATGCCGCGTGGTGCGGCCGAGCAGCGCGGAGACGAGATGGCCGCGCTCTCCGGCGTGCTCCACGCCCGCCGGACCGACCCTCGCGTCGGCGACTGGCTCGAGGCGGCGCAGGCCACCGACCCCGCCGGAGAAGCCGCCCTGCGCCTCATCCGCCGCAGCTTCGAGCGCACCACTAAGGTGCCCGCCCGCCTCGCCGCCGCGCTGGCCAAGACCACCTCGATCGCCCAGGGAAAATGGGCCGAGGCACGGAAGGCGCAGGACGTGGCTGCCTTCGTGCCGGTGCTCGACGAGGTGCTGAAGCTCAAGCGCGAGGAGGCCGCGGCGCTGGCCTCCGGCGGCGACCTCTACGATGCGCTGCTCGACGATTACGAACCTGGCGCCCGTGCCGCCGACCTAGAGGCCATGTTCGGCGCACTCCGCCCCCGCCTTGTGGCCCTCCGCGAGGCCGTCCTGGGCTCTGCGCACCAGCCCGCCGAACTCACCGGCACCTATGCCGAGACGATCCAGCTCGAGCTGTCGGCAAAACTCGCCGCAGCCTTCGGCTACGACTTCACCCGCGGCCGGATCGACAAGGCCGTCCACCCCTTCTCCTCCGGCTCGGGCAGCGACGTGCGCATCACCACGCGGGTGGCTGAGGACGATCCGTTCAACTGCTTCTATTCCACGATCCACGAGGTCGGCCACGCCTGCTACGAACAGGGGATCAGCCCGAGCTACGCGCTGACTCCGATGGGGCAGGGGGTTTCGATGGGGGTCCACGAGAGCCAGAGCCGGATCTATGAGAACCAGCTGGGTCGCTCCCGCGCCTTCACCGGTTGGCTCTTCAGCCAGATGCAGGAGGCCTTCGGCGGGGCAGGGGCGGCGGATGCCGATGCCTTTTACGCCACCGTCAACAAGGTCAAACCCGGCTATATCCGCACCGAGGCCGACGAGGTGCAATACAACCTCCACGTCCTGCTGCGCTTTGACCTCGAGCGCGACCTGGTGTCCGGCCAGCTGGAAGCGGCAGACCTCGAAGAGGCATGGAACACACGATTCGAACGCGACTTCGGCTATCCGGTCGACAAGCCTTCCAACGGCTGCCTGCAGGATGTGCACTGGTCCGTGGGCCTCTTCGGCTACTTCCCGACCTACAGCCTGGGCAACGTCTATGCCGGCTGCCTGAACAAGGCGCTGCGAGAGAGCGTCCTGGGCGTGGATGCCGCACTGGCCTCGGGCGATGCCACACCCGCCACCGCCTGGCTTAAGGAAAACCTCCAGCAACACGGCGGGCTGCGCACTCCGCGTGAGACGATCAGACACGCCTGCGGCTTCGAGCCCTCCGAAGCGCCACTGCTCGACTACCTCGAGGCCAAGTTCGGCGCGATCTACAAGCTCTGAGCCTCGCTCACCAGTAGGTTGGCGGGCTTGCCACCAGCGGGGCCGATCCGCCGGCGGCGGCAAGGTCTGCCTCGCCGTCGGTCACACCCTGCGACTGAAAGTGCCGCTGCACCGCCGAAGGCGGCGTCGTGGGGTTGTTGGGGTTGTGCTGCGGTGTGACCCCGAGCTCCTTGCCGGTGTTGTAGAGCCAAGTCATCGTACGGAGCTGCCAGGCCGGGTAGGTGCCGTTGCCCACCCACGCCCGGCTGAGAAAGTAGTGTTCTGCGGCGGCCATCACCTCCGGGTCGGAATGGATCAGGTAGATCGGATAGGTGCCTTTCCCGTTGCGGACCTTGTAGAGATCCTGCCGGAGCTGGTCGTATCGGGCGGTGGTGGGCGTGGTGGAAGCGCGGTAGCTCTCCCACATCGAGATGTAGGCCTGGACTTCTGCTTGGGTCGCCATGATGGACTCCTCGAAAATACGATCTGGTCAGTGAAATCAGGCGCGCCCCCGTAATCGCGGGTCGCCTCTTCGGGATAGGCTCGAGGCGGGGAGACCGGAAGCACCCGGCCCTGCAACTAACGCTTTATTCACGCCTGGGGCTTAGATCAGTCCTGCCAGTCGGGGCGGCGCTTTTCGATGAAGGCGTTGATCCCCTCGTCGGTATCGCGCCACAGCATGTTCTCGACCATCACGGCGGAGGCATGGGCATAGGCCTCGGCGGTGGTGAGGGGGAGCTGGTCGTAGAACGCCCGCTTGCCGATCTTGACGGCGGCGGTGAGCTTGGCGGCCACCGTGGCGGCCAGGGCGCGGGTTTCGGCCTCGAGATCCGCTTCGGGCACCACACGGTTCACCAGCCCAACCTCGCGGGCCCGGTCGGCCTCGATGAACGCGCCGGTGCTCAGCATCTCGAAGGCCACTTTGGGGGCCACGTTGCGGGAGAGCGCCACCATGGGCGTGGAGCAGAAAAGGCCGATGTTGACCCCGTTCACGCCAAACCGCGTGCCCTCTGCCGCGACCGCCATGTCGCAACTTGCCACCAACTGGCAGCCGGCGGCGGTGGCGATGCCATGGACCTGGGCAATCACCGGCTGCGGCAGCCGCTGCAGCCCCATCATCACCGCGGAGCAGCGTGCGAAGAGATCTTCGAAGTATGCACGGCCCCTGTCGTCTGCCTGCCGTCCGGCCTGCATCTCCTTCAGGTCGTGCCCGGCGCAAAACACCTTGCCGGCCCCCTTCAGGATCACGGCCCGAACGGATCCGTCACCTTCGAGGGCGGCGATCTCGGCGGTCAGTGCATCCAGCAGCTCGTCCGACAGCGCATTGAGCGCGCCCGGCCTGTTCAGCGTCAGTTCCGCAACGTTCTCCCGGTCCACCCGGGTGAGTACCGGCTCGGTCATCTTGCCATTCCTCCCATTGCCGGAAACTCTGGGCCGCAGACCGGCGGGACGCAAGGGGCCCGCAGACAGGGGAGGGGACATGCTCGACAAGACAGTAATGGACGCGGCCGCACTTGAGCACTTCATCGACACCGAGTTTGCCCAGGTCAAGGGCGAGTTCATGGTCGAGGAGATCACCGCGGATGGCGTCGTGGTCCGGCTTCTGACCTCCGCCAAGCACCTGCGCCCCGGCGGCACGATCTCCGGCCCTGCGATGTTCGGCCTTGCGGACGTCGGGATGTATTTCGCCATCCTCTCCCGGATCGGTCCGGTGGCCCTGACCGTAACCACCAACTGCTCGATCGACTTCATGCGCAAGCCGGAGGCCGGGCGCGACCTGATCTGCGAAACCCGGCTGCTGAAACTGGGGCGCACGCTGGCCGTGGGGGAGTGCCACCTGCGCTCGGAAGGGCGCACGGAGGTGGTGGCCCGCGCCAGCCTGACCTACGCAATCCCGCCGAAACGGCCGGAAAATATGGGGTAAAATAATACCTTTATTGCAAGCCATTGATGTTATGGCGGTTTTCGGAGATCACCCCTCTTGACTGGCCGCGACGAATGCTTAGAACGGCGCAATCGAATGCCAAGGGAGCCTGAGCGGGCACCCACCAAGAGGAACGACCGATGAAAACCTTTTCTGCCACTCCGGCGGACATCGACAAGAAATGGATCCTGATCGACGCCGAGGGCGTGGTTCTGGGCCGTCTTGCCTCGATCGTCGCCATGCGCCTTCGCGGCAAGCACAAAGCCACCTTCACCCCCTCCCAGGACATGGGTGACAACGTCATCATCATCAACGCCGACAAGGTGCAGATGACGGGCAAGAAGCGCGAAGAGAAGTTCTACTGGCACACCGGCCACCCCGGCGGGATCAAGAGCCGCACCAAGGCCCAGATCCTCGAGGGGGCCCACCCCGAGCGCGTCGTGACCCAGGCGGTCAAGCGCATGCTCCCGGGTAACCGCCTGAGCCGCCAGCAGATGACCAACCTGCGCGTCTATGCCGGCGCCGAGCACCCCCACGAGGCCCAGAGCCCCGAGGTGCTGGACGTTAAATCCATGAACAAGAAGAACACGAGGGTCTGAATCAGATGGCTGACCAGGTGAATTCGCTCGAAGAGCTGGGCACGGTCGCTGAAGGCAGCGCTCCCGTGACCGAAGAGATCGTCAACCGTGGCCCCGTCCGCGACGAGCTGGGCCGTGCCTATGCCACCGGCAAACGGAAGGATGCGGTCGCCCGCGTCTGGATCAAGCCGGGCTCCGGCAAGGTCATCGTGAACGGCAAGGACCAGGACCAGTACTTTGCCCGTCCGGTGCTGCAACTCATCCTTCGCCAGCCCTTCCAGGTTGCTGGCGTCGAGGGCGAGTTCGACGTGCACGCCACCGTCAAGGGCGGCGGCCTGACCGGACAGGCCGGTGCGGTGAAGCACGGAATTTCCAAGGCCCTGCAGCTCTACGAGCCCTCGCTCCGTGGTGCACTCAAGGCGGCCGGCTTCCTCACCCGCGACAGCCGCGTGGTCGAGCGCAAGAAGTACGGCAAGCCGAAGGCGCGCAAGAGCTTCCAGTTCTCCAAGCGCTGAGGCTGGTTTCTGTCGACCGAGAGGGGCGTCCATCAAGGGCGCCCTTTTTGTTTGGCGAGTCGACGGCTGGCCAGTAAGCTCCGGGCAGGTCAACCAGGGAGGGTCATGGATGCCCCCGGCCACGGACGAGCCCGTGAAAAGGTTCTATCTCGAGAACGCCTGGCCAACGGCCGCGGGAGCCCGCTATGGCGGCACCTACAGCGTGGCGCAGGTACAGCACAGGACTGCGGCGTCAGGCAAGGAAGAGCACCACTTCACCATCACGTTGCAGGATGCGCCAATTGCATCCGTCTCGGGTGTAGTCGAGCTTGGTGCCCCGGTTCAGCGGCAGTCCGCGACGGAGGAGGTGGCCTTCTGCTTCCAGAAGATCATCTGGACCAACGCCAGGGCGGCGCGTGCCGAGACGATGCTGCTTCCCCGGATCGGGCAACGCTTCCGGCTTCTCCTGAACGGCCGGACCAGGCTCGAAGGGACGCTGAAGGCGGCCCGCAGCCTCGGGGCAGGCGGGGAGCTGTGCGAGGTCCTGATCTCCGACGCCCGGCGGCACTGACGCAGCATGATCCAACGGACCCATTGACAGGGCCGCACCCCTGACCTATATCTGAGGTGATCTCCTGGGGCGTGTTTCGTTGGAAGCGCGCCCCATTTGATTCTCTCCCCACGTCATCCAATTCATTTCTGCGCCGCCGCAAATCTCCCCTTGAGCGTGCCCGCATTTCGCATAACGTTGCCAAGACGTTGACGCACCATCGCGGGGGACAGGCGATTGAGCGCAGGCCACGGGCTGAGCGAGAAGCAAAAGGGGTTGCTGCTGGCCGCGCCGCCGGGGCTCTATGCCATCCTGCTGCTGGCGGTCCCGCTGGGTGCAGTGGTCCTCTTGTCGTTCTGGAGCCAGGACTTTCTGACGCTGGACCGGACCTTCACCCTCAAGAACTACCGCGAGGCCTTCTCCGAGCCGCTCTACATGCTGCTGCTGGGCCGGTCGCTGATGATCTCAGCTGCCGTCACCATCGCCACCGTGGTTCTGGCCTTTCCGATCGCCTATTTCGTGTCGTTTCACGTGCGGCCCGAGCGCAAGTCGCTCTGGATCTTTCTCATCACCATCCCGTTCTGGACCAGCTACCTGATCCGGGTGTTCCTGTGGAAGGTGATCCTGGGCTACAACGGCGTCTTCAACTCGGCGCTCCTCGGGATGGGCTTCATCGACGAACCGCTGACCTTCATCCTCTACAATGCCAACGCGGTGGTCATCACGCTGGCCCACGCCTTCGCGCCCTTCGCGATCCTGCCGATCTTCGTGGCGCTCGAAAAGATCGACCGCTCGCTGCTGGAGGCCTCCCGTGACCTTGGCGAGGGCACCGTGCGCACCTTCACCCGCGTCACCCTGCCGCTGGCCATGCCCGGCGTGGTGGCGGCCATCCTCATCGTCTTCATTCCCACGATCGGCGACTATGTGACCCCCGACCTGGTGGGCGGCCCGAACGGGCTGATGATCGCAAACATGATCCAGACCCAGTTTCTCAAACTCAACAACGCACCCATGGGCGCAGCGCTCGCGGTGATCGCGATGGTCTCGGTCTCGATCATCTCGCTGCTGATCGTGCTGGTCACGATGCGGTGGAGCCGGAGGGGCGCATGAGCGGCTGGCTCTCCAAGCGTGGCGGGTGGCTGGCTGTCTATGCCGTGGCCTATCTCGTGTTCCTCTACGCCCCAATCTTCCTGCTGCCGATGTTCGCCTTCAACGACAGCACGGTCATCGCCTTTCCGCTGAAAGGCTTCACGACGGAGTGGTTCAGCGGGCTCACCGGCGTGCCAGCACTGACCGGCGCGGTGAAGACCTCGCTGCTCATAGCCGTCACGTCCGCTTTGCTGGCAACGACCCTCGGGCTCTGCGCGGCCCGTGCCGGCGTGCGGTACAGGTTTCCCGGGAAGGGACCAATTCTCGGGCTCATCATGGTGCCGCTGGTATTGCCCGAGATCATCGTGGGGGTTTCGCTGCTCGTCGTGATCGTTTCAATCCTCGGCCTGCCGCTCTCGTCCTGGACGGTGATCCTTGGCCATACGCTCATCTGCACGCCCTTTGCCGTGGCGATCCTCAACGCCTCCTACCAGTCGCTCGACACGTCGCTCGAGGAGGCCGCCATCGACCTCGGTGAGACCCCCGCCAGCACCTTCCGGCTCATCACCCTGCCGCTCATCATGCCGGGTATCATCGCCTCGCTCCTGATCTCCTTCACCATCTCGCTCGACGAGTTCATCATCGCATTCTTCCTCACCGGTGCGGAGCCCACCCTGCCTGTCTACATCTGGTCGCAACTGCGGTTTCCGCAAAAGCTGCCAATCGTCATGGCACTGGGTACGATCCTGGTGGCGGCCTCCATCGTGATGCTCACCATCGCCGAAATCATGCGCCGCCGCGGCCTCCGCAAGGCGGGCAAGGAAGATCACGGAGGGTTCCTCTGACCATGACACCACTCATTTCGCTCTCGGGCATCCACAAGAGCTACGGCGACGTCGAGGTGTTGAAGGGCATCGAGGCCGAGATCGGGGAGGGCGAGTTCTTTTCGCTGCTCGGGCCCTCGGGCTGTGGCAAGACGACCCTGCTGCGCATCATCGCGGGCTTCGAGACACCCACCAGCGGCGGCCTCAGGATCGACGGCCGCGACATGAGCAAGGTGCCCGCCAACGAGCGGCCCACCAACATGGTGTTCCAGTCCTACGCCGTCTTCCCGCATCTCAGCGTGGCCCAGAACGTGGGCTTTGGCCTGCGGCGCTCGGGCCTGTCGAAGGCGGAGAAGGGAAAGAAGATCGAGGAGGCCCTCGGCATGGTCGGCCTTGCCGGGCTCGGCGGCCGCGCGGCACACGCGCTTTCGGGCGGACAGAGACAGCGGGTGGCGCTCGCGCGTGCGCTGATCCTGGAGCCCAAGGTGCTCTTGCTCGACGAACCGCTCTCGGCACTCGACAAGAAGCTCCGCGAGCAGATGCAGGGCGAGCTTCGGAGGCTGCAACGTCAGGTCGGCATCACCTTTATCCTGGTCACCCATGATCAGGAGGAGGCGCTCATCATGTCCGACCGCATCGCGGTGATGTTCGACGGCCAGATCGCGCAACTCGCCGCCCCGCAGGAACTCTACAGCCGCCCGCTGACGCGCCGCGTGGGAGATTTCATCGGGGTGATGAACTTTCTCCCCGCCGAGGGGCGGCTTGAAGAGGGGCGAGACATCGTGCTCGACGTCGCGGGCCTCGGACGCACATTGATCGACCAGAAGCAATGCCCGGCCGGTTTTGTCAACGGCTCCGGATCGGTCGGGGTGCGGCCCGAGAGCCTCCAGGTGCTGTTCGACGGCGAGCAGGCAAAGGGAGAGGTCGCCAACGGGCAAGTCGCCGAAGTAATTTATTACGGCGACATGACCTACTACCAGATCGCCTTGCCCGATGCGCCCGGAACACTGACGGTTTCAATGAAAAACCGGTTCGGGCGGCCTGTTCTCGAACGCGGCTCACCGGCGCGGTTGGAGTGGGATGCCTCTTCGCTGATCTACTTCCCGGGCTGACCTGACGCCCGCACATCCTGCCGCCAATGACCGAATGCAATCAGTCTCGGGCGAGCGGATGGTGCTCGAGCACCAAAGCCTTCAGGCGCTCCTCCAGAACGTGGGTGTAGATCTCCGTCGTCGAGATATCGGCGTGGCCGAGCAGCACCTGGATCGACCGCAGATCGGCTCCGCCGGCGAGCAGATGGGTGGCAAAGGCATGGCGCAGCCGGTGCGGGGTCACCCGTGACGGCATGACACCCGCCGCCACCGCGATTTCCTTGATGAGCACATAAAAGCGGTGCCGTGTGAGGTGGCCTTCCTTCGATGAGGACGGAAAGAGGAATCGAGAAGGAGCCACACCGCGCTCGAGTCTGGCCTTCTCCTGCGCGGCGTCCAGGGCCAAGAGCCAATCGGCCAGGGCTTCGCGGGCAGGAGGCGAGAGAGGAACCATCCGCTCCTTGCCGCCCTTGCCGCGCACGAGCAGCATTCGCGGGTCGCCCCGTGCCGCCTGGATCGGCAGGGAGACCAGCTCTGACACGCGCATGCCGGTGGCGTAGAGCAGCTGCATCAGGCAGGCATTGCGCAGCCGGTCGTCGCCACGGCCGGTTTCGGGCGCTGCGTTGAGAAGGCGTTCGACCTCCTCGGGAGAGAGCGTCTTCGGGAGCGCCTTCGACCGGCCCGGGCCCTTGATCTGGAGCGCGGGGTTGTCGGCCCGCAGTCCCTCCTCGAACGCGAAGCGATAAAGCTGCTTGATCGCCGACAGCCTGCGCGCACGGGTGGATTTGGCCAGCCCCTGTGCCTCGCAATCCACGAGATAGGCCTCGATGCTGCTTCGATCGGCCTTGGCCACGCTGTGGCCTGTCCGATCAAGAAACTCCGCAAAATCAGTGAGATCGCGCCCATAGGCCAGTTGCGTGTTCCGCGCGGCGTCCAGTTCGGCAGCCTGGGCCGAAAGAAAGGCGCTGATCCAGTGTTGGGCGGTCGGCTCCACCGCGCCTCAGCCTCGCCGGTCGAGCAGCATGAGTTGAAGCGCGTATCGGCGGGCAACGTCCTCAAGCCGCACGCTGCGGAGGAAGGCGATCGCGTTGGTCACATCGTCGAGGTCGCCTCCAGCCCCGTTCTCGAGCACGCTCATCGACAACAGGATCGCCTCGCCGATCCGACCGTCGGCGAGCGGGCGGGAGAGAGTCTCGGGCAGTGTGCCGGTTGTGAACCCCTCGGTGATCGCCTCGGCCAGCACCCCCGGGGCCTTGGCCTCCTCCGGAAGACCCCGGGCGAGCGCAACGAGAAAGGCATCCATCTCACCAGGCGGTGGCGGCTGGGTCAGTGCAAGCCGCTCGTAGGCATCGGTCAGTAGACCGACCCTGAAAGCGAGCGCGGCGCTCTGACCGCTGAGAACGATATCTTCAAGCCGCGGTCCGAACAGCGCGGCAAACGGCAGTTCGAGATGCGCAGATTGTGCCTCCGCCCAGGCTTCGGGCAGCAGGCTTGCAACGCGCGATGGGTCGGCCTCCGTTACGGCAGCGTCAAGGGCCTGCATGACCTCGACACGTTCCCAGACCCCACCCGAGGCCGCAGGTTTCTGCTCCGACCAGATCTCCAGCAGGCGGTCTGGTGCCAGGCTTCCGACCCGGGCCAGCCGCTCCGCCGCGCCGATGCGGGCGCGCCAGCCGGCGGTTTCGCGCAGGTCGGCGTGGGCGAAGGCCAGCGGCAGTTGCGCGGTGGGCACCGGCTCGCCGATCGCTTCAAGCATGCGGTAGACCAAGGGTGACGGGCGCTCCGGCGCGGGCAGGGGCTCTGCGCCATCGGCCAGTTCGGGCTCGAGGAAGCGGGCGAGCAAGGCGTCCTCCTCCTCGCTCAGGTGCCCGAGGGCCTTGGCCGTATCGAGCGTGAGCGCGGCGGCCTGCCAATCACCCGTTCGTGCAAGGCAGAAGATCCGGGTGCTGTAACTCGGCGAAATGCCCGGGGTGGCCCGGAGTTGATGGCAGCCCGCGTCCTCTCGGCCCTGCAGCAGGGCCACATCGAAGGCGCGCTGAAAGATCGCCGGCGCCTTGGAACCCGTGCGCTTCAGCATCTCGGCCGCCTCGTCCACCGCGCCACGTGCGAGCAGAGCGTCGATTCGGGCCTGGAACAGAAACCCCTCGGGCCCGGCGCCGATCGGCGGGTCGAGTTCGGTCAGCAGGAGAAGGCGGATCAGGTCCTGCTGGGCGGGAAGCGGCTCGATGGGGAGGGTGGCGATCAGCCGCCTCAGCTTGTCCAGTTCGGAGCCGCCCCAGAGATTGCCGGGAAACCCGGATTCGCGCCGTCCGATCAGCCCGATCCCATCCGGGCTAGGCGCGCCGAGCGGTGTGACTGTTACAGATTCGATCCCGGCCGAGTTGGCGACGGGTGGCTCGTTCGAAGGGGCAACCGCCACCACGGGCGTCGCCAGGCTGTCGGACAGCCAGTCGATGGAGGAGATCGGTGCGTCCTGGCCGTGCACCGCCGCTCCGAGGCTCATCACCCCGGTGGCTACGCACCCCATCAACACCCCTCGCTTCATCGTCAATCCACGTCGAGCTCTACCGGCTCGCGTACCTCTTGCATGTCCGGGCTGAGATCGCCCAGGTAGGCAAACCCTACCAGCCCGATGAAGCCAAGCACCAGCAATACCACAATGAGTTTGAGAATCCGGACCATATGCCCTGCTGTCCTGCCCTTGTTTTTTCTGCCTCATTCCCCCGCTGGCGCGATTATATATGGCAATCCGCCCGAGTTCACGCCATTGAGGGCGACAAAATTTTTTGACCGGCAGGAAGGCGCCAAGGGCTTGGCAGAGCGGCTGAAGAAGACGGTTGCCCTCGTGGGGATGATGGGATCGGGCAAGACGGCGGTGGGCACGGCGCTCGCAAGACGCCTCGGTGTGCCCTTTCTCGACAGCGATGCCGCCATCGTCGAGGCCGCCAACATGAGCATCGCCGAGATCTTCGAGCGCGACGGCGAGGCGTTCTTTCGGGCGCGCGAGTCGGAGGTTCTTGCGCGGCTGCTGGAGGGCCGGGTCGGTATCCTCTCGACCGGGGGCGGGGCCTATCTTTCGGCCGCCAATCGCGAGCTCATCCACCGAAAGGGCGTGGCGCTGTGGCTTAAGGCCGATACCGAGCTGCTCTGGAACCGGGTGAAGCACAAGTCAACCCGGCCGCTCCTGCGCACCGCCGATCCGCGGGCCACGCTTGAAGACCTGGTCGCCCGCCGCGAACCCTCCTACGCGCTGGCTGAACTGACCGCCCTGGCCCAACCGGAGTACTCCATCGCCGAGATGGTCGAGGTGGTTGTGGATGTGCTCAAGCAACGTGAAGATGTTCTGGCAAGTGTCTGAGAACCGGGAGATAACCAGATGACCGATACCGTTCAGGTCGCCCTGCCGGGGCGCGAGTACGACGTGCGGATCGGGGAAGGGCTCATTGCGCGCGCGGGCGAAGAGATCGCGCCCTTGCTGGCGCGCAAGCGCGTGGCCGTGGTGACCGATGTGCATGTCGCCGACGCCCATCTGGCAAGTCTCGAAACGGGACTGCGGCAGGCCGGGGTCGAGCCGGTCTCCCTGGTGCTGCCGGCGGGGGAGGCGACCAAGAGCTGGGAGCAGCTCGGTCGCACGGTAGAGTGTCTCATTGCCCAGAAGGTCGAGCGGCGCGACGTCGTGGTTGCCCTCGGCGGAGGCGTGATCGGCGATCTGGCGGGCTTCGCGGCAGCCGTCCTGCGGCGGGGCGTCCGCTTTGTGCAGGTTCCGACCTCGCTGCTCGCGCAGGTCGACAGCTCCGTGGGTGGCAAGACCGGCATCAACTCGCCGCTCGGCAAGAACCTCGTGGGCGCGTTTCACCAACCTTCGCTGGTGCTGGCCGATATCCTTGCCCTCGACAGCCTGACCCAGAGGGATTTTCTGGCCGGCTATGGCGAAGTGCAGAAATACGGGCTGCTGGGCGATGCGCAATTCTTTGAATGGCTTGAGAAAAACGGCCCCGCCCTTGCTGCCGGAGACCGAGCGGCGCGGGCCTACGCGGTGCGCCGCTCGGTGGAGATGAAGGCGGAGATCGTGCTGCGGGACGAGACCGAGCAGGGCGATCGGGCGCTGCTGAACCTCGGTCATACCTTCTGTCACGCGCTCGAAGCCGCCACGGGCTACTCCGACCGGCTCCTTCACGGTGAGGGCGTTGCCATCGGCTGTGCGCTCGCCTTCGAACTCTCGGCGCGTCTCGGGCTCTGTGCGCAAGAGGCCCCGAGCAGGGTGCGGGCGCATCTGGCCGCGATGGGCATGAAGAAGGACCTGGCCGACATCGAGGGCAATCTGCCCTCCGCCGGGGCCCTGCTCGACCTGATGGGGCAGGACAAGAAGGTGGTGGACGGCAAGCTGCGCTTCATCCTTGCGCGGGGCATCGGCGAGGCCTTCGTGACCTCGGACGTGCCGCGGGACGTTGTTCTCAAGGTGCTCGGGGACGCGCTCGACGCCAGATAGCGCTTGACCGGGCGTTTCCGCAGCGTCACTTTCGGACCCATATTTTTCAGCCGTCTCAAGACCGCGCCAATTTTTGGCGCCGCATTTTCTTATCCATAGATCATCGGGAGGCCATTCTCATGCCCAATCCAACAACCCTTGTCGGCAAGTTCATTGACTACCGTGTCCCGGATGGCGGGGCCCTCTTGCCCGCCGATGAGGCCCATATGCACCACGGATTCTTGCGGGGAAAGAGCACCATTGTGGCGGCCAACGTCTATTCTGCGGCTGTCGGCGGTGCGCCGACCTCGATCTGGAATTTTCGCTTTTTGCAGTATGTGCAGGGCGCGGTCACCAACTGCCGCTTCGATCAACCGGTTCTGACCGGTCCGCTCTCGGGCTGCTGGTGCTTTACCTACATGCGCGGCGCTCAAAGGCGGGTGGCCCATGTGGGAACGCTTGTGTCGCCCGACTCAGCGGAGTCCATCAAGGTAAAGAAGGCCTGGTCCAGCCGGATCGCCAAGAACCCGGCCGACCCGAACACCGGGATCACCCAGGTGATGGGCAACAACGCCGCCCAGGTCATGGGCGATGCCGAAACCCACGTGCTCCATGGCCAGATCGGCGGAAGCCCCTATGACATCAAGGTCTGCGCTTACTTCGAGAACAACCAGGCCTGGTCCATCCTGACCTGCCGGGAAGGCGGGCGAACCAAGATCGTGAAGGCCAAGCCGATGCCTCTGGTCACCTGGCAACGCGCTCAGCAGGTGCTGACCTTCGCTTGAGTGCTCATAGGGTTTCGGGCGCGGCCAGCCGCGCCCGGTGCCTCGCAGCAGGGCCGTGTCAGAACGGGATTTCGTCGTCGATGTCGCCGGCCGGAGCACGGCCGCCGCCACCACCGGACCCGCCACCGTAGTCGCGATCGTCATAGCCGCCACGGTCGTCGTAGCCGCCGCCGGAGGAAGACCCTCCACCGTAGCCACCACCACCGCCGCCGCCTTCGCTGCGACCGTCGAGCATGGTCAGCGTGCCGTCGTAGCCTTGCAGCACCACCTCGGTAGAGTAGCGATCCTGTCCGCTCTGGTCTTGCCATTTGCGGGTTTGCAGCTTGCCCTCGATGTAGACCTTGGAGCCCTTCTTGAGGTACTGCTCCGCGATCCGCACGAGACCTTCCTGGAAGATCGCCACAGAATGCCACTCGGTGCGCTCCTTGCGCTCGCCGGTGTTGCGATCCTTCCAGGTCTCGGAGGTGGCAATGCGCAGGTTGCACACCTTGCCGCCATTCTGGAATGTGCGGACCTCGGGATCGCGACCCAGATTGCCAATCAGGATCACCTTGTTCACGGAACCGGCCATGGCACGGACCTCCCCATATCTTGTGGCTCGAATCTTTCGCTGACGCTACACCACCTGAACATGGTTAAAAACCGGTTTACGGTGCCCCGGGCGCTTGTGCGCAAATGCGGGGTGGAAGACCGGTCGATTTCGACTAGAATGCCGGGAGCGAAATGGCCCGAGGGCCAGTGAACAACGGGACCGAGGGGCATGAAGAGAACAGTTGCGGCGGTGGTCTGCCTGTGTCTGGCAACGCCTGTGGTGGGTGAATCCTTTTCATCGAAGTCACGCAAGAAGCTCTTTCTCAACCAGACCAAGCTGCTCGATAGCCGTGCGGCGAGCCAATATGCCGCTTCGGTGCGGCTCCAGCCGCCGACGGTCAATACGCCCTCCAAGCATGACGATCAGGGGCCGCGGTTCAACGGCTCCTACAAGGGTGTCTACCTTCCGATGGCGAGGGCGGCCGCGCAGAAGCACGGCGTGCCGGAAGACCTGTTTCTGCGGCTGGTGCAGCAGGAAAGCGGATGGAAGCCCGCGGCCAAGAGCCACAAGGGCGCGATCGGGCTGGCCCAGCTCATGCCGTTCACGGCGGCCAAGATGGGCGTGGACCCGCATGACCCCAAGCAGAACCTCGACGGCGGCGCCAAGTACCTGCGGCTGATGTACGACCGCTACAAGAGTTGGCGCCTTGCGCTGGCGGCCTATAACGCCGGGCCGGGCGCGGTGGACAAGTACGGGGGCGTGCCGCCGTACCGGGAAACCAAGAACTACGTCAAAGTGATCTGGGGCTCCTGAGCCTGTCTCGATGAAAAGATCGCTTATCATCATCCTGTCCGTGGTGGTCCTTGCCGGCGTCGGCAGCCTTGGGTGGCTGGGGTATCGGGGCATTTCCGGCCTGTTCTCGGTTTTCACCGAGGTCGATGACCCGGTGATCTCGATGCACGCGGCGATGGCCGATAACCGCGATGACGAGGCCTACGGCTACCTGGCGCAGGACCTTCAGGCGAAGGTCGGCCCGGAGGAGTTCGAGCGCGAGTTCCGTGCCCAGCAGATCTGGGGCGATGACGGCACCTTCTCTTTCACCAGCCGCAACATCAGCGGCAAACTGGCGCGGATCAAGGGCAGCTATACCCGCGCAGACGGCTCGGTGCTGCCGGTTTTCGTGGAGCTGGTCCACGAACGCGAGCAATGGAAGATCTCGCGCTTCCACTTCGGCTCGCCGCCGCCGGGACAGGAGGAGTGGGAGATCTGACCGCGGTCAGAAGCGCTCCCTGGTTATTCTTGCGTTAACACGCCGCCCGACGCAGAGGGCCGTTCATTCCGCCGCCATCGTGATCACCGGCTCCATGCCCTGAAGTTCCTCGTCGGAGAGGTGGCATTTGATCTGGTGGCCCTCGGCCATTGTCCGCATCGGCGGCACTTCGCGTTCGCAGAGCCCGCCCGGCACCTTGTCTTTCCAGTGGCAGCGGGTCTGGAACGGGCAGCCGGAGGGCGGGTTCATGGCGGAGGGAATGTCGCCCTCCAGCACGATATGTTTTTTCTTCACCCGCGTGTCGGCAATGGGCACGGCCGAGAGCAGGGCCTCGGTATAGGGGTGATAGGGCGGCGAGAACACCTGGTTGGTCTCGCCGATCTCGACGACATGGCCGAGATACATCACCATCACCCGGTCTGACAGGTAGCGCACGATCGAGAGGTCGTGGCTGATGAACAGGAGTGTTGTCTTCTCTTCGCGTTGAATTTCCATTAACAGGTCGGTCACGGCAGCCTGCACGCTCACGTCCAGCGCCGAAACCGGCTCATCCGCAACCACGATCTTGGCCCCGCCCGCGAAGGCTCGGGCGATCCCGACCCGTTGCTTCTGGCCGCCCGATAGCTGGCGTGGCATGCGCTCTGCGAAGGCGCGGGGGAGCTTTACGAGGTCGAGCAATTCGAGCATTCGCGCCTCGCGCTCGCGGTCGTTCTGTCCGATACGGAAGATCTCGAGCGCGCGGATGATCTGGCGCCCAACGGTCATCGAGGGGTTGAGCGTGTCGAAGGGGTTCTGGAACACCATCTGCACGGAGGACACGGTATCGGGGTTGCGGGCCTCGATGGGGGTGTCCTGGATGTCCTGGTTGAAGAGCAGGATCTGGCCTTCGGTCGCCGTCTCGAGCCCCATCAGCACCTTGGCGAAGGTAGATTTGCCGCAGCCGGATTCGCCAACGATGGCAAGGGTTTCGGACTCGCGGGCCTCGAAGGTGAGGGTTTCGTTGGCCTTGACCACGCGAGTGTCGCCGCCGCCGAAAAGGGCGTTGGATGCGACCTCGTAGTACTTCTTGAGGTGGTCCATCTTAAGCACCACATCGCCGGGCTCGGACTTCTTGTGGGTGGTCTCGGCGACCACCGGGGCGTTCCAGTCGATCTCCTCGAAGCGCAGGCAGCGGGTGGCGTGGCGGTCGTTGCCCGCCACGTCGAACATGGGAATGCTGCCCTGGTCGCAGCGGCCCGCCTCGAAGTAGTCGCAGCGGGGGCCGAAGTTACAGCCCTGCGGGCGCTCGTGGGGCAGGGGGAAGTTGCCGGGAATGGCCTTGAGGGGCCTTGCGTTCTTGTCGGCTCCGGGCAGCGGGATGGAGCGGAAGAGGGCCTGGGTGTAGGGGTGCTGCATCTGGTCGAAGACGTCTTCGATGGAGCCCCGCTCGACGGCCTCGCCGGAGTACATGACGCAGAGGCGGTCGCAGGTTTCGAGCACCAGGCCGAGGTTGTGGGAGATGAACAGCATCGAGGTGCCGTATTTCTTGCCGAGATCCTTCACCAGATCGACCACGGCGGCCTCGACGGTCACGTCGAGGGCGGTGGTGGGCTCGTCGAGGATCAGCAGAGAAGGCTTTGACATCAAGGCCATGGCGATGACGATGCGCTGTTGCTGGCCGCCGGAGAGCTGGTGCGGGAAGCTCTTCAGCATCCGTTCGGGGTCGGGGAGCTTGACGTCGGTGACCACTTCGAGCGCGCGCTGCCAGGCCTCCTTCTCGCCGATGCCCTCGTGGATCATCGGCACTTCCATAAGTTGCTTGCCGATCCGCATTGCGGGGTTCAGCGAGGCCATAGGCTCTTGATAAATCATGGCAATTTCCTTGCCACGGATGTCGCGCAGGCGCTCGTCACTCATCTGGCCGAGGTCTTCGCCCTTGAACTTGATCGAGCCGCCGACGACCCGGCCGTTGACGCCAAGATCCTGCATCACGCCCAGCGCCACGGTGCTCTTGCCGCAGCCGGATTCTCCAACCAATCCAAGGGCTTCGCCCGGCATCACCTTGGCGGAGAAGTCCATGACGGCGGGGATCTCCCGGAGCCGGGTGAAGAAGGAGATGGAGAGCTTGTCGATCTCCAGGATGGGCCCGTCATAATTTTTTTCAGCCAAGGGGGCCTCCGGCGTTAAGTGGTTTTGAGGACACAGGCACAACCGATACACAACCCATGCACAACCCATATGCATGTCTTTTGACATAGGCCGCGCGGGTTAACCCGGCGGGCGCAGGGGGTTGACGGCGCCCAGAGGGTTGGCGGGAGATCCTCGGGTCAGGCCCGAGGATGACGGCGGAAGGGACGGCGGGCAGGCGCATCAATCCTTCAGGCTCTCTTCGCGCAACCCGTCGGCCAGCAGGTTGAGGCCGAG
The DNA here is from genome assembly GCF_900142295.1 of Vannielia litorea. Classification (NCBI taxonomy): domain Bacteria; kingdom Pseudomonadati; phylum Pseudomonadota; class Alphaproteobacteria; order Rhodobacterales; family Paracoccaceae; genus Vannielia; species Vannielia litorea. Next base: position 1,377,757 of record NZ_FSRL01000001.1, read on the forward strand.
CACGAGGCTCATCAGGGCCAGCGCGGGAGCGAGGGCCGGGTGGGGGTAGATCGACAGCAGCTTGCGGCCGGAGTTGATGGTGGTGCCCCAGTCCGGGCTGTCGGGCGGCAGGCCGAGGCCGAAGAAGCCGAGCGTGCCGAGCAGGATGGTGGTGTAGCCGATGCGCAGGCAGAAATCGACGATCAGCGGCCCGCGGGCGTTGGGCAGGATCTCCCAGAGCATGATGTACCAGGGGCCCTCGCCGCGGGTCTGGGCGGCGGCCACGTAGTCGCGGGTCTTGATGTCGAGCGCGAGGCCCCGGACGATCCGGAAGACGGTGGGCGAGTTCACGAAGACCACCGAGACAAAGACCACGAGGATGTTGCCCGGCATCGAGATGAGGCCGAAGGGATCGGCGTTCCAGGCCACGCCGAGGTAGATGTAGCCGCCGATCAGCACCGAGGCGCCGATGTAGAGGTTTCGCTTGGTCGGGTCGGTGAAGTAGCGCGAGTTGAAGAGCACCACGAGGAAGATGATGGGGAAGAGGAAGAGCACGCCGGCCATGTAGCGCGGCAGGCCGGACTGGACGATCTCGGGGGTGACCAGCAGGTAGAAGAGCAGGATCACCGGGAAGGCGAGGATGAGGTTGGCGAGGAAGCTCAGGAAGGTGTCGAGCTTGCCGCCGTAGAAGCCCGCGGGCAGGCCGAGGGTGATGCCGACCATGAAGGCGAAGATGGTGGCGAAGGGGGCGATCTTCATCACTTCCCAGCTGCCGGCGACCATGCGCGAGAAGACATCACGGGCCAGGGTGTCGCCGCCCAGCAGATACCACTCCAGCCCGGCGGTGCCCTCGGGCGTGGGCGTGCCCGGCACCTTGTTCTTCAGGCCCGAGACGGCGGTGAGCGGATCGTGGGTGAGGATCATCTGGTGAAAGATCGCGGTGAAGACCCAGAACAGCACGACGCCGAAGCCGATCATGCCGACGGTGGAGTCGAAGAGCTTGCCGTAGAGCCCGAGCCTCCGCTTGAAGAGGATCGAGAGGGTGAAGACGGCGGCCATGGCGATCCAGACCGGGATCAGCCGGGCCGAGACATGGCCGATGATGCCCTTGGCGCCGCCGGGCAGCAGCATGCCCACCAGCAGGTAGCCCACCACGCAGGCCAGCGCGACGTAGAGCGCGCCCAGGGTGACGAAGCCGATGTAGTCCATCGGCGTGCGGGTTCGCACCGCCGTACCGTCGTGCTGGATCATCAGCTCGCCCGACTTCATGCCGAAGAGGCCGAGCAGGAATTGCAGCAGGAAGGCGGCGGCCAGCACCGCCGCGGCGGTGAGGAAGATCGGGTTGAGGAAGCCGAGGCTGCCGGTCCAGGTAAGGGGTTCCATGTGCTTTTCTCCCTTACGAAATGCGGATGCGCGGGTTGAGGTAGACATATCCGATGTCGGATATGAGCTGGGTGATCAGCACCACCAGTACCGAGACCACCGAGACCCCGAGCAGCAGGTCGATGTCGTTGTTGCCGGCCGCCTGCACCAGCGCCCAGCCGAAGCCCTTGTAGTTGAAGAGGCTCTCCACGATCACCACGCCGTTCAGCAGCCAGGGGAACTGCAGCATGATGACGGTGAAGGGGGCGATGAGCGCGTTGCGCAGCGCGTGCTTCATCACGATGTTGGGAAAGCTCACCCCCTTCAGCCGGGCGGTGCGGATGTATTGCGCGGTCATCACCTCGGCCATCGAGGCGCGGGTCATCCGGGCGATGTAGCCCATGCCGTAGAGCGCGATCGTCAGCACCGGGAGGAAGAAGTTCTCGAAGGTGGCGCCGTCCATGGCGGAGGTGGCGGTGCCTTTGAACCATTTCAGCCCGACGGCGGAGGAGGCGAAGATGGCGATCAGGATCACGCCCGAGACGTATTCGGGCATCGCGGTGGTGGCGATGGAGACGGTGGAGAGGGTCCGGTCGGTGCGGGAGCCCTCGCGCATGCCGGCGAGCACGCCGAGCAGCAGGGCGGAGGGCACCATCAGCACCATGACCCAGAGCATGAGCTTGGCGGTCAGCCCGAGCCGGGTTCCGATGATGCTGGCCACGGAATCGCGGAAGACGGTGCTCTCGCCCCAGTAGCCCTGGAGGATGCCGCAGAAGGTGGGGGACTCGGCGGGTGTTTCGGCCAGTTCGGCGCAGCGGCCGGCGACCACCTCGCCGTTCTCCTCGCGGGTCCAGCCCGGCACGACGCCGAGCCATTCGCCATAGCGGACGACCATGGGTTGCCCGAAGCCGTTCTTCTCGAGCCAGCCCTGAACCTCGGTGTCCGACATCCGCGAGTTGCCCTGGAACTTGGCGAGCTTCTCGAGATTGCTGTCGAGGTTGGTCAGGTAGAACACGATGAAACTGAGGCAGAGGGCCGTCAGGATCATCGTCCCGATGCGACGTAGGAGAAATCTTCCCATGGGTGGTCCCTGTCTGGCCGCGCGGGGTTATTGATTTTGGGTGTGCGCGGCTTGGATGGGCGGACGGGGCCGGAACCGGCCCCGTCCGGATGGCATCAGGCCTGTTCGATCCACCACTTGTAGTGATGCATCTCGAAGGTCGGGTGCATCTCGGTGTTGTGGACGGTGGGCTTGTAGTGGCGGAAGAGCGAGCGCCAGTAGGGCTGGATGACCACGCCCTCGTCGAGCATGATCTGCTCGAGCTTGGCCATGACCTCCGAGCGCTTCTCGGCGTTGTCGATCGACATGGCCTCGGCCAGGAGGTTGTCGAACTCCTCGTTGGCGAAGGCGGCCTCGTTCCAGGCCACGCCGGACTTGTAGGCCAGCGCGAGGATCTGGACACCGAGGGGGCGCATGTTCCACTCGGTGGCCGACCAGGGGTAGGCGAGCCAGTCGTTCCAGAAGGTCGAGCCGGGCAGGATGGTGCGCTTGACGTTGATGCCCGCGTCGCGGCACTGGGCGGCCACGGCATCGCAGGTGGCGGACTGCCATTCGTCGTCGATCGAGATCAGCTCGAACTCGGTGTCGGCGTGGCCGGCGGCCGTGAGCATCTCCATCGCCGCCGCCGGATCGGGCGCGGGCGTGTCGATCTTGGCGTATTCCGGGTGGATCGGGCAGACATGGTGGTTTTCGGCCACCGTGCCGAGGCCGGAGTAGCCCAGCTCGAGCACCACCGCGTTATCGACCGCGCGCTGCAGCGCCTTGCGGACATCGGCGTTGTCGTAAGGGGCGTTGGACTGGTTGAAGCGCACGCAGAGCGTGGCCGCCGTGACCGCCTCGGACTTGGTGAAGCCGATGCCGTCGAGCACGTCGATGAACTCGCCGGTGGACTGGTAGGTCATGTCGACCTCGTCGGCGTCCATCGCGGCCATCCAGGCGGCCATGTCGGTGCCGAAGTCGATGAACTCGATGGTGTCGAGATAGGCCTCGCCGCCCCACCAGTTGTGGTCGGTGTTCTTGACCAGGGTCTGCTTGACGCCCACTTCGTTGTCGCCGGGCAGGAAGGGCCCGGTGCCGATCGGGTTCTCGGCCGGATCGCCGCCGTCGTAGCTCTGGTGCACGATCGCGGCCGGGTAGTCGGCCATGCCGGGCACGATGGTGATGTCGGGCGCGGAGCAGACGAGCTTGACGGTCAGATCATCGACCTTGGTGATCGCGCCGTCGCGGGCCATGCCCTTCTCGTCGTCGATCAGCGAGGCCATGCGGGAGGCCATCGAGTTGCCCTCGACGCCCTTCTCGCACCAGCGGTTGAAGTTGAACACCACGTCGTCGGCGGTGAAGGGGTCGCCGTTGTTCCAGGTCACGCCGGGGCGGACCTTGAGGGTGTATTCGGTGGCGTCGTCATTGGCCTCCCAGCTCTCCAGCAGGCGGCCTTCAAAGGTGCCGTCCTTGTTGTACTGGACGAGATACTCGAGCCAGCCGCGGGAGAAGTTGGCCATCTGGGACCAGTCGAAGTTGCGCGGGTCCTTCAGCGCCTTGGTTTCCATCTGCACGCGCAAGGTGCCGCCCATCTGGGGTTCCATGGCGTGGCTCTCGGCCTTCGCGGGCGCGGCGCCGATCAGGCTGTAGGCGCCGGCGGCGGTCACGCCGAGCGCGGTGGCGCGGGTCAGGAACTCGCGGCGGTCGAGTTTGCCCTCGAGATGCTCTTGGGCATACATCCGGGCCGCGTCGTGCACCGGCCGAGCGGTTTGGGGGGTGTGCGTCATCTTGTTCTCCCTGTGACACATGGCTTGGCGGCCCCTTGGTGGCGGCCTTTCTTGTCGTTGCCGGGGAGGCGCGGATGCCGCATGGGCTGCGGCGATGCGGGAGCGCGATGGCTCGAAAGCAGCTCCCCCCCTGATAACGCAATGAGGCCTGAGCCTCGGGCTCGCGTCAACGTCGCTTTCCGCCATAGCATGTAACAAATACGACATGGGTGCGAGCCAAAAACGACATCTCCGGCCGAATGCGTCGGAAACGGTCGGTCTTGACCTTAGGGCAGGATTTCAACCACTTGCCGGGCGGGCCGCAGGGGGCTCAGGCCCGCCGTGTGCTGCGAAAGCCCGAAGGGGTCAGCCCGGTGCGCTCGTGAAACAGGCGCGAGAAGTAGGCCGAGGAGCGGTAGCCCAGCATCTCGGCCACCCGGCGCACCGGCATGTCGGTCTCCACCAGCAGGCGTCGGGCCTCGTAGCCCAGCCGGTCGGCGAGGATGGCCGAGGCGGGGCGGCCGCAGGTGGCGCGGCAGGCGCGGCTGAGGTGGGTGGAGGTGACGCCAAGCCCCTCGGCATAGTCCGAGACCGACTGGCCGGTATAGAGCCCGCGCTCGATGGCATCGGTGTAGCGGCGGGCGAGGCGGCGCGCGGCGCTGTCGGCCACCGCATCCTGCGCGCCGGCGTGCTGGCGCTCGATCCAGACCGAGAGCAGCCCGCCCTGATGGGTCAGGGCCTTGTCGCGGGCCGGGCGGCTGCCGTCGATCTCGCGCTGCATGGTTTCGAGAAGGGTGGTGATCTCGCCCTGCGCCAGCGCGTCGCGCACCCGGAGGTGGCAGGGCTCGGCGGGCAGGTCGATGCCGGACTCCTCGCTGAAGAAGACGGCGGTGCCGTAGACCTGCGCAGTGACCTCGAAGCCGAACATGGTGCGCGGCGGGATGAAGATGGCGTTGTGGGCACCGTAGCCGCGGGTGGTGCCGGCGACGGTGATCCGGCCCTGGCCGCGGGTGAACCACAGCATCAGCGGCATGCGGTAGCTGCGCATCGCCTCGGTGCGCCACTTGCCGCCCGAGGCCAGGCGGGCCAGCGGCACAAGCTCGATGGGCGCCTTGGGCGTGGCGGGCGTCAGGGGGCCGGTGACCGGGCGCGAGGTGGGGCGGGGCATCATGGTGGCGGCAGTTTCCCGACAGGCGAACGCGGCGCAGAGTGGCGGGGCGGCGCGGGGCGATCAAGGGGGCAGTTCGGGGCGATGCAGGAAAACCGCACATCGCCCGACGTGCCGCTCGACCGGGCATCGCGGGGCGGGGATGCAGGCTCTGTGGCACATCTCGGGGCAGCGGAGGGCAGGGCCGCCGCATGTGGTGCTCAGAGGGCTGCGCCGGGCACGATTTGCCAGTCCTTCATCCGCGACCGGAACCAGCTGCGCTGCCGTTTGGCATATTGCCGTGTTGAAATTTTGGCACGTTCGGTGGCGTCGGCGAGGGGTATCTCGCCGCGCAGATGGGCGATCAGCTCGGGCGCGCCGATGGCCTTGGCGGAGGGCAGGGCCGGGGACCAGCCTGAGAGATTCGCCCGCGCCTCCTCCAGTGCGCCGGCCTCGATCATCAGCTCGAAGCGGCGGGCGATGCGGGGGGTGAGCCAGTCTTTCGGGGCATCGACAAGAAAGGGCTGGGCCGAGGACAGCGGCAGCAGGGGCGGCGGGGTATCCTCCTGCCAGCGCCAGAGCGGCTTGCCGGTGGCGGCCTGCACCTCGAAGGCGCGCTGCACCCGCGCGCGGTTGGCGCAGTCGATCCGGGCCTTCTGGGGCTCGTCCAGCGCGGCCAGCAGGGCGGCGAGCGGCAGGGCATCGGCCTCGGCGCGCACCTCGGGTGGCACCTCGGGGATCACCGCCAGCCCCTCGGTGAGCGCGGTAAAATAGAGCCCGGTGCCGCCCACGAGGATCGGGCGGGAGCCGGAGGCGAGCCGCGGCACCACCTCGCGCAGCCAGTGGCCGACGGAATAGGCCCTGTCGCCGGGCACGTGGCCGTAGAGCGCGTGGGGGGCTGCGGCCTCCTCCGCGGTGGAGGGGCGGGCGGTGAGCACGCGCCAGTTGGCAAAGACCTGAAGGGCATCGGCATTGACGATGCAGCCGCCGGACCGGCTGGCGATCTCGAGCGCGAGCGCCGATTTTCCGCTTGCTGTCGGCCCGGCGATGAGCACCGGGCGCTCCGCGTCGAGCGATTTCCAGTCGATCATGCCTTGTGCCGATATCCGCCGTTGAACCCGCCTGCAAATTCCGACATTTTGCGCCGCAGTTGCAAGAGACCCCGGGGAGAGCGTGATGATGGATGCAGGCGGAGACGGGGCAGGGACCAAGTATCGCAGGGTTCTTCTGAAGATCTCGGGCGAGGCGCTGATGGGCGACCAGGGCTTTGGCCTGCACCCGCCCACGGTGGAGCGCATCGCCCGCGAGGTGAAGAGCGTGGCCGATCTGGGCGTCGAGATCTGCATGGTGATCGGGGGCGGCAACATCTTTCGCGGCCTCGCCGGCGCGGCGCAGGGTATGGAGCGGACCACGGCCGATTACATGGGCATGCTCGCCACGGTGATGAACGCGCTGGCGATGCAGGGCGCGCTGGAGAGCCTGGGCATTCATACGCGGGTGATCAGCGCGATCCCGATGGACCAGGTCTGCGAGCCCTACATCCGCCGCCGCGCGGTGCGCCACCTGGAGAAGAAGCGGGTGTGCATCTTTGCCGCCGGCACCGGCAACCCCTATTTCACCACCGATACCGCGGCGACGCTGCGGGCCAACGAGATGGCCTGCGAGGCGATCTTCAAGGGCACCAAGGTGGACGGGATCTATGACATGGACCCCAAGCTGCACCCCGAGGCCAAGCGCTATGACCGGGTGAGCTATGACGAGGTGCTGATGAAGAACCTCAAGGTGATGGATGCGAGTGCGATTGCGCTGGCGCGCGACAACAACCTGCCGATCATCGTGTTCAGCCTCGACGAACCGGGCGGGTTCACGAGCATCCTGGCGGGCGAGGGCACCTGCACCGTGGTGAAGGGGTAGGGCGTTCGATTGGCGGGGCGCAGGCCCCCGGGGCGTTTGAATTGTGCCGCGCGCTGGCTTAGAAGCGCGGGCAGACTGAGGAGAGGGCAGAGACATGTCTGACGATTTCGAGCTGGATACCGACGATCTGGAGCGCCGGATGGATGGCGCCCTCGCCAACCTGCGGACCGAGTTTGCCTCGCTGAGGACCGGCCGGGCCTCGGCCTCGATGCTGGAGCCGGTGCAGGTGGAGGCCTATGGCCAGATGACCCCGATCAACCAGGTGGGCACCGTCAACGTGCCCGAGCCGCGGATGGTGACGATCAACGTCTGGGACAAGGGGTTGGTGAACGCGGTGGAAAAGGCCATTCGCAACTCGGGCCTTGGGATCAATCCGCAGATGAACGGCACGATCATCATGCTGCCGATCCCCGAGCTGAACGAGGAGCGCCGCCGCGAGCTGAGCAAGGTGGCCGCGCAATATGCCGAGAGCGCCCGGGTCGCGGTGCGCAACGTGCGACAGGACGGGATGCAGCAGATCAAGAAGGCCGACAAGCTGGCCGAGGACGACCAGAAGCTCTGGGAATCCGAGGTGCAGGAGATGACCGACGCCCATATCAAGAAGATCGACGCGGCGCTGGAGGCCAAGCAGGCGGAGATCATGCAGGTCTGACCGGCATGGGATCCGGTAACCATTTCGCAAGGCCGGGCGCGTAGGACTGGGGCCGGGTCTGCGGCCCGGGCCCGAACCTGCCGCGATGCGGCGCGAATCTGGCATTGCGGGCCGGGCCGGGTTAAAGACGGCAAAGCCGCCGCCCGAACAGGGCGGTGCGGTCAGGAGGCCGGCAGTATGGCGAAACAGGCGAGCGAAGGCTCTGCACCGCGGCACGTTGCGATCATCATGGACGGCAATGGACGCTGGGCCACGCGCCGGGGCCGCCCGAGGCTGTTCGGCCACCAGGCGGGTGCCCGGCGGGTGCGCGAGATCGTGGAGGCCTGCCCGGATCTGGGTGTGGAATACCTCACCATCTTTGCCTTCAGCACCGAGAACTGGAAGCGGACCCAGGCCGAGGTGGCCGGGCTGATGCTGCTGTTCCGCCGCTACATCACCAAGGAGGCGCAGCGCCTGCTGGCAAAGGGCGTGCGGGTGCGGTTCATCGGCGACCGGGTGCGGCTGGATGCCAAGCTGGTGGCGCTGATGGACGAGCTGGAGGCGATGACTGCGGGCAACACCAAGGTGCATCTGACCATCGCGCTCAACTACGGCGGGCGCGACGAGGTGACCCGCGCCACCCAGCGCCTCGCCGTCGAGGTGGCTGCCAGCCGGATCCGGCCCGAGGAGGTGGATGCCGAGACGCTGAGCCGGTTTCTCGACACCTGCATGCTGCCCGACCCGGACCTGGTCATCCGCACCAGCGGCGAGGCGCGGATCAGCAACTTCCTGCTGTGGCAGTCGGCCTATGCCGAATACGAGTTTGTCGACACGCTCTGGCCGGATTTCTCGGCGGCGTGCTTTGCGGAAGTGATCGAGGGGTTTGCCGCCCGTGACAGGCGGTTCGGGGCAGTGAAAGCATGAGCGGAAAGTGGGACGATCTGGCGCCGCGGGTGATCGCTGGTGCTGTCATGGTGGTTGTCGGCGTGGCGGCGATCCGGGCCGGGGGCATCTGGTTTCAGATGCTGGCGGTCTTCGTGACCGCGGTCATGGTCTGGGAGCTTGCCAGCATGATCAAGCGCGAGGGCGACAGCGCCATGCTGCTCGCGGCGATCACCGCCTCGGTGCTCTCTGGCCTTCTGGCGCAGGAGGCGGATTGGGCCCTGCTGCTGCTGTTCCTGCCGCCGGTGGTGGGCACGGCGATGATGCCGCGCGAGAGGGTGACCTTCTTTCTCTTCGCGCTGGGGATCATGGCCGCCGGGTGGGGGCTGGTCACCTTCCGGGCGGAATACGGCGGGACATGGCTGTTCTGGCTGGTGATCGTGGTCGTGGTGACCGATGTGGCGGGCTATTTTGCCGGGCGGATGATCGGCGGGCCGAAGTTCTGGCCCAAGGTCAGCCCGAAGAAGACCTGGAGCGGCACGGTGGCGGGCTGGATCGGCGCGGCCTGCGTGGGCGCGCTGTTTCTCACCTTCACCAACGCCGGGCGCGACCTGATCTGGATCTCGGCGGTACTCGCCTTCGCCAGCCAGATGGGCGACATCGCGGAATCGGCCCTGAAGCGGCGGATGGGCGTGAAGGACAGCTCGGCGCTGATCCCCGGCCACGGCGGGCTCTTCGACCGCTTCGACGGGCTGCTGGGCGCGGCGATCTTCCTGCTGCTGGTGGCGATGGTCGTCGATGTGCCCGAGGTGCGGATTTGAAGCGCGTCACCCTGCTCGGGTCCACGGGCTCCATCGGAGAGAGCGCGCTGGACCTGATCGGGCGCGGCGGGTTCAGGGTGGAGGCCGTGACCGGCGGGCGCAACCTGGCACGGCTGGCCGAACAGGCGGTCGAGACCGGCGCGGCGTTGGCAGTGACCTGTTTTTCCGAGTGTTACGAAGAGCTTGCGGCCCGCCTTGAAGGCACGGACGTGGAGGTGGCGGCGGGCCCTGACGCGGTGGCGCAGGCCGCCGGCCGGCCTGCCGACCTGGTGCTGAACGGGATCGTCGGCGCGGCGGGGTTGCAGCCCTCCCTGGCCGCGCTGACGGCCGGGAGCACGCTGGCGCTGGCCAACAAGGAGAGCCTTGTCTGTGCCGGGCCGCTGGTGATGGCCACGGCCGCGCGACATGGCGGGCGGGTGCTGCCGGTGGACAGCGAACATTCGGCGGTGTTCCAGGCGCTGGTGGGTGAAGACATCGGCGCCGTCGAACGGGTGGTGATCACCGCCTCGGGCGGCGCGTTTCGGGACTGGCCGCTGGAGGAGATCGCCCGGGCCACGCCGGAGCAGGCGGCGACCCATCCGAATTGGGATATGGGCCAGCGGATCACCATCGACTCGGCCTCGATGTTCAACAAGGCGCTCGAAGTGATTGAAGCGCATGAATTTTTCGGTCTTGCGCCGGAGCAGATCGAGGTGCTGGTGCATCCGCAGAGCGCGGTGCATGCGCTGGTGGGCTTTGTCGATGGCGCGATGATGGCGCATCTGGGCGCGCCCGACATGCGCCACGCGATCGGCTATGCGCTGAACTGGCCGGAGCGGGCCGCGCTGCCGGTGGACCGGCTCGACCTGGCCGCGCTCGGACGGCTCGACTTTGCCACGCCGGACCCGGCGCGCTACCCGGCTCTCGGCCTCGCCTGGGAGGTGATGCGCGCGGGCGGTCTGATGGGCGCGGTGTTCAATGCCGCCAAGGAGGCCGCGCTCGACGGATTTCTCGACCGCCGGATCGGCTTTGCCGACATGGCGCGGATCGTGGAACGGGTGATGGGCCGCATGGCCTCGCAAACCGGCCTTAACAATGACATGATGAGCCTTGATAACGTGCTGCAAGCAGACCAGATGGCACGGCAACTGGCCCGAGAGGCCATGGCTGAGGCAAAAGAGGCGACGGGCTAGGGTATGGATTTCTTCGGGATCGTGGGAGGCACGGCAGGATATGTCGTGGCCTTCATCGTGGCGCTTTCGATCATCGTGGCGGTGCATGAATACGGCCATTACATCGTGGGCCGCTGGTGCGGGATCCATGCCGAGGTGTTCTCGCTCGGCTTTGGCAAGGTGCTCTACACCCGGACCGACAAGCGCGGCACCGAGTGGCAGGTGGCGGCCTTGCCCTTTGGCGGCTACGTCAAGTTCATGGGCGATGCCAACGCGGCCTCGGCGGGCGCCGACGGCGAGGCGATGGCGGGGCTCAGCGCGGCCGAGAAGCGCCGCACCATGCCGGGCGCGCCCCTGTGGGCAAGGGCCGCGACGGTGGCGGCGGGGCCGGTGTTCAACTTCATTCTCAGCCTGGTCATCTTCAGCGCGATGGTGGCCCTTCGCGGCGTGCCGACCGAGCCGGTGCAGGTGGGCGCGTTGCAGCCGCTGCCGCAGCAGGTGAGGGTGCTGGAGGCGGGCGACACGATCCTGGAGATCGGCGGCACCGAAATCACCGATATCGGCAGCCTCTACGACGCGACCGCCGCGCTCGACCTCACGCGCCCGGTGTCTTACCGGATCGAGCGCGAGGGCGCGGAGATGATCGTGGAGGGCACGACGCCGTTTCCGCCGCTCATTGCGAGCGTGAGCCCGCATTCGGCGGCGATCGACGCGGGCCTCGAGGTGGGTGACGTGATCACCAGCGTCGACGGCGTTGCGATTACCGCCTTCAAGGAATTGCAGGAGGCCGTTCGGCTGGGCGAGGGCAAGCCGGTGGCGCTGAAGGTCTGGCGCGACGGGCAGGTGCTCGATTTCACCATGACCCCGCGCCGCACCGACCTGCCGACCGCCGATGGCGGTTTCGAGACGCGCTACCTGATCGGGATCAACGGGGGCCTGGCCTTCGAGCCCGCGACCGACCGGCTGGGGCCTTTTGCGGCGCTGGGATACGGGGTGAAGCAGACCTGGTTCATCGTGACAAGTTCGATCAACGGCCTGGCCAAGATGATCTCGGGCGCGATCTCGAGCTGCAACCTGAGCGGGCCGCTGAAGATTGCCACCACGGCAGGGCAGATGGCCAGCCAGGGGGGCGAGAGCTTTATCTGGTTCGTGGCGGTGCTTTCCACCGCCGTGGGGCTGCTCAACCTGTTTCCGATCCCGGTGCTCGACGGCGGGCACCTGGTGTTTCACGCCTGGGAGGCCGTCTCGGGCAAGCCGCCCCCCGAGAAGGCGCTGAACATCCTGATGATGATCGGGCTGACGCTGATCCTGAGCCTGATGGTCTTTGCGCTCGGCAACGACCTGTTCTGCGAGGGCGGGCTGTTCTGGAAGATCCGGAGCTGGTTCGCCTGAGCCTCGGATCGCCGCGCCCGGCCTGCCCTGAAATTGCCACATTTCGGGTGGGGCGGGCCAAAATGGTGCCATGATCCGCCCTTAGACAGGTTGCCGAACCAAACCGGGAACCGCAGGGGCAGACCCATGCAAACCATGACTCAAGGATATCGCAGCCTGAGCCTGATCGTCCGGCTCAACCTCGACCGGATGCTCTATGTCGCCACCATCGTGGCTGCGCTCGGCGGCGGCGCCTGGCTCGGCTCGCTGTTCAACTGAGCACAGACAGCTGAAGCATTGAGGAAACAGGCGCCCACGGGCGCCTTTCCGCGCTTTGACACCATGCCCAATACCCGCTAGTGAAGTTGGATAACAAAAGGCGGTAAATTTGGGGACTGTGGGCATGTTTCGAGCACGCGAGACCGGCGGAATAACGGGCGCGGCGAGGGGGCTTTTGCACCGCCTCGCGCTATCACTTTTCACAACATTTGCAGTGGCTTGCGCGATTGCACCGGGGGCGGCCACGGCGCAGTCGTTCAGCTTCAGCCGGGTCGAGGTGAACGGCAACCAGCGGGTCGATGCGGCCACCATCGTCTCCTACGCCGGAATCGCCCGGGGCGAGGCGGTGAGCGCGGCGCAGATCAACGACGCCTATCAGAACATCCTGGGCTCCGGCCTGTTCGAGAGTGTCGAGGTGGTGCCGCGCGGCTCCACCCTCGTCATCAACGTGCGCGAGTATCCCACGATCAACCGCATCGCCTTCGAGGGCAACAAGCGGGTGAAGGACGAGGCGATGGCCGGGGTCATCCGGAGCCAGTCGCGCCGGGTGTTCCAGCCCAGCCAGGCCGAGGCAGATGCCGCCGCGATCACCGAGCTCTACCGGGTGCAGGGGCGGGTGGCGGCGACGGTCTCTCCCAAGATCATCCGCCGCACCGGCAACCGGGTCGACCTCGTCTTCGAAGTGACCGAGGGCCGGACGGTGGAGAACGAGCGGATCAGCTTTGTCGGCAACCGCGAGTTCAGCGACCGCCGCCTGCGCGGCGCGCTCGAGACCAAGCAGGCGGGCCTGTTCCGCCAGCTCATCCAGCGCGACACGCTGGTGGAGGAGCGGATCGAGTTCGACAAGCAGGTGCTGCGCGATTTCTACCTGAGCCGCGGTTACGTGGACTTCCGGGTGCAGGCGGCCACCGCCGAGATCACCCGCAACCGCGATGCTTTCCTGGTCACGTTCAACGTGCAGGAAGGGCAGCAATTCCGGATCGGGCGGGTTTCGGTGACCTCGTCGATGCCGGAGGTGAACGCCAACGAGTTCGCCAATGCGCTGCGCATCCGCGAAGGCAAGGTCTACAACCCGCAGATCGTGGAAACCAACATCAGCCGTCTGGAGCGGCTGGCGGCCCAGAAGGGCATCAACTTCATGCGGGTCGAGCCGCAGATCAGCCGCAACGAGCGGAACCTGACGCTCGACATCAACTTTGCCCTGAGCCGCGGGCCGCGGATCTTTGTGGAGCGGATCGACATCGAGGGCAACGCCAGCACGCTGGACCGCGTGGTGCGCCGCCAGTTCAAGGTGGTGGAAGGCGACCCGTTCAACCCGCGCGAGATTCGCGAGGCGGCGGAGCGCATCCGCGCCCTCGGCTTCTTCGAGACGGCCGATGTGAACGCCCGCGAGGGCTCGGCCCCCGACCAGGTGGTTGTCGATGTGGATGTGACCGAAGCGCCCACCGGCTCGCTCGGGTTTGGCGCCTCCTACGGCTCCGACGCGGGGCTTGGCTTCAACATCAACTTCTCCGAACGCAACTTCCTCGGCCGTGGCCAGTCGCTGAGCTTTGGGGTGGATACCACCAGCTCGGCCAATGCCTTCACCTTCGCCTTCCGCGAGCCGGCCTTCCTGGGGCGCGAGGTGACCTTTGGCCTGGATGCCAACTACCGAAAGTCGGAGAGCGAGAACTCGCGCTACAACTCGGTGACCGGCGTGGTGCGGCCGCTGTTCGAGTTTCCGCTCGGCGAGCGCAGCCGTCTTCAGGTGCGCACGGCGCTTCAGTACAAGGAGCTGTCGGGGATCGACCTGGGTGACGGCGGAACCGATACCGGCTCCTCCTTCATCCTCCGCGAGGAAGAGGGCGAGCGCTGGGACGTGAGCCTGGGCTACACCTACATCTACGACAGCCGGATCGTCGGCATTAACCCCAACGCCGCGATCCGGTTCACCTTCGGGCAGGATTTTGGCGGGCTGGACGGCGAGAACCAGTACATCAAGACCACCGCCTCGATGACCGCACAGACGAAAGTGTGGAACGAGGAGGTGACCCTGCGGGCCGAACTGGAGGGCGGTGCGCTGCACTATACCTCGGGCGGCTCCACCGTGCTGGACCGCTTCTCGCTCAACGGCCGGATCCGGGGCTTCGAGGCCGGGGGCACCGGCCCGCGCGACCTGAACGTGACCAACGAGGACGCGCTCGGCGGCAACTACTTCTTCGTGGCGCGGCTCGAAGCCGACTTTCCGCTCGGTCTGCCGGAGGAATACGGGATCTCGGGCGGTGTCTTCTATGACATCGGCTCGGTCTGGGGCCTCGACAGCACCGGCGGCGGGCCGACCGGCACAGACCCTGTGGACGACGACCTCCACTGGCGCTCGTCGATCGGCGTGTCGATCTTCTGGGATACCCCGATCGGGCCTCTGCGGTTCAACTTCTCGAACGCGATCATGAAAGAGGATTACGACGAGACCCGCAGCTTCGACATCTCGATCCGCACCGACTTCTGATGCCGGCCCCTGCACATAGCCGTTGGGCGGCGATGCGGGCAGGGGCGATGATGATGGCCCTCGGTCTCGCTCTGGGCGGGGCCGGGGCGGCTGCGGCGCAGGACGCCAACCGGCCGGCCTTTTCGGTGCTGACGCTGAACCAGGAGCGGCTCTTTCAGAGCACGCTCTTTGGCCAGCGGTTGCAGCGCGAGCTGAACGCGGCGCGCGCGGAGCTGATTGCCGAGAACAGCCGCATCCAGGAAGAGCTCGAGGCCGAGGAGGCCAAGCTCACGGAACAGCGCGCCGGTATGGACCCGGCGGCCTTTCGCGCGCTAGCCGATGCCTTCGACGAGCGGGTGACCGCGATCCGGGCAGAGCAGGAGGCCAAGACGCGCAGCCTGCAACGCAAGCAGGAGCGCGATCAGCAGGTGTTCAACTCGGCGATCGTTGGCGTGGTGCGCGAGGTGGTCGAGGAGCGCGGCGCCTCGGTGGTTCTGGACTCGCGCGCGATCCTGCTGGCGGCGACCGGCGTTGATGTGACAGATGTCGTGCGGGCAAGGGTGGACGCGATCCTCGGGGATGGCGGCACACTGAGCACGCCGGAGGAGCCGGCGGAAACGCCCGGTGAAACCCCGTTCTCGACCGGCGAGCCGGCAGACGACGGCACCGGCTCGGACTGAAGAAGAAGGAAGACCCCATGAGCGATACGCCCGAGACCGTTGATCTGGAGATGATCCAGCGGATCATTCCGCACCGCTACCCGTTCCTGCTGGTCGACAAGCTGCGCGACGTGAAGTTCTGCGAGAGCGCGACAGGCATCAAGAACGTGACCTTCAACGAGCCGCATTTCCAGGGGCATTTTCCCGGCGCGCCGATCATGCCGGGCGTCACCATCATCGAGGCGCTGGCTCAGACGGCGGCGGTGATGGTGGGCGCGAGCCTTGGCCTGCAGGACAAGGGAATGCTGGTGTATTTCATGGGCATGGAGGCGGTGAAGTTTCGCCGCAAGGTGGTGCCGGGCGACGTGCTGGAGCTGCATGTGCAGGTGACCCGCGGCAAGCCGGGCGGCAAGGTCTGGAAGTTCCGCGGCGAGGCGAAGGTGGAGGGCGAGATGGCCGCCGAGGCCGAGTTTACCGCGATGATGGATATGCCTGCGGAGGCCAAATGAGCGTCGCCTCGACGGTTACCATCCACCCCACGGCCTGCGTCGACGAGGGCGCGGAGATCGCCGGCGGTGTCGATATCGGACCGTTCGCCTATATCGGGCCGGAGGTGAAGATCGGCGAAGGCTGCCAGATCAAGAGCCACGCGGTGCTTACCGGCAACACCGAGATCGGGCCGGAGTGCACGGTGTTTTCCTTCGCCGTCATCGGGGAGATCCCGCAGGACCTGAAGTTCTCGGGCGAGAAGACCCGGCTGGTGATCGGCGCGCGCAACCGCATCCGCGAGCATGTGACGATCAACTGCGGCACCGAGGGCGGCGGCGGGGTGACCCGGGTGGGCGACGATTGCCTGATCATGGCGGGCGCCCATGTGGCGCATGATGCCCAGGTGGGCAACCGGGTGATCATCGTCAATTCGGCTGCCGTTGCAGGCCATTGCGTGATCGAGGATGACGTGATCATCGGCGGGCTTGCGGGCATCCACCAGTGGGTGCGGATCGGGCAGGGCGCGATCATCGGGGCGGTCAGCATGGTGACCCATGACGTGATCCCCTACGGCCTGGTGCAGGCCAGCCGGGGCAAGCTCGAGGGGCTCAACCTGGTGGGGCTCAAGCGCAAGGGCGTGGCGCGGGCCGACATCACCGCGCTGCGCGCCGCCTACCAGATGCTGGCGCAGGGCGAGGGGGCCTTTCAGGACCGCGCCCGGCGGCTCGGCGAGGAGACCGAGAGCGACTACGTGCGCCGGATCGTGGATTTTGTCACCGGGGAGAGCGACCGCTCTTTCCTGACCCCGGAGTAGGGCCTTGCTGGCGCTGATTGCGGGGCAGGGGCTGTTGCCGTCGCGGCTGGTGGCGGCGCTGGAAGCCGAGGGGCGGGAGTTCAGGATCTACGCGCTGGAGGGCTTTGCGCCCGAGATCGACCGGACGGTTGCGACCTTCAGGCTGGAGGAGCTGGGCAGTTTCATTGCCGGGCTGGTGCAGGGCGGCTGCGAGGCGGTGTGCCTGGCGGGTGCGGTGCGGCGGCCGGTGATCGACCGCGCGCGGGTGGATGCGGCGACCCATGGGCTGATCGTGCGGCTGGCGGGCGCGATGGAGCGTGGCGACGACGGCACGCTGCGCGAGATTGTGGCGATCTTCGAGGAGGCCGGGCTGAAGGTGGTGGGCGCCCATGAGATCGCGCCCGACCTGCTGCCGCCCACGGGCGCGCTGACCCGTGCCACCCCCGGCCCCGGCGACCATGCCGATGCGAGCCGGGGCGAGGCAGTGGTGGCCGCATTGGGCGCGGCCGATGTGGGCCAGGCCTGCGTGGTGGCGGGTGGCCAGGTGCTGGCGGTGGAGGCCGCGGGCGGGACCGACTGGATGATCCGCTCGCTGATGCGCGTGCCCGAGGCGGTTCGGCGGGAAGAGCAGGAACTGCTGAAGGGGGCGACCCTCTTCGAGCGGGCCTCCGAATGGGTGGCCGATGTGACCGAGTTTCTCACCGCCTCCGAGCCCTCGCGGCTGCCCGAGCGCGACACGGCGCTGCCGGGCGGCGGGCTGCTCTACAAGGCGCCCAAGCCCGGCCAGGACCGCCGCGCCGACCTGCCGGTGATCGGCCCGGCCACGGTGATGCTCGCCGCCGAGGCGGAGCTGCGCGGGATCGTGGTGGAGGCGGGCGGGGTGATGGTGCTCGATCTCGACACGGTGCTGGCGATGGCCGATGCGGTGGGGCTGTTCCTCTGGGTGCGGCCGAAGGACGGCCCATGAGGATCTTCGTGATCGCGGGCGAGCCTTCTGGCGACAGGCTGGGGGCCGCGCTGATGGGCGGGCTGAAGGCGCTGGCACCGGGCATGGAGTTCCGCGGCGTCGGCGGCAGCGGCATGGAGGGCGAGGGGCTCGCGAGCCTGTTTCCGATGGAGGAGCTTTCGGTGATGGGAATCGCCGAGGTTCTGCCCCGGTATCGCCAGCTGATGCGGCGGATCGGAGAATGTGCGGCGGAGGTGGTGGCCTGGAAGCCCGATGCGCTGGTCACCATCGACTCGCCCGACTTTTGCCTGCGGGTGGCGCGGCGGGTGAAGGCGGAGGCCGAGGTGAAAACCATCCACTACGTCGCGCCCACGGTCTGGGCCTGGCGGTCGGGGCGGGCCGAAAAGATGGCGCAGGTGATCGACCATGTGCTCGCGCTGCTCCCTTTCGAGCCGCCCTACATGGAAGCCGCCGGCATGAGCTGCGATTTCGTGGGCCACCCGGTGGTGTCGGAGCCGGTCGCCAACCAGGAGGATGGCGTGGCGTTCCGGGCGGCCCATGGGATCGGCGACGCGCCGCTGGTGATGGCGCTGCCGGGCTCGCGGCGCGGCGAGGTGAGCCGACTGGCCCCGATCTTCGGCGAGGCGCTGCGGCCGGTGGTTGCGGCACGCCCCGACACCCGCGTGGTGGTGCCCTGCGTCGGCGCGACGGCGGCGCTGGTGAAGGAGCTGACCGCCCGCTGGCCCGGCGCGCCGGTGCTGCTGGACCCGCGCGGCGACCCGGCCCATGCCACCACCAAGCGCGCCGCCTTCGCCGCCGCAGACTTGGCGCTGGCGGCCTCGGGCACGGTCTCGCTCGAACTCGCGGCCAATGCGCTGCCGATGGTCATCGCCTATGACATGAACTGGCTCAGCCGCCAGATCATCAGCCGGATGCTGAAGGTGGACACGGTGACGCTGGTGAACCTTGTGGCCGAGAGCCGGACCATCCCGGAGTTCATCGGCGCCGACTGCAAGCCCGCGAAGATCGCCGAGGGGCTGAAGGCGGTGATGGCCGCGCCGGGGGCGCAGCTGGAGGCCATGGCAATCACCATGGACCGGCTGGGCCGGGGCGCGGAGCCGCCGGGGTTGCGCGCGGCGCGTTCGGTGCTCTCCCAGATAAACTGACTGCGGTCATCTTCTTGGTGAAAATACCTCGGGGGGTGTGGGGGGCTGGCCCCCCACTGGCTCCGGGCAGGCGCGCGCGCCTGCCCCGTGCCTGACGCGCCGCTTTGCCGTGGACCCATCCCACCCTAGACTGGGCACATGTCCCTCCGGGAGAAGCACCCTGTTTCGGCTCCGGTTCATCGCCCTGTGCCTGGCCCTGCTGCCGGGCGGCCCCGCCCCGGCCCAGGAGGCCGAGGCGGAGGGCGCCTTGGCGGTTCTGGTCGATCTCGATCCGGGCAGTCGGGAGGAGGTGCTGGGCGCGCTGGGAGCGGCCTGGCCGGGCACGCGGCGGATCGGTCCGGGGCCTGACCCCGCAACGGAGGGCGACCCGGCGTTCTGGAGCGCGGTGTTTCAGACACCGGGGGTGACGGAGACGCCGCCGCATGGCCTGACCCTGACCTGCACCCGTTACGGCCATGTCAGCCACCGCGCGTTGATCGCCCGGCGCCACCGCGGGCTGCGGCCCTGGCCGGGCGGGGCGGAGGTGCGGCTGCACTGCGAGGGGCACGGGGTGTTCTGGGGGCGCGCGCTGACCGACGGGCTGGTGCGGGGGGCGCGGGCGATGCTGGAGACCTGGGCGGTGGATGCGGATCCGTCGCAGCCTGGACAGCGGAGCTTTCGGGGCGGTGATACGGGCCCGAGAGGCGGGCGCATGGTCAAGGGCTTTTGGCTCGAGGTCAGCCCGGCGGGCGGGCGGCTGCCGGGTGTGGTGGTGGCGCTCGAGGTGGAGATCTTCGGGTTCTGAGGGAGGGGCGGGCCCCGAAGGGCCCGCCCGCCGGCCCCGGAGGAACCGGGAAGAACCGAGGCGCGGCGAGCGGGAGGAAACGGGCGGCGGGGGCCGCGTCGTCTCCTTGGAGGGTGCCCGTCAGGCGGCGTGAGGCAGCGCCATGTTGGAGACCAGCACGAGGGCGGGCCTTGCGGCGGGCGCATTGGCGGCCACGGGGAGGGTGGCCAGCTCGGGGCATTCCTTGCGGCGGGCGGCGAAGCTCAGCACCGGTAGGGGCGCGTTGCGCTCGCGCCCGAAGGCGACGTTCAGCACGTTGCCGGAGCGGCGGCGGGCGAGGGCGAGGAGGGCGGTTTCGCGGTTCTGGCGGGCGCGGGTGGCGAGGTTGGTCATCGGGGCGTTTCCTTGTGTGGGGTGAGGCTGTTGGGGTCAGGCGGCGAGGGCCAGGCCTGCATCGTTGGCGGGGGCGAGGGTGGCAGCCGGGCGCAGGCCGAGGTTCGGAGGCAGCACGGGGCGGGTGCGCGAGGCGCGGAAGTCCACCGCGATCACGTTGCTGGCCAGGGGGCGGGCGATGGCCAGCAGGGCGGAGAGGCGGCGCTGGCGGGCGAGGGGGGCAAGGTTGGTCATCGGTTCGGCTCCTGTGGGGCGGCGGGATCGAGTGCTGTCGGGCGCCGGGTTTCGAGGGCTGCGGCGGGGCGAGTGGGCCTGCCGCACTGGATGAGCCAAGCAGGCCATCACCACGCCGCCGACAAAATTGGCCGATGGGGGGAAGAGGGGGCTTTCCACCCAGGGGACCAAGGTAGACTTCAGGAAAACAAGGGATTTGCGCCCTGGGGTGGAGGCGAAAAACCGGCCGAAACCGCCGATCGTACCCAGGGTGGAGAGGCCGAATTTCGGCCTCAAAGTCGATCTAATTTCATTCAAATGCCGCAGACCAGCCGCATTTCGGGGGCACGGTCGAATCATCAGGAGGGATCTGCCATGACCCAAGGGAAGATGTTTCGAATGACCGCGACCCTGACGGGTGCGGCGCTGCTCGCGGGGGCCTTCGGGGCCGCTCCGGCCGAGGCGGCGCGCAGCGGCATGAAGAGCGGGGCGCAGGTTCGGGTGATCCTCGCGCGCCAGAGCTATACCGACGTGATCGCCAATCTCGAGAACGATGGGTACCGGGTGGTGAAGATGACCAGCACCATGCTGGGCCGGGTGAAGATCATCGCCCAGAACCGCGTGCATCTGCGCGAGATCGTCGTCAGCCGCTCGACCGGCGAGATCAAGCACGACGTGATCCTCAAGGTCTTCAACACCAACCTCGGCGACGGCGCCGCCGCCACCACCAAGAAGTCGCGCACCGGCGTTTCGGTCGAGGCCGGCGGCGGTGGCAGCACGGGCGGCACCACGGGCGGCGGGGTTTCGGCCTCGGTCGGTGGCAGCGGTGGCGTCAATGCCAGCGTCGGCAGTGGCGGGGTTTCGGCCTCGGTGGGCGGCAGTGGCGGTGTCAACGCCAGTGCCGGAAAGGGGGGCGTTTCGGCCTCGGTCGGCGGGATCGGTGTGAGCCTTGGCAACTGACTTTCCCATAGAGTTCGGCCTGAGCGGGCAGCCTTCCGCGCTCGGCCGTGGCTCGGGAGAAGGCGCCCGCTCTCTGCGACCGCTGGCACGGATCGCGGGGCGCGGCAGCCTTTACGTGGCGCTCGCCTTGCAGGGGCTTGGCGCGCTCTTCTTCGTCGGCGACCTCTGGAGCGAGGTCCTGGGGCTGCGCACCGCGCCCATCCCTTACGAGTGGCAGGAGATGATCCAGCTATTGGCCTCGGTCGGCCTGGTGATCGGCCTCTTCGTCTCGGCACTTTACCTGCGCCGCAGCCATCGCCGCGTGGCCGAGTTGAACCGGACGGTCGACGTGGCCTCGGGCAACTTCTCGCAGCACCTGCTGCACCTCTTCGCGCAGTGGGACCTGTCGGACAGCGAGCGCAGCGTGGCGGTCTACGCGATGAAGGGGTTCTCGAACGGCGAGATCGCCCGGCTGCGCGGCACCAGCGCCTCCACGGTGAAGAGCCAGATGAACGCTGTTTACCGCAAGTCGGGCCTCAACAGCCGCGGCCAGCTCATCGCCTGCCTGGTCGAGGAGCTCTTCGAGGGCGTGGCGATGCCGCAGGTGGTGGTGGAGGCGGCAGAGCACCGGGCGATGGGCCTCGCGGCCAAGTAGGGCCTCAGCGGGGCGCGCCGCGCCAGATCCAGCCGCCGCCCAGCACGCGGGTGCCCTCGGGGGCGTAGAACACGCAGGCCTGGCCCGGTGACACGCCTTCTTCCGCCGTCAGCAGATCGACTTCGGCCGTGCCGTCCGCCAGCGGGCGCAGGATTGCTTCGGCCGGGGGGCGGGTGGAGCGGATGCGCGTGCGGATCGGGATCTCCTGGCCGGGCGCCAGCGGCGTGTCACCCAGCCAGTTGATCTCGCGCACCGGCACGGTGCGCCTGGCCAGCGCCTCCTTGGGGCCGACCACCACCTGCCGCTTGTCGGGGTCGAGGCGCACCACGTAGAGCGGGTCGGCGAGGCCGCCGATACCGAGGCCGCGGCGCTGGCCGATGGTGTAGTGGATCACGCCCCGGTGCTCGGCCAGCCGGTTGCCGGCCATGTCGACGATCTCGCCCGGCTCGCCCGCGCCGGGGCGGAGCTTTTCGATCACGCTCGCGTAGTTGCCGTTGGGAACGAAGCAGATGTCCTGGCTGTCGGGCTTGTCGGCCACGGCGAGCCCGTGCTTTGCGGCCAAGGCGCGGGTTTCGGCCTTGGAGGTCAGGTGGCCCAGCGGAAACCGCAGGTAGGAGAGCTGCTCGGGCGTGGTCGAGAAGAGAAAATAGCTCTGGTCGCGGTTCGGGTCGCCGGCCATGTGCAGCTCGGGGCCCCGGGCGCCCGTCTTGCGCTGGATGTAATGGCCGGTGGCCATGCAATCGGCATCGAGGTCGCGGGCCGTCTCGAGCAGGTCCTTGAACTTGACGCGCTCGTTGCAGCGGATGCAGGGCACGGGCGTGGCCCCGGCGAGGTAGCTCTCGGCAAACTCCTCGATCACCGCGTCGCGGAAGATGTTCTCGTAATCCAGCACGTAATGCGGAAAGCCCATGCTCTCGGCCACCCGGCGGGCATCGTGGATGTCGACGCCGGCACAGCAGGCGCCCTTCCTGGCCAGGGCCGCTCCGTGATCGTAGAGCTGGAGGGTGACGCCGACGACGTCATAGCCCTGGCTCTTCAGCTCCGCCGCGACAACGGAGGAATCGACGCCACCCGACATGGCGACAACCACGCGGGTTTCGGAGGGCGGCTTGGCGAAGCCGAGGGAATTGAGGGTATCGAGTGGCATGGGGCCCCGAGTCGGTGGAGAAGAGGGGAATATAGGAAAATCCTAAGCACTCTCAAGGGTGGGTTCATCCCCCGTTAAGCCCGCCGTGCCTAAGGTGCGGGCACTCAGGCGAATGACGAGACAGGCATGTTCCTCAAGCGCATAGATGGCCCCCGCGCGGTGACGCTTCCGGATGGCACGGTGATGACCCGGGCCGATCTGCCCCCGCGCGACACGCGGCGCTGGGTGGCCAGCCGCAAGGCCGCGGTGGTGCGGGCGGTCGAGAACGGTTTGATTTCGCTCGAGGATTGCATGGAAACCTATGGCGTCTCCGAGGAGGAATACGCCAGCTGGGTTCACGCGGTGGAGCAGCACGGCGAACAGGCGCTGAAAGCGACCAGTCTCCAGAAATTCCGTTGACCCGGCAGGGATTTGCGGCGGCCTTTTCAGGCCGGGCCGCACTCCCCCAAAATAGCGAACTGGACAACGCAGAGTTGTGACTCGACACTGTTTACCATTGGTAACCGGCAATTAACCATTGTGATCCATGGTCGTAGCTGAACAGTAGATAAACGGAGCATTCCGATGCGTATACTCTTGGTTGAAGACGATCCCACCACCGCGAAGAGCATCGAGATGATGCTGACCCATGCCAACCTGAACGTGTATTCGACGGACCTGGGCGAAGAGGGGATCGACCTGGCCAAGCTCTACGATTACGACCTCATCCTGCTCGATCTCAACCTGCCCGACATGACCGGCCACGAGGTGCTGCGCCAGCTCCGGCTCGCGCGGATCGATACGCCGATCCTGATCCTGTCGGGCGCGGATGACACCGAGAACAAGATCAAGGGGTTCGGCTTCGGGGCCGACGACTACCTGACCAAGCCGTTCCACCGCGAGGAGCTGGTGGCGCGCATCCATGCGATCATTCGCCGCTCCAAGGGCCATGCGCAGAGCGTCATCAAGACCGGCAAGATCGTGGTGAACCTCGATGCAAAGACGGTGGAGGTGGACGCGCGGCCGGTGCATCTGACCGGCAAGGAATACCAGATGCTGGAGCTTCTGAGCCTGCGCAAGGGCACGACGCTGACCAAGGAGATGTTTCTCAACCACCTCTACGGCGGGATGGACGAGCCGGAACTGAAGATCATCGACGTGTTCATCTGCAAGCTCCGCAAGAAGCTCGCCGCGGCGACGGGCGGCGACAACTACATCGAGACGGTCTGGGGCCGGGGCTATGTGCTGCGCGATCCCGAACCGATGGAAGACAGCGGCAAACGGTTCGCCGTGGGCGCCTGAGCCGGGGGCCCTCGCGGCCGGAGACGCCTCCACGGCGCGGCACCCGTGGAGGTCAGGATGAAGATGCCGACCACTCACCCTCCACTGGACCTCTCCGGGGCGGCCTCCTATCAATCAGGGGCAGTCACCGGAGAGGACAGGGATGCCTGAAGCCGCAGCCACCGAGAGCAGGGATGTTGCCGATCTGAGCCGTGCGGAGGCCGAGGCCGAGCTGGCGCGTCTGGCGGCACTGCTGGCTGAAGCCAATGACGCCTATCATGCCGATGATGCGCCGGTGATGGACGATGCCCGATACGACGCCCTGAAGCGGCGCAACGCGGCGATCGAGGCGGCCTTTCCCGATCTGAAGCGCAGCGACTCGCCCACCGACCAGGTGGGCGCGGCGCCGTCGGAGACCTTCTCAAAGGTGCGCCACGCGGTGCGGATGCTCTCGCTGGGCAACGCCTTCGAGGATGGCGACGTGGCCGAATTCGACCGCTCGGTGCGCTCCTACCTCGGGCGCGAGGAGGGGCTGGCCTATACCGCCGAGCCCAAGATCGACGGTTTGTCGCTATCGCTGCGCTACGAGGGCGGCAAGCTGATGCAGGCGGCAACGCGGGGCGACGGCGAGAGCGGCGAGAACGTGACCGCCAACGCGCGAACCATTGCCGATATTCCCCAAGAGGTGACCGGCGCGCCGGAGGTGCTGGAAGTGCGCGGCGAAGTCTACATGAGCCACGACGATTTTGCGGCGCTCAACGAGCGGCAGGCGGCGGCGGGGGGCAAGCTCTTTGCCAACCCGCGCAACGCGGCGGCGGGCTCGCTCAGGCAGCTCGATGCCGAGATCACCCGCGCCCGGCCGCTCCGGTTTTATGCCTACGCCTGGGGCGAGGTCTCGGAGCCCCTGGCCGACACCCAGTTCGGCGCGATCGCGCGGCTTGCGGCCATGGGGTTCTCGACCAACGCGGATACGGCGCTTTGCAACGGGCCCGAGGAGATGCTGGCCCACTACCGGGCGATCGAGCAGAAGCGGGCGACGCTGGGCTATGACATCGACGGCGTGGTCTACAAGGTGAACGACCTGGCGCTTCAGGCGCGGCTCGGGTTTCGCTCGACCACGCCGCGATGGGCGATTGCGCACAAGTTTCCGGCCGAGCTGGCCTGGACCTGGCTGCGCGAGATCGAGATCCAGGTGGGCAGGACCGGCGCGCTCAGCCCGGTGGCGCGGCTGGAGCCTGTCACCGTGGGTGGCGTGGTGGTGAGCAACGCGACGCTGCACAACGAGGATTACATCGCCGGGCGGGATGCGCGCGGCGGCGAGATCCGGGGCGGAAAGGACATCCGGCCCGGGGACTGGGTGCAGGTCTACCGCGCGGGCGACGTGATACCGAAAGTGGCGGATGTGGACCTCGCCAAACGGCCGGCAGGGGCTGCGCCCTTCAGGTTTCCCGAGACCTGCCCGGAATGCGGCTCGCCCGCGATCCGCGAGGAGGGCGATGCGGTGCGGCGTTGCACCGGCGGGATGATCTGCCCGGCGCAGGCGGTGGAGAAGCTGAAGCACTTCGTCTCCCGCGCGGCCTTCGATATCGAGGGGCTGGGCGCCAAGCAGGTGGAGGCCTTCTATGCCGACGACCAGCTGCCGGTGCGGGAGCCTTCCGACATCTTTACCCTGGCCGAACGCGACAGGGCCAACATGACCAAGCTGGCCAACCGCGACGGCTGGGGCGAGACCAGCGCGAAGAACCTGTTTCAAGCCATTGAGGACAGGCGTGAAATCGCTCTGGGGCGGCTGATCTTCGGGCTCGGCATCCGGCATGTGGGCGAGGTGGCCGCGCAGGACCTGGCGCGGCACTACGGCAGCTGGGAGGTCATGGCCGAGGCGCTGGACCGCGCCCGGCCCGCAGCCCTGGCCCATCGCGCGGGCGAGGAGGCGGCGGAGGCCGAACGGGCGAAGGCGGCCGCCGAGGGGCGGCGGGCAAAGCTGGCGGAGGCGCGGGCCGCCGCCGCGCCGGAGGTGCCGCCCGAGGCTGCCGAGGCCTGGGCCGACCTGATCGGGACCGATGGCATCGGCCCGGTGCTGGCGCTCTCGCTCTCGGATGCCTTTGCCAACCCGGATGAACGCGCGGCGATGGACAGGCTCCTGCCGCATCTCGCCCCGCAGGCCCCAGAGGCCCGCGCAACGGGCAGCCCGGTGGCGGGCAAGACGGTGGTGTTTACCGGCACGCTGGAAAAGATGACCCGCGCCGAGGCCAAGGCGCGAGCAGAGGCGCTGGGGGCCAAGGTTTCGGGCAGCGTGAGTGCCAAGACCGACCTGCTGGTGGCCGGTCCGGGCGCGGGCAGCAAGGCCACCAAGGCCGCCGAGCTGGGCGTGGAGATAATCGACGAAGACGGCTGGCTCGCGCTCATCGGGGACGCATGAGCACCCGGCCGGCGCGCCTCTTCCCGCTGTTCGCCGGGATCGACACGCTTCCGGGCATCGGCCCCAAGATGGCGCAGGCGCTGGCGGGCCTGGCGATCACCCGCCCGCGCGACCTGCTCTTCACCCTGCCGCACGGCATGGTGGACCGCCGCCGCCGCGACACGGTGCAGGGCGTGCCGCCGGGCACGGTGGTGACGGTGGAGGTGACGGTGGGCCGCCATCGCGGCACGTCGCGCCCCGGCGGGCCCTACCGGGTGGAGGTGGAGGATGCCGCCACCACGATCACGCTGGTGTTCTTTCGCGGCGGGTCGAAGTGGATCGAGAAGCAACTGCCGACGGGGCAGCGCCGTGTGATCTCGGGCAAGCTGGAGCATTTCGACGGGGTGGCCCAGATCGTCCACCCCGATCACATCCTGCGGGTGGAGGAGGCGGGCGAGATCCCCGAGCACGAGCCGGTCTATCCGCTCACCGCCGGGGTGACCCAGCGGGTGATGGGCAAGGCGGCGGAGGCGGCGCTCGCGCGCGCGCCGGAGCTGGAGGAGTGGATCGACGCGGAGCTGCTGAAGCGCGAGGCTTGGCCGGCCTGGCGGGCGGCGCTGGAGGCGGCGCATCTGCCAAAGACGGCTGCGGAGGTTTCGGACACCGCGCCGGCGCGGCGCAGGCTCGCCTATGACGAGCTCTTTGCCCATCAGCTGACGCTCGCTTTGGCGCGGTCGACCAGCCGCGCCAAGCCGGGGCTTGCGACACTGGGCACCGGCGCCTTGCAGCAGAAGGTTCTGGCCTCGCTGCCCTACAACCCTACCGGCGCGCAGCTCAGGGCGATTGCCGAGATCGCGGGCGACATGGGCGCCCCCCGGCGGATGAACCGGCTGCTCCAGGGCGACGTGGGCGCGGGCAAGACGCTGGTGGCGCTGATGGCGCTGCTGATCGCCGTGGAGGCGGGCGGGCAGGGGGTGATGATGGCGCCCACCGAAATTCTCGCCCGCCAGCACCTCGCCTCGCTGGCGCCGCTTTGCGCCGCGGCCGGGGTGCGGGTGGAGCTGCTGACCGGGCGTGACAAGGGCGCCGAGCGCGAGGCCAAGCTGGCGGCGATTGCCGGGGGGCAGGCGCAGATTGTCGTGGGCACCCATGCGCTTTTCCAGGATGCGGTGGAATTTGCCGACCTGCGGCTGACGGTGATCGACGAGCAGCACCGTTTTGGCGTGAACGAACGCGCAAGGCTCGGGGCCAAGGGCGAGGCGGTGGATGTGCTGGTGATGTCGGCCACGCCGATCCCGCGCTCGCTGTCACTCACCCAATACGGCGATATGGAGATCTCGGTGCTCGACGAGAAGCCGCCCGGGCGGACTCCGGTGGTGACCGCGATGGTGAGCGCCGAGCGGCTGGAGAGCGTGGTGGAGCGGCTGCGCGCGGCGGTGGCCGAGGGCCGGCAGTGCTACTGGGTCTGCCCGCTGGTGGGCGAGAGCGAGGTGAGTGAGGCGACGGCCGCCGAGGAGCGGTTCAAGCATCTGCGGGCGGTGCTGGGCGAGGGCGCCGTGGGGATGGTGCATGGCCAGATGCCGCCTGCCGAGAAGGATGCGGCGATGGCCGAGTTCGTGGCCGGGCGCAGCGGGGTGCTGGTGGCGACGACGGTGATCGAGGTGGGGGTGGACGTGCCCAACGCTTCGATCATGGTGATAGAGCAGGCCGAGCGCTTTGGCCTGGCGCAGCTGCACCAGCTGCGCGGCCGCGTGGGGCGCGGGGCGGCGGAGAGCACCTGCATACTGCTCTACACCGCGCCGCTGGGCGAGACGGCGCGGCAGCGGCTGACAACCCTGCGGGAAACCGAGGACGGGTTCCGGATCGCCGAAGTGGACCTGGAGATGCGGGGGGCGGGCGACGTGCTGGGCACGGCGCAATCGGGGCTGCCGAGGTTCCGCATTGCCGACATGGAGCGCATGGTGGCGCTGGCGCAGGTGGCCCAGAGCGATGCCCGTGCGCTGCTGGAGCGCGACCCGGCGCTGGAGAGCCCGCGCGGTGCGGCGGCACGGATGCTGCTGTGGCTGACAGAGCAGGACAGGGCGATCCGGCTGCTCTCGGTCGGTTAGCTTTTGTTCTCAAAAGGTTAACGCCGGAATTCACTTCTGTTCGCGGATGTTCTCAAAAAGTTCTGGACAGTCTGTGCGCGATATGAGAACAAAGTGGCAACGAAACGCCCGAAGGATCGCCGCCCATGATCACCAAGCTCTCGCACCACATTCCGCTGCTCGCGCAAGACGCCATTGGCGCCGTGGCCCTGATGGTTCTGCTGGTCGGGGGGCTGCATCTGCCCGGACTTCTCTAGAGTTTCTCTGCGGGGTGACAGTTGCCTCTTGTCACCCGGCTTGCCTGCGGTCCAGGGACCGGGCGCACCGCATCCACCTGTCCCCAACAACGGGATGCGCGCGCTCTCTTGCCTGTTCCGAGCGCCTCTTCGGGCCTTCCCCGCCCGGCGCCCGGTCTCTGCCACCGTCCTAGCCTGCCGCCGCCACCCGACCGGGTGTGCGGCGGTTTTTTTTGGTGGATGGGGCGTTGGAGGGCAATCGGCCGGGTCTGTGCCGCGGGCGCGCAGGGTCTCGGCTGGACGGTCACGTGCCGGTCGAACGGCGAAGAAGCCTCGGCCGAACGGTCACGCGTCGGCCATTCGGCCGGGCCACCGCCGGAGCGTCAAGCGCGGGCCAGACGGCCAGGCCTCCGCCGGATGGTCAGGCGCCGGCGAAAGGGCCAGGCCCACGCCGAATGGTCAGGCGCCGGCCTGCTCCATCGCCTCGGCCAAGGCCTCCAGCGTGAGCATGATCGAGGCGTGGCGGTTGCGGTAGCCCCGCGCGGGCAGCAGCACCTCGTAATCCTCGAAAGGCGCGTCGGGCACCGGGCCCTCGGCGGTGAGCATCGCCTTGAGCTGGTCGCGGGCGGTGCGGATCTCCTCGGCTGTGCGGCCGATCACATTGGCCCCGACGATGGCGGCTGAGGCCTGGCCAAGGGCGCAGGCCTTCACATCCTGCCCGAAGGCCGAAATGCGCCCGTCCTCGACGTTCAGATCGACGGTCACGGTGGAGCCGCAGAGGGGCGAGCGCCGCTTGACCGTGGCCTGGGGTGCCTCCAGCCGGTCGGTCAGCGGAATGTCGGCCGCGAGCGACAGAATCCGGCCCGAGTAGAGCTTGATCAGGTCGTTTTCGGCGTTCATGGGGCTGGCCTCCGGCAGATGTGCCCCATAGATAGCGGTGAGGGCGCGGAATGCAAAGGAGCGGGCATGTCGTTCGACACCGAGACATTGGTCTATGACGCAAAGGGGCTGATACCCGCCGTGGCACAGGATGCCGCGAGCGGCGAGGTGCTCATGGTGGCCTGGATGAACGCCGAGGCGGTGGCGAAAACGCTCGAGACCGGGCGGGTGACCTATTGGTCGCGGTCGCGCGCCAGCTTCTGGGTGAAGGGCGAGACCTCGGGGCATGTGCAGACGCTGGTGGAGATGCGGGTCGATTGCGACCGCGATTGCCTGCTGGTGCTCGTGGAGCAGGAGGGCCCGGCCTGCCATACCAATCGGCGGAGCTGCTTTTACACCGCCGTTCGGGCGGGGGAAGAAGTGATCATCTCCGAGCCGATCGCATGAAGGTCGTCTCTTAAAGGTCTACCATGGAACGAATTTGCTCCGGCGTGAGCCCGTCGTCGCGGTAGCGGGCGATGGCGCGGGCGTCGTCGCGCTTGGCCAGCCGCTTGCCCGCCGCGTCGCGGATGAGCGCGTGGTGGTGATAGGCGGGCGTGGGCAGGTCGAGGAGATGTTGCAGGAAGCGGTGGAGAAAGGTTGCGGTGAAGAGATCCTCGCCGCGAATGACATGGGTGACGCCCTGCGCGGCGTCATCGACCACCACGGAAAGATGGTAGCTCGCGCCCATCTGCGGACGGGCGAGCACCGGGTCTCCGATGCCGGTGAGCAGGTAGTCGGCGGTGAGCAGGTGCTGGCCGGCGTGGGCCGGGCCGGTCTCGGTGAAGCCGGGGAGCGCGCCCTGGCCGAGGGCCTTTTCGATGTCGAGGCGGATCGCGTCGCCGGGGCGGGCCTCGGACATCGAACGCGCACGACAGGTGCCGGGGTAGATGAGGCCATCGGGCCCAAAGTGCGGTGCGCCCTCCTGCGGGGCGGAGGCGGCGGCGGAGATGTCGCGGCGGGAGCACTGGCAGGGGTAGGTGAGGCCGCGCGCGGTGAGGCGGTCGAGCGCGGCGCGGTAGTCGGCGAGGTGATCGGACTGGCGGCGGCAGGGCTCGGGCCATGTGAGCCCGAGCCAGGCGAGATCGCCCTTGAGCTGGGCCTCCCATTCGGGGCGGGCGCGGGACTGGTCGAGATCGTCGATCCGGAGCAGGAAGCGTCCCCCGGCGCTGCGGGCCATGTCATGGGCCAGAAGGGCCGAAAAGGCATGGCCGAGGTGCAGCGGGCCGGTGGGCGAAGGGGCAAAACGGGTGGTGAATGTCACGCCGGTTCAACGGGTTGGGCGGCAGAGTTCAACCAGGCCTGCCAATCTTCCTTGGCACGGTCGGTGTAGGCCTTGTAGCGGTCCTTGCGGCCCCGGCGGCCGCCCTTGGCCTCGACCGGCGGGAAAAGCCCGAAGTTCACGTTCATCGGCTGGAAGGTCTTGGCCTCCGCGCCACCGGTGATGTGGGTGACGAGCGCGCCCATGGCGGTGGTCTCTGGCACCGGTGGAAGGCGCTCGCCGCGCAGTTCGGCCACGGCGAGGCGACCGGCGAGCAGACCCATGGCGGTGCTCTCGACATAGCCCTCGACCCCGGTGATCTGGCCGGCGAAGCGGATGTGGGGCCGGGACTTCAGCCGCATCTCGGCGTCGAGCAGCGTGGGGCTGTTGAGGAAGGTGTTGCGGTGGATGCCGCCGAGGCGGGCGAACTGCGCGTTCTCAAGGCCCGGAATCATTCGGAATACAGAGGCTTGCGCGCCATACTTCATCTTGGTCTGGAAGCCCACGATGTTGTAGAGCGTGCCCAGCTTGTTGTCGCGCCGCAGCTGGACGACGGCATAGGCCTTCTCGTCGGGCTTGTGGGCGTTGGTGAGGCCGATGGGCTTCATGGGGCCGTGGCGGAGGGTCTCGCGGCCGCGCTCGGCCATGACCTCGATGGGCAGGCAGCCGTCGAAGTATTTCGCGGTCTCGCCCTCGCGGAACTCGGTTTTCTCGGCCTCGAGCAGCGCGTCGATGAAGGCCTCATACTGGGCGCGGTTCATCGGGCAGTTCATGTAGGCGGTGCGCTCTTCCTCGGTCTCGCCCTTGTCGTAGCGCGACTGCATCCAAGCCACGGACATGTCGACGGTGTCGGCGTGGACGATGGGGGCGATGGCATCGAAGAAGGCGAGGGCCTCGGCGCCAGTCTCGGCGGCGATTGCCTCGGCCAGGGCACCGGAGGTCAGCGGGCCGGTGGCGATGATGGCAAGGCCATCCTCGGGCTTGGGCAGGGCGGTGATTTCGCCTTCGGAAACAGTGACAAGCGGGTGGTTTCTCAACTGTGCGGTGATCCACTCGGAAAACGGCTCGCGGTCGATCCCGAGCGCCGATCCAGCGGGGAGCGCGTGACGGTCGGCGGAGGTGATGACGAGGCCTTGAGCGGCGCGCATCT
This sequence comes from Vannielia litorea, assembly GCF_900142295.1. Lineage (NCBI taxonomy): Bacteria > Pseudomonadati > Pseudomonadota > Alphaproteobacteria > Rhodobacterales > Paracoccaceae > Vannielia > Vannielia litorea. Next base: position 1,410,039 of record NZ_FSRL01000001.1, read on the forward strand.
CCCAGTGCAGGAGGCCCACGGCGTTTTGCTCGTCGTCGTCGGAGCGGAAGGAGTTGGAGCAGACCATCTCGGCAAAGTTGCCGGTCTGATGGGCGAAGGTGCCGATGTGGGGGCGCATTTCGTGGAGCACCACGGGGATGCCTGCGGAGACGGCCTGCCATGCGGCCTCGGAGCCGGCCATGCCGGCGCCGATGATATGGAGCGGTTTGGTCATGGGGGCGGAGATAGGGCCTCCGCCCCGATTTGGAAAGCCCTCAGCGGCTGCCGACGAAATCCCAGACCAGGCCGCGCTCGAGCAGCGGCTGCAGCGGGCGGACCGGGGCGAAGTTGCGCTGCGCCGCAGTGGCACGGGCAGTGCGGGCGCCGCCGATGGCCGCCGTGAGGCCGATGGTGACGCGGGTTTCGCTGGCGGTGTGCGTGCCGGAGATCCGGGTGTGGCTGGCCCCGAGGGAGAGCGCCACGGGCGCGTCGGGGAGGTGGTAGCTGAGGCCGAGGTCGAGCGTGGTGCCGGTGAGCGCGGCGCGGGCCTCGTCGGCATCGACGATGCCGAGGCGGCCGGAAAGAGCAAGCTGCCGGGTCAGGGCGTGGCGTGCGCCCAGCGAGGCAAAGAGGTAATCGACCTCGGAGGGGTCGGCGCGGCCCATGCCGGCGCGGGCCTCGACGGTGGTGGAGCTCCCGAGCGACCAGATGCCCTCGACGCCGATCTCGGTGGTGGCGGCCTCCCTGTCATCGGCATCGGAGTAGGCGAAGAAGAGGCCGTACTTGGCCGCCTGGGTGGGCTGGAGATAGGCATGGGCGGCGAGGGTGCCGAACCAGATGTTGCCGTAGTCGATGATGCCCAGATCGAGCTGAAGGCCGTGCTGGGCGGTGATCGCGAAGTCCGCACTGGCATCCAGCGTGGTGAGGGTGCCGGTTTCGCCAGAGGCATGGCCGAGCGTCAGTTCGGCGCCGGAAAAGCCGATGGCGGAGCTTTGGGCTTGGGTGGGGAGGGGCAGCAGGGCGCTGGCAACGGCAAGGGCTGCCGCGCAGATGCGGGTTTTCATGGTCTGATCCTTTGTGCGAGTGACCGAGCCCCCATCCACCGGCCCTGTCGTTCGTCCCGTGTTCTGCCCGACTTCGCGCCAAATTTGAAAGGAATCCGCAACCATTGGTTAACCGATGCCCGCCTGGACCTAACCCGGAGCCAGGTTCTGCGCCCTGGGCGCGCCGCTCGGGCGGCATCCCGACGGCCAGACAAAAAAGGGGGCGCCGCAACACACGCGACGCCCCTGAGTGAAGTCCGTTCGACCAGTGCGGTTACGATGCTAGAGATCAGTCAGCCCGGACCATCCTTTACGATAGAGTGCGAAGGCGCCTCCGCCTGCCGCGAGGAGCGGAAGGGCGAGGCCGAAAGCGACGAAGATGCCGATGCCGAGGTTGTCGGCCTCGAGGCCGCCGCTGGAGATCGTGTAGCCCGCGTAGATCACCAGGCCGATGGCGGTGACGAGGCGGGTGCGGATGCCGAAGGCCACCCAGATCGCGATGACGATCAGTAGCGCGTTGACGGCGATGAATTGAAAGGTTTCGACAGGGGCCCTGAAAGCAGAGACGCCGGTTGACGCCTCTGCTGCCAGGGAGGGAACGACGAGCGTGGAGAGTGCCTGGTTGGCAAGGATATAGGCAAACGCCAGGCGGAATGCGCATTGCGCAAGAGGTGTAACTGTCATCGTCTGCTCTGCCTCGGGTGATGAATTTTCTTCATCGTTGGGTTGAGCATCGCCGGGAAGTGTTAACGTGGAAATAGAAAATTATGCAAAACGGAAACGTTAAAATATGTGACTGGCACATCGTTTTAAGTGGCACGAGATGCCGAAGGTCTTGTTTTTATGGATTTTCGCGTGATCGGAGGGGTCAGGCGCGACGCAGGTTGACCACCCTGGACTGTTGGCTTTGCATTCTGGCAAAGCTGTCCTTCACCCAGGCAACGGTCTGTTCCATCACCGGATCGCCCCTGCGCGAGGCGTGGTAGATCAGCCAGAGCGCGGTTTCGGAGATGGTCTCGCCGCCCGGAACGATCTCGAGCTCGGGGTTGCTGGCGGCGACCAGGTCGGGGATGGGGCCCGCCATGCCGGTGGCGCCGATCAGCTCGTAAAGCTCGTACATCGACTGAACCCGCACCGAAGGCGGGGTGCCGAAGAACCGGTAGCCGGCCTGGTTGAAGGGCGTGGGGTCATACTGCTCGCTGAGCGAGACCCACCCGCCGGTCTCCCGCCCGCCCTTGAGCCGGTAGATGCTGGAGGAGAGCGTGGCGATCTTCTGGGTGATGACCCGGCCGGACTCGGGGCGCTTGTGCTGGATCACCAGGTCGTTCTCGCCCAGGCCATCCTCCATCACGCGCTGGGTGAAGCTGTAGCTCACGTTGCCCAGGGCTGGGTCGCGGTTGGCAATGTTGGGGTAGAGCACGAAGAGAGAAATGATCGGCGGGCAGCCGATGGAGAACCGGGTGTTCTGCGCGGCGGTGCCGGAGCGGATGCTGTTCATCTCGGTCTCCAGCCGCTGTTCGACCTCTTCGGCGATGTCGAGCAGGCCGGTGATGACGGGGCTCGGCTCCCAGCCGTCGGCTTTCTTGACAAAGGGAGGCTGGCCGAGGATCTCGCCGAGGCGCTCGATCCGGCGCGACATGGTGGCGACGTTGATGCCGAGGCTCTGGGCGGCAGAGTTCATCCGGCCGTGACGTGAGAGGGCGAGAGCAAACTTGAGATCGTCCCACGACGGCATGTTGGGGTTCCTGCGGTTGGGTCCGGGCTGCTACGGCAAAAGACACTTTTTGTTATTACGCTTTTGCAATTCTGGGGTTACGCGCGCATCTGGAAGAGTGCAACCCGTTCGGCACAACCGAACGGTGAGTTGGGGCAATCTGGCCGCACCGTGGCGGGCTGACGTTGAGGCAGCCGGCCCGTGACCCCAAAGGCGTGGCGGTCCGCCGGGGGCGCCGTCAGGGCCCGGGCGGGGGGGGGAGAGGCGCTCTTCGATTCGCTTGAGCGCGGCGGCATTGCGCTCGCTCTGGTCGATCGGGCGTTGCATCAGGCGCTGTTGACGCGCCGCGCGCTGGCCGCCGATGAAGAGCACGGCGGCCACGATGACGATGACGATCAGCAAGGGCAGGAGCGCCATGAGACCCTGCATCGCGTCGGGGACTGATATCAGGCCTCGGCTCCGCCTTCGGACCCGGTCTCGGGTTGCGGAGCGTCGTCCTCGTCCTGCTCGGCGATCCAGGCCACGGAAACGACCTCTTCACGCTTGGCGGTGTTGAACACCTTCACCCCGCCGGCGCCGCGCGAGCGGAAGGAGATGCCGTCGACCGGGCAACGGATCGACTGGCCGGTGGAGGTGGCGAGCATTACCTGGTCGGACAGATCGACCGGGAAGCAGGCGACGATGGGGCCGTGGGGCATGCCCTTGGTCCAGGCAATGACCCCCATGCCGCCGCGGCCGCGGACCGGATAGTCGTGCGACGAGCTGATCTTGCCAGCGCCCTTGGAGGTGATGGTGAGGATCAGGTCTTCGGCGGCGCTCATCTCAGCGTAGCGCTCCTGGGAGAGCTGGCCTTCGGCCACGATCTCTTCGTCCTCGTCGGGTTCCTCCTCCTCGGTCAGACCGGCCATCAGGCGGCGCTGCTTGAGGTAGGCCACGCGCTCCTCGGAACTGGCCTCGAAGTGGCGGATGACGGACATCGACACCACCTTGTCGCCGTTCGACAGCTTGATGCCACGCACGCCGACGGAGGCGCGGGAGTTGAACACGCGCACGTCGGTGGAGGGAAAGCGGATGGCGCGGCCGGCGTCGGTGACCAGCATCACGTCATCATCATCCGAGCAGATGCGGGCGTTGATGAGGCTCATGCCGGCGTTCTCGTCTTCGAACTTCATGGCGATCTTGCCGTTCGCCTTGACGTTGGTGAAGTCGGAGAGGCGGTTGCGGCGGACGGTGCCGGCATCGGTGGCGAAGACCACCTGCAGATCGTCCCATTCCTCCTCGGGGCGATCCACCGGCATGATCGCGGCGACCGAAACGCCCTGCGGGATCGGCAGGATGTTGACGATGGCCTTGCCGCGCGAGGTGCGGCCGCCCTGGGGCAGGCGCCAGGTCTTGAGCTTGTAGACCATCCCGTCGGTGGTGAAGAACAGAAGCTGCGTATGGGTGTTGGCGACGAAGAGGGTGGTGACCACGTCCTCCTCTTTCAGGTCGCCGCCCGACAGCCCCTTGCCGCCGCGCTTTTGCGCCCGGAAGTCGGCCAGCGGCGTGCGCTTGATGTAGCCCGACTGGGTGACGGTGACGACCATCTCCTCGCGTTCGATGAGGTCTTCATCGTCCATGTCGCCCGACCACTGGACGATCTCGGTGCGGCGGGGCACGGCGAACTCGTCGCGCACCTCCTTCAGCTCGCCCGAGATGATCTCCATGATCCGGTCGCGGGAGCGCAGGATGTCGAGGTAGTCCTTGATCTTGCCGGCCAGCTCCTCGAGCTCGTCGGTAACTTCCTTGACGCCGAGCTGGGTGAGGCGCTGGAGGCGCAGCTCGAGAATGGCGCGGGCCTGCAGCTCGGACAGGTTGTAGGTGCCGTCGTCGTTCATGGTGTGCGACGGGTCGTCGATCAGCCGGATGTAGCCCTCGATCTCGGAGGCGGGCCAGCGGCGGGTCATCAGCTTTTCGCGCGCCTCGGCGGCATCGGCGGAGGCGCGGATGGTGGCGACCACCTCGTCGACGTTGGAGACGGCGACGGCAAGGCCGCAAAGGATGTGGCTGCGCTCGCGGGCCTTGCGCAGCTCGTAGGCGGTGCGGCGGGCGACGACCTCTTCGCGGAACGACACGAAGGCCGAAAGGAATCCGCGCAGGGTGAGTGTTTCGGGGCGGCCGCCGTTCAGGGCCAGCATGTTGCAGCCGAAGCTGGTTTGCATCTGGGTGAAGCGGAAGAGCTGGTTCAGCACCACCTCGGGCGTGGCGTCGCGCTTCAGCTCGATCACAACGCGCACGCCGTGGCGGTCGGATTCGTCGGCGATGCCGGAGATGCCCTCGAGCTTCTTGTCGCGGACCAGCTCTGCGATCTTTTCGATCATGGAGGCCTTGTTGACCTGGTAGGGCACCTCGTCGACGACGATGGCGTAGCGGTCCTTGCGGACTTCCTCGGTGTGGGTGCGGGCCCGAAGGATCACCGAACCGCGCCCTTCGAGATAGGCCTTGCGCGCGCCGGACTGGCCGAGGATCACGCCGCCGGTCGGGAAGTCGGGGCCGGGGATGTACTCCATCAGCCCTGCGCTATCGAGATCGGGGTCCTCGATCAGGGCGAGGGTGGCATTGACCACCTCTCCGAGATTGTGGGGCGGGATGTTGGTGGCCATGCCCACGGCGATGCCGCCGGCGCCGTTGACCAGCATGTTGGGGAAGCGGGCCGGGAGAACCGTCGGCTCCTGGTCCTTGCCGTCGTAGTTGTCGATGAAATCGACGGTGTCTTTCTCGATGTCGGAGAGCAGGGCGCCCGCGACCTTCTGCATCCGGATCTCGGTGTAGCGCATGGCGGCGGGCTTGTCGCCGTCCATGGAGCCGAAGTTGCCCTGGCCGTCGAGCAGCGGCAGCGACATGGAGAAGTCCTGCGCCATCCGGGCCAGCGCGTCATAGATCGCGCCGTCGCCGTGGGGGTGATACTTACCCATGGTGTCGCCCACCGGCCGCGCGGATTTGCGGTAGGGCTTGTCATGGGTGTTGCTGGTATCGTGCATCGCAAAGAGGATGCGCCGGTGCACCGGCTTCAGGCCGTCGCGCAGATCGGGGATCGCGCGCGACACGATCACGCTCATCGCGTAATCGAGGTAGGAGGTTTTCATCTCCTCTTCGATGGTGATCGAAGGGCCGTGGTACTCCGGACGCTGGGGCAAATTATCCTCTGCGTTTTCAGGAGGTTCTGGCGTGTCGCTCATAAGGTATCCCGCATCGGCGCCACGTGGCATGGGCGCTTCTAGATTTTGTTGCGGATTTATACAGCCAACACGATATGGGGTGCAACCAGCGCCTCCTCTTTAGGCAAAAGTGCAACGCAGGCACTTTGTAGCGCATTGTTTTCATTGAAAAGTAAATGGGCTGTGGCAAGCTTTGTAACAGGGGGACGACACCGAGGCGCGAACAGGAGGCGCGAAATGGCGGAATCGGAAACCGAACTGATGCTGCGGGGATACGGGTTGACGACGGCGGAGCTGTTCTACCGGATGCCGGATTTCCGCAGTGTTCTCAATACCTTCATCTGGCAGGACTACGACCTGGCACCGGACCATCCGAAGCTCTTCAGGTTCATCGAGTTCTGGCAGGACGAGATCGAGGGGCCGCTGCACTCCGTGCGGTTCACCCATCGCAAGATGATCTCGCCGGGAGAGTGGCGCAACGTGACGGGCGAGTTCACGCTGCATTGATCGGCGCGGATCAGGCGCGGCGGGTCGCCGCGTAGATCCAGACCGCCACCAGGGCGAAGGAAAAGAGCGCGTTCCAGCTCGGCATCGAGAGCATCAGGAATTCGCCGGCGGACTGGTCGCACATCACCGGCGCGGCGCCGCTCGGGTCGAGGAGCGAGGCCCCGTCTAGCCCGCCCAGCCCGGAGCCGGTGCAGGAGGAGGGGCCTTCCCACCATGTGCGCTCCACGCCGGTGTGAAACACGCCGATCCCGGCGGTGGTCGCGGCGGCCAGCGCCCCGAGCCAGGCCAGCAGACGGTGGCCGGCATGGAGGCCGGGCAGAAGGAGGATCAGCACCCCGATGCCGAAGGCCGCCCAGTGCGGGTAGCGTTGCCACAGGCACATGGCGCAGGGCGCCATGCCGAAGCCGTATTGGAAGACCCAGGCACCGAGCACCATGGCGAGAGAGCCCAGACCGGCGAGCGAGGCGTATCGTTTCAGCATCAGATGTATTTCACCAGGAAGAAGCCTCCGACGAGGATGACGACGAAGAGCGTGAACATGAGGCCGAGGCGCTTTTCGATGAAGTCGCGGATCGGCGCGCCGAATTTCCACAGCAGGGCCGCGACGATGAAGAAGCGCAGCCCGCGGGCGAGGATGGAGGTGACGATGAAGGTGGCGAGGGGCATGCCGGTCCAGCCCGACATGATGGTGATGACCTTGAAGGGGAAGGGCGTGACGCCCGCGGTCAGCACCGCCCAGAAGCCGAAATCGTTGAACCGGGTGTTGAACTCGGACATCGCGTCGCCCTTGCCCAGCGCCGCGAGGATGGGCTGGCCGACGGACTCGAACAGCAGGGCGCCGATGGCGTAGCCCAAGAGCCCGCCCAAAACGGAGGACAGGGTGGCGATGCCCGCGATCAGCCAGGCCCGCTGCGGCATGGCCAGGATCATCGGGATCATCAGCACGTCGGGCGGGATCGGGAAGACCGAGCTTTCGATGAAGGCCACGGCGGCCAGCACCCAGAGCGCGTGGCGGCTCGTGGCCTGGCGGATCGTCCAGTCGTAAAGGGAACGCAACATGCGTGGGCCTGTTATTGATTTGGGGCCAGTGACCATGCAGGCTCGGTGAGGTCAAGGGAGACGCGTGATGAAGTGGAGAGGACGGCGCGGCAGCCGCAACGTGATCGACCGGCGCGGGGTGAGCGCAGGCAAGGCAGGCGGACTCGGTGGCGTGGGGCTGATCGCGGTGCTGGTGATCGGCTATTTCCTTGGCATCGACGTGACGCCCTTGCTGAACGGCGGCGGTGGGGTGCCGGTGGAGACGGGCGGCGAGCGGCGCGCGCTGAGCGAGGCGGAGAGGGCCTCGGGCCAGTTCGTCAGCGTGGTGCTGGCGGATACCGAGGAGGTTTGGGGCGCGGTCTTTCCAGAGCAGCTCGGGCGTGACTACCGGCCGACGCAGCTGGTGCTGTTTTCCGACCGCATTACCTCGGGCTGCGGCGGGGCGAACGCGGCGACGGGGCCGTTCTACTGTCCGGCCGACAGCCGGGTGTACCTGGACACCAGCTTCTTTGCCACGCTCCAGAACCGGCTCGGGGCCGGGGGCGACTTTGCGGCGGCCTATGTGGTGGCGCATGAGGTGGGGCATCACATTCAGAACGAGCTGGGGATCCTGGGACAGGTGAACCGGGCCCGCGTGGAGGCCCGGGGTGCGGAAGCCAATGCCCTCAGCGTGCGGCTCGAGTTGCAGGCGGATTGCCTCGCGGGGGTCTGGGCCCGGCACGCGGAGGCCCGGCTCGGCACGGTCGAACCGGGCGACCTGCAGGAGGCGATGAACGCGGCGCAACAGATCGGCGACGACGTGCTCCAGCGCAACGCCGGCCGGGTGCCGATGCCCGAGACCTTCAGCCACGGATCGGCCGAGCAGCGGCAAGGCTGGTTTGCCAAGGGCTACGAGCGCGGCGTCGTGGAGGACTGCGACACCTTCGGGACGGCGCGGCTCTGAGCGCCCGCTTTCCGAGAGGCGTTGACGGGGCAGGGGCCGCGCCTTAGGAAGCGCCTGCTGGCCGGTGTGGCGGAATGGTAGACGCAGGGGATTCAAAATCCCCCGATGGCAACATCGTGAGAGTTCGAGTCTCTCCACCGGCACCAGATCTCCGAGGGTTGCTCTCACTTGCAGGGATGAACGACGCGTCACGCCCTGGGCAAAAGCGTGGCTTTGCCAAGGGGTTGCGGAGCGTCGTGGCCGTTGGGCCCATCTGCTCGCTGTCGTTCGGCCAGAATCGATTCGAGCAGATTTTGCCGGGCGGAGAGACCAATCCCGGCCCCGTCGCGGCATTGTTGCAAAATCGCGCACCGATCGGAGCGCCACAGTGCTGCCACATTCCCGACCCGTGAAAATGTGAACAGTTGGGTTAATTGTTCGGGGATCGGAAACAGTCCGTCGACAAGCCTTTGACTGCGCCGCCGCATTGCAGCAGGCCAAAACCCGCGCATTTTGAAGAAAACAACTTGTAAATGCCCGCATTGGCTCTGCAGGAGCCTTAACCGGGCGTCAACCTATGGCGAGAATCGCCAATAAACCGCTCGCCTTAAACGTGCCGAAACCAAGGCAGAATTGGATGCATCCGGCACGCTTTCGCCGCAATCGCGCCACTTTTCGCTTTTGGCCGCGCGCCTGGAACGGCTATACCGAAGGCGCCCAACTGGGGGGCGATGTTTGCTGGCTGCGGGGGCGGCCGCACGACGACGCAGAGGTCATTTCTGCGGGATCGGTGCGTGTCTGCTGTCGCTTTTTTGGCAGTCAAACACGACAGGTGTGGAGGCATGGGCCCGAAAGAGGCCTGGACCTTCCCGATACCACTCCGGCGCGTTTGCTCGCGTTTCGGACACCGTTCCCCTTTTGGCTGAAGAGTGCGTGTCGCGCGGAACCGCTATTGGCCGGCTGCGCCGCCCGGGGTGGGTGAGGGTGAAGGAACGTTTGGATGACGACGGATGATGCAGCGCGAGCGAAGCTCGATCCAACGACCGGGAGTTTTGTCCCGGCGCTGCTGCTCCTGACCCAGAGTGTTCAACGCGGTCCCGTGCGCGGGGCCGGTCACGAAATGAAACGCGCGGGGTCGCTGCCGACCGCATCCGCAAGCTTGCAGGGGAAGATCTGATGACCAAGGTCACACTGGATTTCAACGACGCTGCCACCGGCACCGTTGTGGACAACGAATACAAGTCGGAAGGCGTGACGATCTCCTCGATCGTGAACGGCACCGTGAACGGGTCGAAAAGCCCGGCGATGATCTTCAACACGGCAAAGCCGACCGGCGGTGACACCGACCTGGCCACCAGCAACCTGGGCAAGGTGCTCATCATCAGCGAGGACGGCGACTCCAACGACCCCGATGACGAGGCCTGCGGCGGCACCCTGCGCTTTGACTTCGACGAAAACGTCACCTTCCACGGCCTGACCCTGCTCGACGTGGAAGAGGGCGCCTACGTGAAGCTCTATGACGCCGATGGCAAGTCGCTGGGCTACAAATACGTCACGACCAAGAACAACGGCCAGTGCGACGTCAACTTCGGCGCGGTCGAAGGCGTGGCGCGCATGGAAGTGGTGCTGAAAGGCTCCGGTGCCGTGGACAACGTGTCCTACACCCTCCCCGAGCCCGAGAGCGAGCTTGACGGCATCGTCGAGGGCACGGCTGGGGACGATGTGATCGACACCGCCTACACCGGCGACCCCGAAGGCGACATGATCGACAACAACGATGCGATCCTGCCGGGCGAGGCCCCGAACGATGATATCGTGGTGGCGGGCGACGGCGATGACATCGTCAAGTCCGGCGAGGGCGACGACGAGGTTTATGGCAACGGCGGCTCCGACACGCTTTATGGCGGCGCGGGCAACGACATCCTGATCGGCGATGCGGCCGGCGCCTACGGCAACGGCGCGGGCGGCGAGACCTCGGAGCAGGAAGTGTTCAAGTGGTCCGAACTCAAGGACTACAACGGCGGCAGCCTCCAGAACGGCGAAAAGATCGTCAGCCAGAGCCAGGACACCGGCGACAACGTGGTGAAGCTGACGCTTCAGAAGTCCTACGACAACACCTTCTCGACCGACCAGCAGAAGGTGCATTCGATCGACACCGGTAACCTGCCCGGCGCGAACCCCTATTCGTCGCTGGAAAGCGAACTGGACGACAAGGGCGACAGCCAGACCTACACGCTGGAGTTCGAGAAGGATGCCGAGAACGTATCGTTCCGCATAAACGACATCGACTTCGACAGCACCGTGGTGGTGAAGGCCTACGATGCCAACGGCAATGCGGTTTCGGTCAACATGACCGCTGGCAGCGGCGTGGCGCTCTATGACAACGATGGCGTGGCCGGCAAGGAAACCGCAGTGTCCAAGGGTGGCGGCCAGCCGGACACCTCGCCGACCTACTCGGCGCTGGTGAGCGCGGCCGGTCCGGTGGCGAAGCTCGTCATCACCCATAGCCAGCACGGCAATTCCGACAGCGGCGTGAACGTGACCGATATCTACTTCGACACGGTCATTGCCGGCGAAGGGTCGGGTGCGGAAGGCAACGACACCATCTACGGTGGCGACGGCGACGACTACATCGAGGGCAATGGCGGCGACGACTACCTGAACGGTGGCGAAGGCGACGACACGATCCTCGGCGGGTCTGGCAACGACGAGATCCACGGCGGTGGCGGCAACGACACCATCGACGGGGGGTCGGGCAACGATTACATCACCGGCAACCGCGGCGACGACGTCATCGAAGGTGGCGAGGGTGACGATGTCATCTACGGCCAGGACGGCAACGACCAGCTCTCGGGCGGCGCGGGCAACGACTACATCCGCGGCGGCCAGGATGCCGACATCATCGACGGCGGCGACGGCGACGACGAGATCTACGGCATGTCGGGCGATGACACGATCACCGGCGGCAAGGGCAACGACTACATCGATGGCGGCGGCGGTGAAGACACCATCGACGGTGGTGACGGCGATGACACGATCATCGGCTGGAACAACAAGGACACCATCATCGGCGGCAAGGGCAACGACACCATCACCGCCGGCGGCTCCGATGACATCGTTCATGCCGGTGACGGCAACGACACCGTCGATGGCGGCGATGGCAACGATTACATCGACACCTCGGGCAACATTCACCCGGTGACCGGCCTCTCGGGCACGCCAGACCAGGGTTACCCGGGGATCTGGGCGCCCGACGCCGACCCCAATGACGACAAGGACACTGTCTACGGCGGCAAGGGCAACGACACCATCATCACCGGCGACGATGACGACTACATCGAAGGCGGCGAAGGCAACGACACCATCAATGCCGGCTACGACGATGACATCGTCTACGGCAACGAAGGCGACGACTACATCGTCGGCGGCGAGGGCAACGACTACATCGACGGAGGCGACGGTGACGACATCATCTATGGCGGTCTCGACCCGGCCTTCCCGGATGCGCTGAACATTCCCGACGAGGATGGCGACCTGCGCCCCGACAACGGCGATGACGAGATCCACGGCGGCGCCGGCAACGACCGGATCTTCGGCCAGGACGACGACGACCTGATCTACGGCGACGAGGGTGACGACTACCTCGACGGCGGCGTGGACGATGACACCATCTACGGTGGCACCGGCAACGACACGATCATCGGCGGCGAGGGCGAGGACAAGCTCTACGGCGACGACGACCGCGACACCTTCATCGGCGGCAACGCGGGCGACCATGTGGACGGCGGCGCGGGTGGCGATGACTACGACACGCTGGACCTGACCGGCTCGGGTGTGGACTACATCCAGTACACCTCTCCCGACAAGGAAGACGGGATCGTTCACTTCCTCGACGGCGGCACGATGACCTTCGAGGAAGTCGAGAACGTCATCCCCTGCTTCACCCCCGGCACGCTGATCGCGACGCCGCGTGGCGAGGTGGCCGTGGAAGATCTGAAGGTGGGCGACAAGGTCATCACCCGCGACAATGGCATCCAGGAGATCCGTTGGCTGGGCCGGACCGAGGTGGGCACGGTGGAGCTGATGAAGCGCCCCGAGCTGCGCCCCGTCCGGATCGCCCAGGGTGCGCTCGATGGCAACCTGCCGGAGCGTGACATGCTGGTGAGCCCGCAGCACCGCGTGCTGGTGGCTTCCGACCGCGCCGCGCTCTACTTCGAGGAGCGCGAGGTTCTGGTGGCGGCCAAGCACCTTGTGAACGGCAAGGGCATTGCCGAGGCTGCCGACGTGGCTAGCGTCACCTACATCCACTTCATGTTCGACCAGCACGAGGTGGTTCTGTCGGATGGCGCCTGGACCGAGAGCTTCCAGCCCGGCGACTACACGCTGGAGGGGCTGGACCGCGAGCAGCGCGAGGAACTCCTGGCGCTGTTCCCCGAACTGAAGGAGAAAGCGGGCCGCGATGGATACAGCGCTGCGCGCAAGACCCTGAAGAAGCACGAGGCCCTGCTGCTCACCGAGTAAGAGGCTCTGGCACCCGGCGATGGCATTCATCGCCGGGCGTCGCGCCGCAGGGTCGGGGCCGAACGCCCCGAAAGCGGCAGATCATCCACATCCGCGCCCCGGCTGTCATGGGGCGGGTCCGCAAGGGCCCATGGTTGGCAGCCGATGAAGGGCGATCCCCGAGGGGACATATGCAGCTTGTCCGCGCGGCGAAAGCCTCGCGGACATCTGCGTTTCAGGCCCGGCACGATGCTGCTGCACTGCGGCGGGTGGACAGTGGGGGCCATGGGGCCGGGATTGTTTCTGGCTCGTGAACAGGGCTGCGATGTTCCGCCACGTCACCAAAATGCGGACTGAATATGGCAGGATTCTGGTGTAAGGAGGGCCCCGCTGCTCATGTCGCGGTTTCTGCCGCCGCACAATATGCCCATCTGCCGGGCTGTTCTAACTAGTACTGGGGGACCAACCACCATGGCCACGATCAATGGCAACGACACCGATGAAACCATCCAGGGCACGGATGAGAACGATGTCATCAATGCGGCGGGGGGCAATGACCGGGTCTCCGGGGAAGGCGGCGACGACACCATAAATGGCGGCGACGGCAATGACGTGATCTTCGGCGATGCGGGCGAGGGCACGGCCCCCGGCAATGACGCGACGCCCCTGCAGCTTTCGATCTTCAATGTGCGGCCGGGCAGCGAGACAGCCTCTGCGGCAAACAGCGCAACGCCGGGCGACAGCGTGATCTACGACCGCGTGGCCACGCTCGATGACGGCACCAGCATCTCGGCCCGGCTCGTGCTGGTCAGCGTGTCGGATTCGCGGCTGCAGGTGGATCTCGCCAGTGGCAACGGCTCGGAGATCCTGCTGAACGGCGGCAACAGCCGGTTCCGGGCAGGGGACGAGGCGACCTTCCGGCTCGAGTTCTTCAACCCGGTCACGGGCGAACCGGTGGCGCTCAACTCCACCGCCACCTTCAACGATCTCGACCAGAACAGCGCGACCGACTTCGAGGCGGTGACGCTGGATGCAGGCAGCTTCGGTGCCTATGGCACGGCGGCCGACACATCGCTCGCGGTGAGCTCCGGCGCCGGGTTCGTGACCGCGCGCGGCACCGAGGCCAACACCCCCAGCGACCAGGACGCCTGGTTCTCTGCGGAATTCGACAACCGCACAGCGATCGAGTTCACCCTGACGACGCGCAGCACGCAGTCGGGCTTCTCGATGAACGGAGACCTGATCGACGACGTGATCGTCGAGCCGATCCCGGACGGGAACGACACGCTCTTCGGCGGGGCCGGCAACGACACGATCTACGGCCAGGGCGGCAATGACGTGATCGACGGCGGCAGCGGCAACGACGTGATCGAGGGCGGCACTGGCGATGACGTGATCACCGCGGGCGACGGGTTTGACCTGGTCAACGGCGGCGCAGGCAACGACGAGATTCACGGCGGCGGCGACAACGACGTGCTCTCGGGCGGCGACGATGCCGACACGATCTTTGTCGACAGCCTCGGCTCGGCGGGGGTGAACAACACCACTGTCAACGGCGGATCGGGTGGCGACGATTGGGACGTGCTCAACCTCGGCGGTTTGCGCAGCCAGGGATTCAAGATCACGAACCTCGTGCAAAATCCTGAAAACAATGGGACTCCAGGGTTCAACGGGCAGGTGCAGCTGTTCAACGAGAGCACCGGGCAGTGGGCCAACATCACCTTCACCGACATCGAGGAGATCATCCCCTGCTTCACGCCGGGCACGAGGATCGCCACCGCCAGGGGCGAGGTGCCGGTCGAGCGGCTGAAGGCGGGTGACCGGGTGATGACCCGCGACCATGGCTTGCAGAGGATCCGCTGGGTCGGACGCAAGACGCTGGGTGCGGCGCAGCTGGCCCGCCAGCCCGAGCTGCGGCCGGTGCTGGTGACCAAGGGCGCAATGGGGCAGGGGCTGCCGGAGCGCGACATGATGGTTAGCCCGCAGCATCGGATGCTGGTGACGGGGGACCGTGCCGCGCTGTGGTTCGAGGATCGCGAGGTTCTGGTGGCCGCGCTGCACCTGGTGAACGGCGGCACCATCCGCCGGGCCGAGGTGGAAGAGGTGACCTATATCCACATACTCTTCGACCAACACGAGGTGGTGCTCTCCGACGGGGCCTGGACCGAGAGCTTTCAGCCCGGCGACCGGACCCTGGCCGGGCTGGACGGGGCCGCGCGCGCCGAGGTGCTGGCGCTCTTCCCCGACCTGGCGGAAGCCGAGGGGCGTGACGGATACCTGGCCGCGCGTCGCGTGCTGAAGCGCCACGAGGCCGCCCTGGTCGCCGTCTGATCCGCCACGGGACCTTGCTCATCCGGGGGTTGACTGGCTCCCCGGGTGACGCCGGGAAAACTCTTCTAGTGATTGAAAACAGGGGCATTTTCGCGCCTCTTGCCTTATTTCTGCCGCGATAAAACCCCTCGGTCTTCAGCATTTCTCAAAGTTTCGCCGCTTTAGTCGCGCATATCTCCTCGCGTGCGAGCCCGAACGGCCTCGCAGAGTAGGGACAATCGGCTGAGAAGGGTGCGCAGACACCTGCATGAGCTGGACAGCGCGAGCAGGACACCGACGATGGCGATTGGGTACAGGGTAAACCTTGGTGACGGGACGTTGCAGACCGGCGACAGCATTGTCGGCGGGATGGAGGCCTTCTCTGTCGACGAGGTCATCGGGACCGGGCAGTGGCGCTGGACCGGCACCTACACCGGAAACGGCTCAACCTACACCAACATCACCGACAGCGGCACCTACTACCTGGCCACCGACGGCAACGTCTATTTCGTGCCGGACAACTACTTCATCAGCTCGATCACCTCGGCGACCGCCACCAGCGCGCCCACCTATACGCCGCCCGTCGCCGGGCCGGTCGATGGCACCAGCGGCGACGATGTGATCGACGGCCGCTTCGAGGATGCGCAGGGCGACGAGATCAGCGGCAATGGCAACGTCATCAACGCTGGAGCGGGCAACGACACCATCGTGGCCGGGGCCGGCAACGACACGATCAACGGCGGCTCCGGTGCCGACACGATCCATGCCGGCAGCGGCAACGACACCATCTCGGGCGGTGACGGCAACGATATCATCCACGCCGACAACGCCCCGGTCTCCGCCACGAACGAGGCGCTGAACTGGACCGACCAGGTCGGCAGCGGCACAAATCTTGCCGCAGGCTTCACCCAGAACACCGGCACGATGAACGTGTCGGTGCGCATCGACGACGATGGCGGGCTGAACGCGGCCGAGGTGTCGAACAGCACGCAATACGTAAACACCGGCCAGGGCGAGACCTTTGCCAACAACTCCTCGCTCTTTCTGGGCGGCGACGGCGCATCCAACACCGGCTTCTCCAACACCGGCACGGTGACGATCGACTTCAACGCGATTGCCGGGTCGGGCATGTCGAACCAGGTGGGCAACGTCCGGTTCCGGATCAACGACATCGACCAGGGCGGGTGGGACGACCTGATCACCGTGGTTGCCTATGACGCGCAGGGCAACAAGGTGCCGGTCACCTTCCGGCTCGACGGCGACGACAGCATGTATGACGCCGACACGATCAACGGGGCCGGCAGCAACTCCGCCGCCGACGTGGGTGGCTCGGCGCTCATCACCGTGACCGGGCCGGTGGCGCAGATCATCATCGCCTATCAGAACGATGGCAGCTCGGGGCAGGCGCTCTGGATCACCGATGTCGAGTTCACCACCATCCCCGACAGTGCCGCGGGCAATGACACCGTGTCCGGCGGGGCCGGGAACGACCAGATCTTCGGCTACGGCGGCAACGACACGCTCGATGGCGGCACCGGCAACGACATCATCGACGGCGGCACCGGCAATGACGTGATCACCGGCGGCTCGGGCAACGACACGATGAGTGGCGGGGCGGGCGACGACGGTTTCATCCTCGGCAACAGCTTTGGCACCGATACCATCGTCGGTGGCGAGAGCGGCGAGACCGCAGGCGACAGAATCGACGCCAGCGCGGTGACCCAGAACCTCACCGTCAACCTGACCAGCCCGGAGAGCGGCACGATCACCGGCACCGGCAGCAATGCCAGCTTCAGCGAGATCGAGCGGGTCACGCTGGGCAGCGGCAATGACACGGTCACCGGCTCCTCGGGCAACGACTACATTGCCACCGGTGCGGGCGCCGATACCGTCACGATGGGCGCGGGCAACGATACCGTGCTCCTCGGCGCCGGCGATGGTGCGGTGGATACCGTGGTGTTCGGCAACGGCCACGGCCAGGACCGGATCGAGGGCTTCGAGGCGCCCACCGCCAATGGCGACGGCACCTTTGCCGGGCGCGACCAGATCAACGTGAGCGGGCTCAACGATGCCGGGGGCAACCCCGTTTCGGTGCATGATGTCGTCGTCACCAACGACGGTTCCGGCAACGCGGTGCTGACCTTCCCCAATGGCGAGAGCCTGACGCTGGTGGGCGTCAGCCCCGCCGTGGCCGCCCAGCCGATGTGGTTGATCGCCGCCGGAATCCCGGGGGACGGGATCGTCAGCGGCACCGCCGGGAACGACGTGATCAACGGCACCTACACGGGCGACCCCCACGGCGACATGGTGGACGCGGGCGACGCGATCCTGCCGGGCGAGACGGGCAATGACGACATCATCCAGGCCGGGGCCGGGAACGACACCATCTATGCCGGCCTCGGCAATGACGAGGTTTATGGCGAGGCCGGTGACGACACTGTCATGCTGGAGAACGGCTTCGGCAACGACATCATCGTGGGCGGCGAGACCGGGGAGACCACGGGCGACACGCTCAACGCCTCGCTCGTGAGCGGCAACCAGACGGTCACCTTCAGCGGTGGCGAATCCGGTACGCTGACGGTGGGCGGCAACACCGCGACCTTCAGCGAGATCGAGGCGGTGGTGACCGGCTCCGGCAATGACGTGGTCACGGGCGGCGCGGGCAACCAGACCGTCTATACCGGCGCGGGCAACGACAGCATCGCGCTCGGCGCGGGCAACGACGCGATCTATGCCGGCACCGGCGACGACACGATCACCCTGGGCGAAGGCTTTGGCGTGGACACGATCGTCGGCGGCGAGGGCGGCGAGACCGCGGGCGACCTGCTGGACGCGGGCGCCATGACCTCGGGCGTGACGGTCACCTATGCCGGCACCGAGAGCGGCACGCTTGCCCAGGGCGCCAATGCCGCGACCTTCTCGGAGATCGAGCGCGTGGTCACCGGCTCGGGCAATGACACCGTCGATGCCACGGCGGCAACCGGCGGGGTGAACCTCGCCACCGGCGCAGGCAATGACACGATCAGCCTCGGCACGGGCGACGATGTGCTGGATGCGGGCACCGGCAGCGATGTGGTTTCGGTGTTCGACGGGTTCGGAAATGACACGCTCCTGGGGGGCGAGGGCGGCGAAACGCTGATCTTCGGCGGCCTGGCCGTTGGCGACGTGCTCATGGCCGATGGCCTGACCAGCGACGTGACCCTCACCTTCACCGGCGCCGAAGCGGGCACCATCGGCGACGGCACCGACACGCTGAGCTTTGGCGAGTTCGAGACGGTGGCGCTCGGGTCGGGCGATGACACGGTCATCGGCAGCGCGGGCAGCGAGGTGTTCGACACCGGCGCGGGCTCCGACACGGTGAACGCGGGCGCCGGAAACGACACCTACGGGCTCGGCTCGACCGGCGACTTTGCCACGCCCGACGGCGATGCCGACACGGTCGTCTTTGCCGATGGCGACGGGCAGGACACCGTCTATTTCTTCGATGCGCCCACGCCCATCGGTGACGGCACCTTCACCGGCATTGACCAGATCGACGTGAGCGGCATGACCGACGCGGGTGGCGACCCGGTTTCGGTGCATGACGTGGTGGTGAGCGACGATGGTTCGGGCAATGCGCTGCTGACCTTCCCGAACGGCGAGTCGCTTCTGCTCATGGGCATTGCGCCCGCAGAGGCCTCGGACCCGATGTGGCTCATCGCGGCGGGTATTCCGGGCGATGGGATCGTCAGCGGAACCGCGGGCGATGACGTGATCGACGCGAGCTATGCCGGCGATCCCCATGGCGACATGGTGGACGCGGGCGATGCGATTCTGCCGGGCGAGGGCGCACAGGACGACATCATCGAGGCCGGCGCGGGCAACGACACGATCTATGCCGGGGCCGGGGACGACGAGATCTACGGCGAGGACGGCGACGACCGTTTCATGCTGGAAGATGGTTTTGGCGCCGATGCGATCATCGGCGGCGAGGGCGGCGAGACCGACGGCGACACGCTCGACACCACCGGCGTGACCTCGGGCGTGACGGTGACCTTCAGTGGTTCTGAGGCGGGCACGGTCAGCGATGGCACCGACACCGCCAGCTTTGCCGAGATCGAGAACATCGTGACCGGCGCGGGCGATGACGTGATCGTCGGCACCGCCGCGAGTTCGGGCTTTACCGCCGACGCGGGGGCCGGCAATGACGTGCTCATCGGCGGCGCGGGGGCCGACACCTTGCTGGGCGGCGCTGATGCCGACACCTTCTATGCCGGTCCGGGAGACCATGTGCAGGGCGGCGAGGCCGGATTTGACGCCGACGTGCTCGACCTGACCGGCGCGGGCCCGACCCGGGTGATCTACGACAGTGGCAACCCCGAGAGCGGCACGGTGCAGTTTCTCGATGGGTTGGGCAACGTCACGGGCACGATGACCTTCTCCGAGATCGAGACGGTCAACTTTATTCCCTGTTTCACGCCGGGCACGATGATCGCCACGCCCGAGGGGCCGCGTGAGGTGGAACGGCTGGGGCCGGGTGACCGGGTGCTGACCCGTGACCATGGCGTGAAGCGCCTGCAATGGGTCGGCCAACGCCTGCTGAACACCCATCACCTGCGGGCAAACCCGAAACTCCAGCCGGTGCGCATCAAGCAGGGCGCCCTTGGCTATGGCCTGCCGGAGCGCGACATCATGGTGAGCCCGCAGCACAAGATGCTGATCTCGGATGCCCGTGCGGAGATGCTTTTTGGCGAGCACGAGGTGCTGGTCTCGGCCATTCACCTCGTCGGGCTGCCGGGGATCGAGCAGGTGGAGGTGGAGGAGGTCGTCTACATTCACGTGATGTTCGACGCCCATGAGATCATCATGGCCGAGGGCGCATGGACCGAAAGCTACCAGCCGGGCGCGCAGGTTCTGGGCGAGATGGAGGATGAGCAGCGCGAGGAGATCCTGGAGATCTTCCCCGAGCTGCGCCGGGATGCCAACTCCGTCGTGACGGCGCGTATGGCCCTGAAGAAACGGGAAGTGACGGCGCTGTTTCACTGAAGGTGGGGTTTATCCCGGCGGCCCGAGGGCCCGTCAGCTCGGGGTGTTCGTGGCCTTGCGCCAGGCGGCCCAGGCTTCGGGCGTGTCGAGGTCGAGCCGCGCATGCTGGCCGGGGAGCGGCGTGAGGTGCACGCGGTCTCCGGCGGCGGCGACGACGGCTCTTGCGCCGTCATCCCCTTGGAGTTGCATGATTTTCTCATAAAGCGGCGCGGCGAAGATGACCGGGTGGCCGGGCTTGCCGTCTTCGGTGGCGCCGCGCCAGACAAGAGCCTGCGGGTGGGTGGCGTGGCTTGCGATCACGGCGCGGAGGTCCTGTTCGGTAAGCTCGGGCAGGTCGGCGAGCAGCAGCATGAAGGCGGGCGCTTGCGGAAGGGCTTCGAGGCCCGCGCGGAGGGAGGCGTTCATGCCCTCGGCGGCGCCCCGCACGGTGAGCGGGCGGGCGGCGGTGTGGTCGATGGCGGCGCGGCGGGCGGGGCGGTCGGGGGGCAGGGCGACGAGCACGAAGTCACTGACCCGGCAGGCCATGTCGGCGATGCGGGTGAGCAGGGGAATGCCCTGGATCGGCTCCAGCAACTTGTCGCGCGGGGCCATGCGGGAGGCAGCCCCGGCGGCGAGAATGAGGATCGGCAGGGTCATGATTTTCTGTAACCCTGCCGGGGGCCTGGCTCAAGCACGCAGGGCTTTGCCCTCGGGGTCGAAGAGCGGGGTGGTGGTGAGGCGCGCGGGGCGCATCTGGGAGAGGATCTCGATCTCGGCCTGCTGGCCCTCTTGGGCGAATTCGCGGGGGATGAGCGCCAGGGCGACGGATTGGCGAGCGTGGTGCGAGTAGCCGCCGGAGGTGCAGAAGCCCACGACCTCGCCATTGATCCAGACCGGCTCGTAGCCGTGCACATCGGCGGTGTCGGCGTCGACGAGGAAGGCCACGAGCTGCCGGGCGGGCGGGTTGGCGCGCTCGGCCTCTGCATGAGCTCTACCGATGAAGTCGCTGTTCTTCTTGAAGGAAATGAAACGGTCGAGCCCGGTTTCGGCGGGCGTGTAGTCGGGCGAGAACTCGCGCAGCCAGGAGCCGAAGAAACGGTCGAGGCGCAGCGACATCATGGCACGCATGCCGAAGGGGGTGATGTTGTGGGCCTGTCCGGCTTGCCACAGCACGTGCCAGAGGTGGCGCTGGTCCATCTGATCACAGTAGATCTCATAGCCGAGGTCGCCGGTGTAGCTGACCCGCTGGACGGTGCAGGCGACCTGTCCGACCACCATGTGCGCGACGCCCAGGAAGGGGAGCGCGGCGACATCGGCGGAGGTGCAGGCTTGCAGCACGTCGCGCGAGCGCGGGCCGGCGAGCTGGAAGCCGGTGAGACGGTCGGAGACGTTCTCGACGGTAACGCCTTCTTCAGCATGGTGCTCGAACCAGCGGCCGTGCATCGCTTGCGCCCCGTAACTCGCTGTAAGGGCGAAGTTTTCCTGGCCCATGCAGGAGATGGTGAAGTCTCCGATGATGCGGCCCTTGGGCGAGAGCATTGGGGTGAGGCTGATCTTGCCCTCCTGCGGGACGCGGCCTGCCATGATGCGGTCGAGCCAGTCGCGGGCCCTGGGGCCGGTGACGCGGAACTTGCCGAAGTTCTGGATCTCGTTGATGCCGACGCTCTCGCGCACGGCCCGGACCTCGCGGCCGGTGGCCTCGAAGGCGTTGGAGCGGGTGAAACTGGGCGTCTCGTAGCTCGGTTCGTCTCCCCGCGCGAAGTAGTTGGGCACCTCGAGCCCGAACTGGTGGCCCCAGACTGCGCCAAGATCGTTAAAAATGTCATACATCGCGGTTGTCCGGTGCGGACGGGCGGCGGGGCGCTCCTCGTTGGGGTAGCTGACGGAGAAGCGTTTCTGATAGAATTCAATGACCTTGGGGACGGTGTAGCCCGGGGTGATCCACTTGCCGTAGCGGCCCACGTCGAGGCCGGTGACGTCACGCTCCGCCTCGCCCTCGATCATCCATTGCGCCAGCGTCAGGCCGACGCCGCCGCCTTGCGAGAAGCCCGCCATGACGGCGCAGGCGGACCAGTAGTTGCGCAGGCCGGGGACGGGGCCGACGAGGGGGTTGCCGTCGGGGGCGAAGGTGAAGGGGCCGTGGATGACGCGCTTGACGCCAGCGCGCTCCAGCACGGGGAAGCGGTGGTAGGCCATCTCGATGCTGTCGGAGACCTTGTCGAGGTTGTCGGGCAGCAGCTCGTGGCCAAAATCCCAAGGCGTTCCAGCCTCCGCCCAGGGCTCGCAGGGCTGCTCGTAGAAGCCTATGCAGAGGCCGCGGCCCTCCTGGCGGAAGTAGGATTCTCCCGCGCAATCAAGCACGTGGGGGAACTCGGTGGCGCGCTCGTAGATCTCGGGGATGTCGTCGGTGACGAGGTACTGGTGCGCCATCGGCAGCAGCGGCAGGTAGACGCCCGCCATGGCGCCGACCTCGCGGGCCCAGAGGCCGGCGGCGTTGACGACGTGCTCGGCGTGCACGGTGCCCTTGTTGGTCACAACGTCCCAGGAGCCGTCGGGGCGGGGCTTCAGGTCTTCGACCTTGCAGTGAGTCTCGATCTCGGCGCCGGCCAGCTTGGCGGCGCGGGCGTAGGCGTGGGTGGTGCCGGAGGGGTCGAGGTGGCCGTCGAGCGGGTCGTAGAGGCCGCCGAGGATGCCGCTCAAGTTGACCAGCTCGGCCAGTTCGCCGATCTCCTCGGGCGTGACGATGCGGGTATCGAGGCCCATGTAGCGGTGCTTGGCGCGCTCCGCTTTCAGCATGTCGAAGCGCTCCGGCGTCTCGGCCAGGGTGATGCCGCCGACGTGGTGGAGGCCGCAGGACAAGCCGGTGATCTCTTCCAATTCCTTATAGAGACCAATGGTATAGCCCTGGAGCGCGGCCATGTTGGTATCGGAGTTCATGGTGTGAAACCCGCCCGCCGCGTGCCAGGTGGAGCCGGAGGTGAGCTCGGAGCGTTCGAGCAGGAGCACGTCGGACCAGCCGAGCTTGGTGAGGTGGTAGAGCACCGAGCAGCCGACGACGCCACCGCCGATGACGCAGACGCGGGTGGTGGTTTTCATGGTGGCGACTCCCTGGTGTGTTCTGCCTCGATGCTGTGAGGGGAGCGTGGCTTGTGCTGGCCGTTCAGCGACATTGGATGTCGGAAACGGGGAGCGTTCAGGCGGGTTAACGGGCGGATTAACCGTGAAAAGGAGGGAGTCACAACCCATGCACAACCCATGCACAACCCATGCACAACCCATGCATACGCGGATTTGGCCCCGGCGCGCGAGTAACGAAGGTTACCGGGGCGTGACGGTGGGTGTGATCACAGACGGGGCGAGGGCGGTCGGATGGTTGGCGAGAGATCCTCGGGGCAGGCCCGAGGATGACGGTTGGCGGGTCCGAGGGTGACGGGAGCCGGGTTTACCGTTCGGGGATCAGGCCGCGCGGAGAGAAGCGCAGGACGAGGAGCAGGACCACGCCCATCGTCAGAAGCCGCATGTGCTGGGCGCTGTCGAGAAGGTGGGCCTTGAGCCAGGATCCGTCGGCCATGGGCAGGGTGACGAACTCCATCATCGCCCGCCCCAGCGGCTCGACCTGGATCCAGAGCCACCAGACCAGCAGCCCGCCGAGCAGAGCGCCCAGGTTGTTGCCGGAGCCGCCGACGATGACCATGACCCAGATCAGGAAGGTGAAGCGCAGCGGCTGGTAGGTGCCGGGCGTCAGCAGGCCGTCGAGCGTGGTCATCATGGCGCCGGCCATGCCGCAGATGGCGGAGCCGAGGATGAAGACCTGGAGATGGCGACGGGTGACATCCTTGCCCATGGCACGGGCGGCGGTCTCGTTGTCGCGGATGGCGCGCATCATCCGGCCCCAAGGCGATTTGAGCGCGAGTTGCAGGGCGACAATGATGAGCACGAGGATCGCGGCGAAGAGGCAACCGTAGAGCAGCTTGACGTAGAGGGTGGAGGCGGTCTCGGGCGGGAGCTTGAACGACGAGGCCCAGCCGCGGAAGGATTCAGAGTGCTGGAGGTCGATCTCGTAGGGCACCGGGCGCGGGATGCCGTTGACGTTTTTCACGCCGCGGGCGAGCCAGTCCTCGTTCTTCATCACGGCGATGATGATCTCGGCGATGCCGAGGGTGGCGATGGCGAGGTAGTCCGACCGCAGGCCCAGTGCTGTCTTGCCGACGATCCAGGCGGCGCCGGCGGCGAGCAACCCGCCTGCGGGCCAGGCGAGGATCACGGGCAGCCCGAGGCCGCCGAGGTAGCCGGTGGAGGCGGGGTTGACCGCTTCGACGGCATCGCGGGCGGGGTCGAACACGAGGCGGTAGAGCACGAAGCCGACGATCACCACGGCGGCGGTGGCCAGCAGGCGCGTACGCCCCGGCGGCAGCCGGTTGAAGGTGACGATGCCGGCCGCCACGGAGGCCGCACCGAGCACCAGGCCAGCCCAGAGCCGCGCGCCTCCTGCGGCCCAGGCCTCGGGCACCGGCGGCATGGCGATGAGCACGGAGGCGAGGCCCCCCAGGGCCACGAAGCCCATGACGCCCACGTTGAAGAGGCCGGCGAACCCCCATTGCATGTTCAGCCCCAGGGCCATGATGGCCGAAACCAGCCCCATGTTGAGGATGGTCAGCGTGGTGTTCCAGCTCTGGACGAAGCCGGTGCCGATGTAGAGCACGGCAACGAAGAGAAAGAGCAGGGCGGGGTGGAGCTTCATGCGAGCCTCCGGGGTTCTTCGGTGGGCAGGGCAGTGGGCGCGGTGCGCGCCAGGAGGGCGTGAGCGCGGATCATACGGATTTGCCCTTGAAGAGGCCGGTGGGCTTGATGAGGAGCACGATGACCAGGATCGCGAAGCTCACGGCGAACTTGTACTCGGTGGTCAGCAGCTGCAGCAGGCCCGTGGGGGCCAGCGCGTCGGGCAGGACGTAGGTGGCGACCTTCTTGAAGGCGTAGGTGACGGTGACCTCGGAAAAAGCGATGACGAAGCCGCCGGCGATGGCGCCCAGCGGGGAGCCGAGGCCGCCGACGATGGCGGCGGCGAAGATCGGCAGCAGCAGCTGGAAGTAGACGAAGGGCTTGAACGACTTGTCGAGCCCGTAGAGCACGCCCGCGATGGTGGCCAGCGCGGCGACGATGAGCCAGGTGACGGCGACGACCCGTTCGGGGTTGATGCCCGAGAGCAGCGCGAGATCCTCGTTGTCGGAGAAGGCGCGCATCGACTTGCCGGTCCGGGTGCGGCCGAGGAACCAGAACAGCAGCACGACGCAGACGGCGGCCACCACCATCGTCAGCAGTTGGGTGGAGCGCAGGGCGAGGCCTTCGTCCAGCCCGGTCATCCGTTTGAAATTGCCGGCGGAAATGACAAAGCGGGCGCCGTCGGCGAAGTTCTGGTCGTCGACGCCGATGATGAAGCGGGTGATACCGTTGAGGATGAACATGACGCCGATGGAGACGATCACGAGGATCACCGGCGCGGCCTTTTGCCGGCGGTAGAAACGATAGACCGCGCGGTCGGTGCCGAGCACCAGGAGCGCGGTGGCGCAGATGCCGAGGGGCAGGGCGAGCAGCGCGGTGGGCAGCGGCCCGAGGCCGATGCCGAGCGCCTGAAGGCCCCAGGTCAGCAGGATGGTGATGGTGGTGCCGAAGGCCATGGTGTCGCCGTGGGCGAAGTTGGAAAACCGCAGGATGCCGTAGATCAGCGTGACCCCGAGCGCGCCGAGGGCCAGCTGCGAGCCGTAGGTCGCGGCCGGGATGATGACGAAGTTGAGGAGCGCCACGACGGCGTTGAGCAGGTCCATCAGCCGGAGATCTCGCAGGTCAGGATGTCGATCTCGGCGTAGGTCTCCGGGTAACGCTCGGTCGGGAGCCATTGGCGGATCCAGAGCGCAGAGTCCTCGCCGGTGAGAACGAAGGTGTGCAGGTGGCCATCGCCCGGCTGCCATGTCCATGGTCCGGTGTGCGAGAGGCCGCGGGCGGGCAGGGCGGTGGCGCCCTCGGGAGAGAAGCGCCAGTCGCCGGTGCCGGAAGGGTCGATGGTGACGGGCGCGAGGCTGAGCGTGACCGGTCCGGAGAAGCCCGAACAGGCGCCGGCCTGGTCGCAGCTCTTGAGGTAGGTGCAGGCGAGGTCGAGCCGCGCGCCCTCGGCCAGGGCGGGCGCTGGCGGGGCAAGGCTTGCCAGGGCGAGGGTGGCTGCGGCGCGCAGGGTCACGGGACGATCTCGCAGGTGCCGTGGAAGCTCTGGCTCTGGATGCCCTCGACGGAGTTGTGCATCGCGTAGCGGGTGATGCCGCGCTTGAAGATCGAGACGAGGTGGATGGAGTCGAACTCCATCGGCGAGACGAAGCTCTGGCTGTCGCCCAGCGGATCGCGGATCTGGCGGACCGGGATGACGCGGGCCGAGGCGGCGCCGCCGGTTTCCATCTCCCATTCATCGGGCTGGGTGGCATCGGCGCGGGGGCGGATGGTGAGGGTCAGGCCGGACGGCTGGCAGGAGCGCTCCTCGACGCAGTAGCGGGTGTAGCTGCACTCGTAGCCGACGGCCAGTGCCGGGGCGGGGGCAAGAAGCGCGAGGGCAAGAAGGGCGCTGCGCGTCACGTGCGGGCCTCCAGGTAGCTGACGAGGGCTTCGCGGCTGCTGCAGTCTGCCTCTTCCAGAACGCTCTCGCCGCCCATTGGCTGCACCATGATCCGGGTCGTGCCGTCGGGCAGCAGGTGCAGCGCGAGGTAGAGCTTGTCGGCGGTGGAGCTGGCAAAGAGCCGCAACCCGTTGCGGCGGGTGAGCCTGGCGCTTTGCGGGCGGGCGCCGATGAGGGTGAGCAGCGCGGGGCGGGCAGGGTCGTCCTGGGCGGTGACCCAGACTTCATAGGAGGCCGAGCTGCACATGGCGATCGGCTCGTCGTCGGACTGGGCGCCAAGCGGGCTGGCCAGGAGCGCAAGGGCGGAGGGCAGGGCGAGGTGGCGCATCAGAGCGGATCTCCCGCGCAGGTGCCGATGGTCATCAACCCGTAGGGCGCGCCGAAGGTCAGCCCGTGCACGGTGAGGATGAAGGCGCGCTCGTCGCTGAGCGAGAGCATCGCGGCATCGCCCCGGCGCGGGTCGATCACGGTGAAGACGCGGGTGCCGCCATCGCCTGCGGGTTGCTCGGCGAGCAGCATCCAGGGCTCCCGGGATTCCGCGGGCTCCGTGGGGTCGAGCAGGGCGAGACCCTCGGCGCGCATCTCCAGCGCAAAGGGGCCCTCGGAGTGGTCAAGATCGCAGGTGCCGTCGGTGAGGCAGGCCGTGGAAGGGGTGCAGTCGAGCGCCAGGGAAGGACTGGAAAGCAGCGCAATGACACAGGCTTGGCGCAGCATCCTCATCCTCCCAGAAAGCTCTGGCGGACCTCTGGATCGTTCAGCAGATCCTGCCCGGTGCCGGTGTGGGCGTTGCTGCCCTGAACCAGAACGTAGCCCTTGTCGGCGATCTCGAGCGCCTGGCGGGCGTTCTGCTCGACCATCAGCACGGGCAGGCCGGTGCGGGCGACCTCGATGATGCGGTCGAAGAGCTCGTCCATCACGATGGGCGAGACGCCGGCGGTGGGTTCGTCGAGCATGAGAACCTTGGGCTGGGTCATCAGCGCCCGGCCGACGGCGACCTGCTGGCGCTGGCCGCCGGAAAGCTCGCCCGCGGGCTGGCGGCGCTTTTCCTTCAGGATCGGGAAGAGGTCGTAGACCTGCGCCATGGTGCCCGAGATGTCATCTTCGCGGATGAAGGCACCCATCTCGAGATTTTCCTCCACGGTCATGGAGGTGAAGATGTTGTTGGTCTGGGGCACGAAGCCCATGCCCGCGCGCACCCGGTCCTGCGGGCTGAGGTCGGTGATGTCCTTGCCCGCGAGCCGCACGGAGCCCTTGCGCAGGTTCAGCATGCCGAAGACGGCCTTCATGGCGGTGGACTTGCCCGCGCCGTTGGGGCCGACGATGACCGCGATCTCGCCGGGCTCAACGGCGATGGTGCAGTCGTGCAGGATGTCGGGGCCGGTGCCGTAGCCGCCAGTCATGCTGTCGCCGATGAGAAAGGCGCTGCCGGTCATCGCCGCCTCGCCGCTGCCGGGCGCGGGGGTGAGGGTGGAGGCGGGGCGGGGATTGGTGATGGAGCGGTCGGCGTTGCCGCGGCCGGAGTAGGTGTCGGACATGTCAGCAGCCTCGCGGGACGCGCGGGTGGAGGGCGTGCACCGGTGCGACCGGGGCCGGGCGGGCCTGGGCGGCCTGAGCGGGCAGGGCAGGGGCGATGCGGATCACGCGGGCACCTCCTTCTTGTGCTTCAGGCCGGTGCCCAGGTAGGCCTCGATGACGTGCTCGTTGGCCTTGATCTCGGCCAGCGTGCCCTCGGCCAGCACCTTGCCCTCGGCCATGCAGATCACCGGGTCGCAGAGGCGCTCGATGAAGTCCATGTCGTGCTCGATGACAACAAAGGTGTAGCCGCGCTCCTTGTTCAGGCGGATGATCGCGTCGCCGATGGTGTTGAGCAGGGTGCGGTTCACGCCCGCGCCGACCTCGTCGAGAAAGACGATGCGGGCATCGACCATCATGGTGCGGCCCAGCTCCAGCAGCTTTTTCTGGCCGCCGGAGACCTGGCCTGCCTTGTGGTCGGCCAGGTGGGAGATGGTGAGGAATTCGAGCACCTCGTCGGCCTTGGCGCGCAGCGCGCGCTCCTCTTCGGCGATCCGCTTGCGGCCGAACCAGGTGTTCCACAGCGCCTCGCCTGTCTGGCCGCCGGGGACCATCATCAGGTTCTCGCGGCAGGTCATCGAGCCGAACTCGTGGGCGATCTGGAAGGTGCGCAGCAGGCCCTTGCCGAAGAGCGCGTGAGGCGGCAGGCCGGTGATGTCTTCGCCATTCATCGTGACGCGGCCTGACGTTGGTTCAAGAACGCCGGCCACCACGTTGAAAAGCGTGGTCTTTCCTGCGCCGTTTGGGCCGATCAGGCCGGTGATGGAGCCGGGCTGAATGGTCAGCGTGGCGCCGTCGACGGCGTGAAAGCCGCCGAAGTGCTTGTGCAGGTTCTCGACCTGGATCATCGCAGCCTGTCCATTCTGGCGTTATTGCACCGCGCGGGGGCGGTGGGGCAGAAGGCGCAGCCCGGGAGAACGCGTGGTTCGCCCGGGCCGGCCGATGTGCTTAGCGGTATTCCTGCGTCTTGCGCTCGCCGCCCTCGAACCCGTAGATCCGGAAGTTGCCCGCGGCCTCGCCCGATCCGATCAGCTCGACGGCGGTGGCACCGACGTAGTCGATGTCTTCGCCCGCGGCGATCAGTTCCAGCGCCTTCTGCAGCTCGCCGGGATAGATCTTTTCGCCCGGAGCGTTGGCCACGTCCATCACCTTGGTCTTGTAGGTTTCGGCGTCGGTCGCCCCGGCGGCCTGCATCGCGAGAAGCAGGAGCGCGGCGGCGTCGTAGCTTTCGCCGGTGTAGGAGGAGGTGGGATCGAATCCGGCGGCACCGGCCAGTTCGGTGAACATGGCGTTGCCGGGGCTGTCGTTGCCGGGAACCGAGCCGATGGTGTTGTCGAGCCCGTCGCCGAACACCTCGACGAGGCTGTCGCCATACATGCCGTCGGGCAGGAAGAAGGCATCGAAGGCGCCGGTATCGAGCGCCGCCTGGATCATGCCGCGACCGCCCTGGTCGACGTAACCCGCGACCACCAGCATGTCACCGCCGGCGGAGGCCAGCGCCGCGACTTCGGCGGAGTAGTCGGCCTTGCCGTCCTCGTGGGCCGCCGAGAGGGTGACGCTGCCGCCGGCCTCTTCGTAGGCGGCCTGGAAGGAGTCGGCGAGGCCCTTGCCGTAGTCGTTGTTGGTGTAGGTCAGCGCCACCGACATGATGCCCTTTTCCTTCAGCACCTCGGCCATCACCACGCCCTGGCGGGCGTCGGAGGGGGCGGTGCGGAAGAACAGGTCGTTGTCTTCGGCGGTGGAGAGGCCCGGCGAGGTAGCCGAGGGCGAGATCATCGCGACGCCATTGGGCATGGCGACATTGGTCAGGACGGCACCGGTCACGCCGGAGCAGTCGGCGCCCATGATGCCCATCACCCCGTCAGAGGTGATCAGGCGCTCGGCGGCGGCGGTGGCGGCGGCGCTGTCGATGCAGGTCGAGTCGGCCTCGACGGCGGTGACGGTGGTGCCGCCAAGCAGTGCGCCGCTGTCGGACACCTCCTTGATCGCCATCATGGCGCCGTCGCGCATGGCGGGCGTGATCGATTCGAGCGGGCCGGTGAAGCCCAGCATGATGCCGAGCTTGACTTCGTTGCCGTGGCTTGCCGCCAGAGCGGGGCCGGCGAGCGCGGCCAACGCGGTGGTGGCGAGGATCAGTTTTTTCATTGTGGGTCTCCCTGTTGGAACATTGTCCTGCGCGAGAGCCTAGACCGGGAAATGCGCTTTGGAAAGCGGGGGTTTGCGGGGGACCTTGCGGAAAGTTGAATGGGCCGCTCGCCGGTGCCGGGCTAGCTTTGCGGAAACGGGAGATTTGCGATGACAGGACGGATGGCAGGGCTGATCGTGGCCGGTGTAATGGCGCTGACCGGGGCGGCGGCCTTTGGGCAGGGGGTTCGCATGGAGCGCATCATGGCGGGGCTCGACGAGCCCTGGGGGCTGGCCTTCATGCCGGGCGGCGGCTTTCTGGTGACCGAGCGGGGCGGCGATCTGACCCTGGTCAGAAACGGCAAGGCGCAAAGGGTCTCCGGTGTGCCGCAGGTCTATGACAGCGGGCAGGGCGGGTTGCTCGACATCATGGTGCCAAAGGACTTTGCCACGAGCCGCGAGGTGTTCGTGAGCTTCGCCAAGGCGCAGGGCGGTGGTGCCGGCACGGCGCTGGGGAGGGGCCGGCTCAGCGCCGACGGCACGGCGCTGGAGGGCTTCGAGGTGATCTACGAGATGGATCCGGGCTCCAGCGGCGGGCGGCACTTTGGCTCGCGAATCGTGGAGGGGGCGGATGGGCTCATCTACCTCACAATCGGCGAGCGCGGCGACCGGCCCGCGGCGCAGGACCTGAGCCGGGAGAACGGCTCGGTGGTGCGGCTGGCACGCGATGGCACGGTACCGAAGGACAACCCCTTTGCCGGACGCGCGGGCGCGCAGCCGGAGATCTGGAGCTACGGCCACCGCAACCCGCAGGGCGCGGCGCTGGACGGGCAGGGGCGGCTCTGGGTGGTAGAGCATGGCGCGCAGGGCGGCGACGAGCTGAACCTGGTGCGGAAGGGCGCCAACTACGGCTGGCCGGTGATCTCCTACGGGCGGCACTACTCGGGCGCACGGATCGGCGAGGGCACGGCCAAGGACGGCATGGAGCAGCCGGTGCGTTACTGGGACCCCTCGATCGCGCCCTCCGGCCTGATGTTCTACTCCGGCAAGCTCTGGCCGGAGTGGAAGGGGCAGGTCTTTGTCGGGAGCCTGAAGTTCGACATGATCTCCAGACTGTCTGCCGACGGGCGCACCGAGCTGGAGCGGATCGAGACGCGCGAGACCAGCCGGGTGCGCGACGTGCGCGAGGCGCCGGACGGGACGATCTGGTTTCTGTCGGTCGGCGAGGGTGCGGTTTATCGCATGAGGCCCGCGCAGTAGAGGGCGCCGCCGAGCGCTCCCTTGGGGGCAAACAGCGGCAAGACATCATGCGCGATGCGGCACGGATCGAAACCGGCGCGCGGGCCGAAGGGCCTCCCCATCCGGGCGTGCATCCCGTAGAAGCGGGGCAGGGCCCTTCACGCCGGGAGATACGAGATGAAAAGGTTGAGAACGCTGGCCCTCGCGGGGGTGGCGGTGGCGGCCGGGGCCGTACAGGCGCTGGCGCAGGACCTTCCGGTGATCCGGCTGGCCACGCTGGAGATCGGCACGGTCAATTGGGAGCTTGCCACCATCAAGGAAAACCGGCTCGACGAGAAGCACGGGTTCACCCTCGAGATCCAGAGCTACGCCGACAACGGGGCCACACGGGTGGCGCTGGAGGGCGATGCCGCCGACGTGGTGGTGGCCGACTGGATCTGGGCGGCCCGGCAGCGGGCGGCGGGCCGGGATTATGTGGTTGTTCCCTATTCCAAGGCGGTGGGCGGGCTGGTGGTGCCGGCAGGCAGCACCGCGCAGACCTTGGAAGACCTCAAGGGCGCCAGGATCGGCATTGCCGGCGGGCCGCTCGACAAGAGCTGGCTCATCCTGCGAGCCTATGCCACGCAGGCATACGGGATGGATCTTGCCGGTGAGACCGAACAGGTGTTCGGGGCGCCGCCGCTGATCTTCAAGGCCGGGCTGTCGGGTGAGACCGGAGGGGCGATCAACTTCTGGCACTTCCTGGCCAAGATGAAGGCGGCGGGAATGCGGGAGCTGATCTCGGTGGAAACCGCCAGCAAGGCGCTTGGGCTCGACCCGGATACGCCCTTGCTGGGCTACGTGCTGAAAGAGAGCTTTCTGGCCGCGCACCCGGAACTCGGGCACGCGCTCTACCGCGCGTCGCGTGACGCCAAGGACCTGCTCGCCCATGATCCGGCAGCCTGGGAGGCGCTGCGCGACCAGATGAATGTGCAGACCGAGGCCCAGTTCGAGACGCTGAAGGCCGATTTCATCGCCGGGATCCCGGCCGACCGTCCGGTGAGCCGGGACGGGGCAGATGCGTTTCTCGTGGTGATGGCCGAACTGGGCGGCGCGGAGCTGGTGGGGCAGGCCACATCGCTGCCGGACGGGCTGTTTCTCGATGGTGAGTAGGGCATGAGGGCGGGGGTCGGCGCCACGCTGGCGTCGCTCGGGGGGCTTGCGGGCCTCTGGATCGTCGCGGCGGGCCTGACGGCCGACGCCACCGTGCTGCCGCAGCCCTGGGCGCTGGTGCGGCCTTTCTTGACGGCGTTGGCATCGGGGGAATTGCCCTATCACCTGGGCCACACGCTGCTGCGGGTGGCCTGGGCCTTTGCGCTTGCGATGTCGATCGGCTGCCTGCTGGGGCTCGTGATGGGGCGCAGCGAGCGGGTGAACCAGTGGCTGGACCCCTGGCTGGTGGTGTTTCTGAACCTGCCGGCGCTGGTGCTGATCGTGCTGTGCTACCTCTGGATCGGCCTGACCGAGGCGGCGGCCATCGCGGCGGTGACGCTGAACAAGATCCCGAATGTGACCACGGTCATAAGAGAGGGCGCGCGGGCGCTCTCGCCGGACCTCGACGCGATGGCGGGTGTCTACCGGATGCGATGGCAGGACCGGTTGCGCCACGTTGTGCTGCCCCAGCTTGCGCCCTACATGGCGGCAGCGGCGCGCTCAGGCATCGCGGTGGTCTGGAAGATCGTGCTGGTGGTGGAGTTCCTCGGGCGGTCTTCGGGCGTGGGGTTCAAGATTCATCTCTACTTTCAGCTCTTCGACGTTCCGATGGTGCTGGTCTATGCCTTTTCGTTCATCGCGGTCATGCTGGTGGTGGAATGGGTCGTGCTGCAACCCTGGGAGCGCCGTGTGCGCCGGTGGCGGCTGGCATGATCGCGGTCGAGATCCATCGCAAGAGCTTCGGCCAGAGCCAGGTGCTGGGGCAGCTGGGCTTCACGCTGGGGCAGGGGGAGGCCGTTGCGGTGCTGGGCCCCTCCGGCGTGGGCAAGAGCACGCTGCTGCGGATCGTGGCGGGGATCGACCGGCAGTTCGAGGGCCATGTGGACCGGCCCGAGCGCATGGGCATGGTGTTTCAGGAGCCCACGCTGCTGCCCTGGCGGACGGCATTGCAGAACCTCACTCTGGTGCATCGCGAGCTGCCCGAGGCAGCCGCGCGGGTGGCGCTGGAAAAGGTGGGGATCGGGGACAAGGCGGAGCTCTTTCCGGGCCAGCTCTCGCTCGGGCAGCAACGGCGGCTCTCGCTGGCACGGGCCTTTGCCGGGCGGCCGCAGCTGCTGGTGATGGACGAGCCTTTCGTCTCGCTCGATCCGGAGACGGCGGAGGGCATGATGCAGCTCACCGAGCGCCTCATCGCCGAGGTGCGACCCGCGGTGCTGCTGGTGACCCACGCGCGGGAGGAGGCCACGCGGCTGACGGGGCGCATCCTGCACCTTCAAGGCAGCCCGGCGGTGCTGCGTGCCGAGGGAAAGGATCATCTGAGATCCGTAAGCCCCTGAGAAACTGGTGCTTTCAGGCGTGACGCATGCGCGCACCCATGCGCTCGCCGTGGTCCTCGGCTGCTTCGGCCCGGTCTTTGCTGCGGCGCGTGTGGGCCAGGATGCGGCGCGCGGGCGCCAGGCGCAGGAAGGGGGGGTGAGACCGGGCCCAGTTGGTGGCATTCAAAAGACCCATAATCAGTATTATGTAATATTGGAAGATACAGCGCCATCTGGCAACCGGCGGAAACAAAACACCTTTCGCCCTGCGGCAACTTTTACACAACTTATTCACGAATTAACCAAATCACAACAAAACCGCGCAGAACCGCGCCGGATTTCTCGACATTGCGCGTAGCACATCTTAGGTCACCCATGGGGTAACGAGGGACGTTGCGTGCGATGCTGGTGCGCGAGCGGTTTGTAAACTGATGTTGGATACCGTTGAACGGATTGTCGCCTGCCGCGACGTCGAGGAACTCTGGGTCTGCCTGAGTGAAGCCATGGCCCGTTTCGGGTTTACGCGCCTGTTTTACGGCTACACCAACCATCGGTCCGGTCAGAATCTCGGCGACCGCGAGGACATCACGATCCTGACCTCCTTCGACCCCGAATACATGCGGGCCTTCCTCGAGACCGGTCTCTACTTTCATGCGCCGATGGTGCGCTGGGGCATCGACAACGTCGGCGCGCGGTCGTGGCGCTGGAATGCCGAGCGCGCCGAAGCCGGGCTGCTGGACAGCGACGAGATGCGCGTGCACGAGCTCAACATGGCCTACGGGCTGGTGGCCGGGATCACCCTGAGCTTTCCCCAAACCAGCCAGCGCACCCGCGCGGGGATCGGGCTGGGGCTTGCGCCCGGCGTCGAACATGACGATCTGGATGCGCTCTGGGCGGAGCATGGCCGCGAGATCTGGGCGCTCAACAACGTGGCGCATCTCAAGATCACCACCCTGCCCCGGATGAGCGCCCGGCGGGCTCTGACGCCGCGCCAGCGCGAGGTGCTGGAATGGGTCGGCGACGGGAAGACGACCGCCGACATCGCGCTCATCATGGGGCTCACGCCCTCGACGGTGGAGAAACACCTGCGACTCGCCCGTGAGTCGCTCGGGGTCGAAACCACGGCCCAGGCGGTTCTGAAGGCCAGCATGCTGAACCAGATTTACCAGGTCGCGCACCCGCGATCGGCCTGAGGCGGGCGCCGCTGCGAGGCCCCGTGAAACTACCGTGAAAAGTCTCACGGTCCGCCGCTGTGCCGCTTCCTTTCCGTAAAGGTAATTGGCAAATTCATCCCGTTCCGTGAGTGGTGGCATTAGCCAAGGAACTTGCAGTGCGGCAGGCCCACGATACTGGGCACGCCGTGCCGCTCCGGGAAACCGGATCGTCGGCCTGGGGGTGAATTTTCCACCTCCCAGGTCGGCACCCCGAGCGGGACCGTATGTCCTCATCCCCGAAAGACACGGAGCCCTGCTCGGTCTCTGTGGTGCGGCCCTTCCCAGGGGCCGCGCCACAGGCCTTCGGGCCATCCCCCAGGACAAGAAAAAGGCCGCCGCACCGGAGTGCGACGGCCTTTCGACATGGGTCGGAAGGCAGGTTCAGCCTTGGGCGGCCTTGGCCACCTCGGCTGCGAAGTCTTCCTGCTTCTTCTCGATGCCTTCACCGACTTCGAGGCGGACGAAGCCGACGATCTCGACACCGGCTTCCTTGGCCGCCTGGGCGACGGTCACATCGGGGTTCATCACGAAAGCCTGGTTGAGCAGGGTGATCTCGGCGAGGAACTTCTTCATCCGGCCTTCGATCATCTTCTCGATCACCGCTTCGGGCTTGCCGCTCTCGCGGGCAATGTCCATCTGCACCGTGCGCTCCTTGTCGACGATCGCCGGGTCCAGCTCGCTCTCGTTGAGCGCGGCCGGGCGCGGGTCGGCGGCGGCGACGTGCATCGCGACCTGCTTGCCGAACTCCTCGTTGGAGCCCTTGAGGGCCACGAGAACGCCGATCTTGCCCATGCCGGGCGCGGCAGCGTTGTGGACGTAGCTCACCACCTGGTCGCCCTCGACGGCGGCCATGCGGCGCAGGCTCATGTTCTCGCCGATGGTGGCGATCTTGTCGGTCAGCACTTCGGAGACCGGCTTGCCGCCCATGTCGGCGGCCTTCAGGGCCTCCACGTCGGAGACGCCGAGCGCCACCTTGGCGATGCCGGCGACCATGGACTGGAACTCGGAGTTCTTGCCCACGAAGTCGGTTTCGGAGTTCACCTCGACGGCCACGCCCTTGCCGCCCTCGACTTCGACGGCCACGAGGCCCTCGGCGGCGGTGCGGTCGGATTTCTTGGCAGCCTTGGCGAGGCCCTTGGTGCGCAGCCAGTCGATCGCGGCTTCCATGTCGCCGTCGGTCTCGGTCAGCGCCTTCTTGGCGTCCATCATGCCCGCGCCGGTCTTTTCGCGGAGGTCTTTCACCATTGCAGCGGTAACAGCCATGTCATGCTCCTTCGGGAGATCTTATTGAATAAGGGTCCGGGCGGCTTTAGCACCGCCCGTTTGTCGGTTTGATGACAGTGCGGGCAGGGAGCGCAGGGCCCCCTGCCCTCGCCTCGTTTCAGCTTTCGGCGGCGGCCTCGGTGGGCGCCTTTTCGGCCGCGGCGGCCTCGGCGGCCAGGGCCTCTTCGACGGCGGCTTCTTCGAGCGCACCGATGTCGACGCCGGCGGCGCCCATCTGGGCGGTCATGCCGTCGAGCGCGGCACGGGCCACGAGGTCGCAGTAGAGGCCGATGGCGCGGGCTGCGTCATCGTTGCCGGGGATGATGTAATCCACACCGTCGGGCGAGCAGTTGGTATCGACCACGGCCACGACCGGGATGCCGAGCTTCTTGGCCTCGAGGATGGCCAGGTCTTCCTTGTTCACGTCGATGACGAACAGGAGGTCGGGCAGGCCGCCCATCTCGCGGATACCGCCGAGCGAGGCCTGCAGCTTGGCCTGCTCGCGTTCCATGCCGAGGCGCTCTTTCTTGGTGAGGCCGGCAAAGCCCATCGCCGACTCCTCGTCGATGGCCTTCAGGCGCTGGATCGACTGGGAGACGGTCTTCCAGTTGGTCAGCGTGCCACCGAGCCAGCGGTGGTTCATGTAGTACTGCGCGCATTTCTCGGCGGCTTCGGCGATCGGGCGCTGGGCCTGACGCTTGGTGCCGACGAAGAGGATGCGGCCGTTCTTGGCAACGGTCTCGCGCACGACGTTGAGCGCGGCGTCCAGCATGGGAACGGTCTGCGTCAGGTCGATGATGTGGATGCCGTTGCGGTCACCGTAGATGAACTCGCCCATGCGGGGGTTCCACCGCTGGGTCTGGTGACCGAAGTGAACGCCAGCTTCAAGCAGCTGACGCATGGAGAAATCAGGGAGCGCCATGTCCAATGTCCTTTTCCGGTTTCGCGCCTCGGCGGGGAGTGAGGGCAGATGCCCAACCGGCGGACCTTTGCGGGATGTCTCCCCGCAGGGCCCAAACCCCGCCTGTGAAGTGTGCGCGCATCTACACCCGGTGGCGGAATGTTGCAACCCCCCTGCCCGCTTCCTTTCGGCGTTAGGTGAACGGACCCGGCTGTGGTATCCTTCAGGTAGAATTTGAGACGACGCCTTCTTGACGCCCTTTTGACGACGACCGCTTTTACCGAAAGGCCCTGTGCCCATGGTGTTTGCAGCCCGACTGCTGGATTTTCATGCCTGCCCGATGGTGACCCCGGGGGTGCCTCCCATTCCGCATGTGGGCGGGCCGATCCTTCCGACCTGTTCGATCAACGTGATCACCTGCAACATGCCGCAGGCCCGGCAGACCGACAAGGCGTTCTGCGTGGGCCCGCCCGACATCATCGTGTTCGGATCGCCCACGGTGCTGGTCAACAACCTGCCCGCCGCCCGCATGGGCGACCCCTGCTCGCATGGCGGCGCGATCACCTCGGGCTGCCCGACCGTGCATATCGGGCTGGTTTATGTGCCGGGCACGATGTTGCAGAGCGCCGCCATGGGGGTGAACCCCTCGGGCAGCGTGGTCAACTGCGGCAACTCGATCGACGCGGTGCTGGACCGGCTCGACGGGACCGACCCGAACGCCGTGGCCCCGGCCACGCGGGACGGTCTGTTCTCGGATATCGAGGCCCGGCACGGCACCACGCTGGGCTGGAACTCGAGCTTTCAGGATGCCTTCGACGCGGTGCAGGCCGGCGGGCCGGGCACGCGGGCAATCGTGGGGATCCGCTACTCGGGCGGCGGCAGCCATGTTGTGGTGATGGCCAATGACGGCGGCACCGTGGGCATCGTCGAGAGCCAGGACTGGGGCCCCGGAAACCGGAGAGAGGTGATCACCGATGCAGGACGCGCGAACACGCGCTACAATGGCGATGGCGGCAGCAATGTTGGCTGGGGCATTGTGCCTTGAGCCGGGAGCGGGAGTGATGGCCGGGGAACGGATTACCGAAGAGGCGGCAAGGGCGCTGGTCGAGGAGGAGATCTTCAAGGACAGCGACCATGACTTTGTCATCGAGGAGGACCGCACGCTGGAGCGGACCTATGGCTGGATCTTCTTTTACAACACCCGTGCCTTCCTGGCCTCGGGCGACCCGAACGACACCATGCCGGGCACCGGCCCCATCGCGGTGCTGCACGATGGCTCGGTGGTGCCGATGCCCAGCTCGATGCCGCCGGCCCAGGCGATCCTGCGGTTCGAGGAGATGCTCGAAGACCCCGAGATGCAGCCCGAGGACTGGAAGTAGCCTGCGAAACCTGCGGCAGGGTCTTGCCTGTGCCCGCGCTTGCGGCGACAAGGCGGCATGGCTGCGCCCTCCATCCTCTGCATCGGCTCCGTCCTGTGGGACGTGATCGGCCGCACCCCCGCCTCGATGCGGCTGGGGGCGGACGTGCCGGGGCGGATCTCCCGTATTCCGGGCGGCGTGGCGCTGAACATCGCCATGGCGCTGCGCCGCGCGGGCCTG
Source organism: Vannielia litorea (assembly GCF_900142295.1). Lineage (NCBI taxonomy): Bacteria > Pseudomonadati > Pseudomonadota > Alphaproteobacteria > Rhodobacterales > Paracoccaceae > Vannielia > Vannielia litorea. The sequence continues at coordinate 1,449,329 of NZ_FSRL01000001.1, forward strand.
TCTCCGGTGCTGCTGAGTTCCGTGGGCCGTGACGGGCCGGGCGACGAGCTGGTGGCACGCTGCAAGCTCCTGGGGCTCGACACCGCCTATCTGCACCGCTCCGATGATCTGCCGACCGACACCTACATGGCGATCGAGGGCGCAGGCGGGCTGGTGGCGGCGCTGGCGGATGCCCATTCGCTCGAAGCCGCGGGCGACCGGATCCTGGCGCCGCTGCGCGACGGGCGGCTGGGGAGCGCCGAGGCCCCCTACCCCGGCCTGATCGCGCTCGATGGCAACCTGACCGAGACGCTGCTGGCCGAGATCGCCGAGAGCCCGCTGTTTGCCGCCGCCGACCTGCGGGTGGCGCCCGCCTCGCCCGGCAAGGCCGAGAGGCTGCTGCCGCTGCTGGGCCATGGCGGCACCACGCTCTACCTCAACCGCGAGGAGGCCGGGTTGCTGGCGCAGCGGGTGTTCGAAGATGCCGAGAGCGCCGCACGGGCGCTGGTGGCGCGCGGCGCGGGCCGGGTGCTGGTGACCGACGGCGGCGCGGCGACCTGCGATGCCTCCGCCGAAGCCTGCCACGTTTCCAGCCCGCCGCCGGTGATGGTGGAACGCGTGACCGGCGCGGGCGACACGTTCATGGCGGCCCACATCGCCGCCGAGGCCGAGGGCAAGGACCGGGTCGAGGCGCTGGCCCATGCCCAGGCCGTGACCGCGGCCTACGTATCTGGAGAGACCCGACTGTGAAGATGAATATGTCGCCGGAAGTGTCTGACGCGCTGTCCGAAAACCGCTCGGTCGTGGCGCTGGAAAGCACGATCATCACCCATGGGATGCCCTACCCGCAGAACGTGGAGACGGCGCGGCAGGTGGAGAATGACATTCGCGCGGGCAATGCGGTGCCCGCGACCATCGCGGTGCTGGAGGGCACGCTTTGCATCGGGCTGGGCGACGCGCAGCTCGATGCGCTCGGGCAGGCCCGCGGCGTGGCCAAGCTCTCCCGCGCCGACATGGCCCATTGCATGGCGACCGGCGGCACCGGGGCCACCACGGTGGCGGCGACGATGATCGGTGCCCGGCTGGCGGGGATCGAGGTGTTTGCGACCGGCGGGATCGGCGGCGTGCATCGTGGGGCCGAGCTGAGCTTCGACATTTCGGCCGACCTTCAGGAGCTGGCGAAGACCCCGGTGAGCGTGGTTGCCGCCGGGGCCAAGGCGATCCTCGACATTCCCAAGACGCTGGAAGTTCTGGAGACCCTTGGCGTTCCGGTCATTACCATGGGGCAGGACGAGGTGCCGGCCTTCTGGTCACGCCGCTCGGGCCTGGCCTCGCCGCTGCGGGCCGACTCCGCGGCCCAGGTGGCGGCCGCGCATGTGATGCGCGGGAAGATGGGGCTGGAGGGTGGCCAGCTGGTGGCCAACCCGATCCCGGCTGAAGCCGAGATCGCGGCGGAGGAACTGGCGCCCGTGATCGCCGAGGCGATTGCCGCTGCCGAGGCGCAGGGGATCGCGGCGAAGGCGGTGACTCCCTTCCTGCTCGACCGGATCTTTCATGCCACCGGGGGGCGATCCCTGACCGCCAATATCGCGCTGGTGCGCCACAACGCCCGGCTCGCTGCCGAAATCGCAGGCGAAATCATCAAAATCCGGGCGGAATCGGCGCGTTGACGACTTCGTTCCCGTGCTGAACCCTTGTCGGGCCTGCTGCCCGCGCATACTTCTGATGCATTCGCCCAGGGAGTGCCCGAAACAAGATGGCAAAAACGCCACCGCACCATGACAATCCGCTCGACCCCAAACCCTACCGGCGCCCCGGTTGGCTCGCGGGGCTTCGGTCGTCGTTCTTTACCGGCCTCGTCGTCGTCGGCCCCGTTGCGGTCACCATCTGGCTGATCTGGACGGTCGTCGGCTGGGTCGATGGCGTGGTGATGCCCTTCGTGCCGGGCGGCTATCACCCCGAAACCCTGGTGAACCGCTTCTTCAACTGCGAGGGCTGCGAGCCGATCCGGGTGAACATCCGGGGCGTCGGCGTTGTGGTCTTCCTGCTCTTCACGGTCTTCGTGGGCTGGATGGCCAAGGGATTTCTGGGGCGCTCCTTCCTGCGATGGGCCGAGAGCCTGGTGGACCGGATGCCGGTGGTTCGCTCCATCTACAACGGGCTGAAACAGATCGCGGAGACGGTCTTTGCCCAGACCGAGACCACCTTCGACAAGGCCTGTCTCGTGCAGTATCCGCGCAACGGGATCTGGGCGATTGCCTTCATTTCCACCAAGGCCAAGGGTGAAATCGCCAAGAAGGCTCCGCCGGAGGAGGACATGCTCTCGGTCTTCCTGCCGACCACGCCGAACCCGACCTCGGGCTTTCTGCTCTTCGTGCCGCGCTCGGATGTGATCATCCTCGACATGTCGGTGGAAGATGCGGCCAAGCTGGTGATCTCGGCAGGGCTCGTCTACCCCTCCGACAAGATCCCCTCGGCCCTACCCGGCGCGGCGGAGGCGGTGAGCGAGGTGGAGAAGAAGAAGGGCGCGGCCTGACCGGCCCTGCCCGCCACCCATTGCGGCAATTCTGCGACATTACCGCCACATCTTGTGGCTGACCCAAGCGCCTCCGTTGCAGGTTGAATGATTTTCCCTAAGTTCGCCGTGAGCAGACAAAAAATGGGAAAATCCCGATGAAGCATATTGTTGCAGGCCTTCTTTCCGCCACCCTCGCCGTGCCCGCCTTCGCCGGCAATCTCGAAGAGCCGATCATGGAGCCGACCGTGACCGCCGATGCCGGCACCGGTGCGCCCGAGGCGCTCGTGAGCCGTGATGCGATTGCCGCCGACACCGCTGCGGCGGGCAGCCACGACATCATCGTGCCGATCGCCGCGCTCATCCTCTTCGGGGTCGGTATCGCCAACTGAGCTGACCGGCCGGCAGGGCTGCGGGCCGCGCGGAGGCATCCGCCGCGGCCCTTTGGCATGGCTCAGTGGTCGAAGGTGCGGCCCAACCCGTCGCCGTAGATCGCGGCGAGATCAATGCTGCTCTCCTTGCCGACTTTCGGCCCATGCTCGCTGAGGAAGCGCGCTGCCGCGCGGCGGCCGGCCTCCTTCAGCTCGCTCATGACATAGGGATTGGGCACGGTCTTGGTGGCCACCGATAGGTCGTTCATCAGGTCGTCGTCCGAGATCATGTGGACGCGGACGTTCTTCATCGCCCCTTCGGCCAGCGTGCCGCTCTCGATCAGCCGATGGGCAAAGGCGATGGCGCGCAACTCGCTCATCAGCGCCGCGTTGAAGCTGATCTCGTTCACCCGGTTGGCGATGTCCTGCGGGGTCTGGGGCAGTTCCTCGCGCTCCAGCGGGTTGATGTTGATGATGATCACGTCGTCGGGCAGGTGCCGGGCGTAGAGCGGAAACAGTGCCGGATTGCCGGTGTAGCCGCCATCCCACCAGAACTCCTCGGTCAGGGTGACCGGATCCCTGGCCTGCACGGCGCGGAAGACGGTGGGCAGGCAGGCAGAGGCGAGGATCACGTTGGCGGTGATCTCCTCGCCGCGAAACACCCTTATGCGGCCGGTGCGGACGTTGGTGGCGGAGACGAAGAAATCGGGGCCTCTCGCGTGGCAGACGTGGGTGTAATCGAAGGCTTCGACGACCTTGCGCAGCGGGTTGTCGTAGAGCGGACCCAGGCTGTAGGGCGAGGCGATGCGGGCGGCGGTTTCGCTCATCCAGTAGAGCGGCGAGAACTCGATCATCCGGCTGACCACCTCGGCGGGCGGGGCAAAGGGCGCGAGCCATTGCGTGAGCGCGTTGTCGGGCAGTGCGCCCATCTGCTCCCAGAGCCAATCGAGGTTGGCGCGGGCCAGGCGGTTGCCCTCGTCCACGTCGCCACTGGCCAGCCCGCGCACCAGGCCGGCCTTCAGCGCCGCGCCGTTGACCGCCCCGGCGGAGGTGCCGGAGATCGCCGCCACCTCGAAATCGCCGGTTTCAAGCAGCCTGTCGAGCACGCCCCAGGTGAAGGCGCCATGGGCCCCTCCCCCCTGGAGTGCGAGATTGACTGCAAGTTTCTTCTTGCCGGCCATCTCAGCTCGCCGTCCAGCCGCCGTCGGCGCTGATCGTGGTGCCGGTGATCTGGGAGGCGTGGTCGGAGCAGAGGAAGACGGCGAGGCCGCCCAGCTGCTCGACGGTGACGAACTCCTTGGAGGGCTGCTTCTGGAGGATCACCTTTTCGACCACCTCATCCTCGCTCATCTTGTATTCCTTGGCGGTGTCGGGGATCTGCGACTCGACCAGCGGGGTCAGAACGTAGCCGGGGCAGATGGCGTTGGCGGTGATGTTCTCGCGGGCGGTCTCGAGGCCGACCGTCTTGGTCATGCCGACGATGCCGTGCTTGGCGGAAATGTAGGCCGACTTGAAGGGCGAGGCGCGCAAGCCATGGGCGGAGGCGATGTTGATCACCCGGCCCCAGCCCGCCTTGCGCATCATCGGCAGGGCGGCGGCGATGGTGTGGAAGGCGGAGCTGAGGTTGATGGCGATGATCGCATCCCACTTCTCGGCCGGGAACTCGTCGATCGGGGCGACGTGCTGGATGCCGGCGTTGTTGACCAGGATGTCGCAGGCGCCGGCCTGTTCGATCAGCGCGCGGCACTCGTCGCCCTTGGACATGTCGGCCTTGATGTAGCGGGCCTCGACACCGTGGGCGCGGCCGATCTCCTCGGCGAGCGCGTGGTCTTCCTTGCGGTCGGTGAACGAGTTGAGCACCACGTTGGCGCCGGCGCCGGCCAGGGCCCGCGCCACGCCAAGGCCGATGCCGGAGTTGGACCCGGTGATGACGGCGGTCTTGCCTTTGAGAGACATCGCTCTTCTCCTTGTGCGAAATTCCGTTGGTGCGGAGCATAGATGCTGCACCTGCAAAGGAAACGGGGAATGTCACCCCGGGGTCCGGCCCTGCGTCAGAATGTCGGGGCCTGGGGGTGCGTGCGCTCGCGGCTTCGTGACCGGAAGGCTGCCCTGCGGGCGACGCTTGTGATTGAGCCTGTGGCGGGTGCCGTGATAGGCGGCGGTCCAGCCGATTTCAGCCGCGAAGCCGCTCCGGATCCATGCCGGACATCGGGCCAAAAAAAAAGCGCCCGCACAAGGCGGGCGCAAGTTATTGAGGCAGGTTTCATACAGGCAAGAAACCTATCGAGCAGTGCCCTCTTTATACGCGTTCCGCCGCGTATGTCCAAGGTAAAAGTTTGAAAAGGCTGAACTCCGCCGTTAGGATTTCGGTCAAATAAACAAGGGCAGACAGGGATTGTTGCCAATATGGCCTATGATTTTTTCCGAACCACATCACGGGTTTGCGCGATAGCGGCGCTGGTTGTCGCGGGGGGATTCGTCTCTGCGGAGCCAAAGCACGGAATCGCGATGTATGGTGAGCCGGCCTTGCCGCCCGATTTTGCCGCCCTGCCCTATGTCAATCCGGACGCGCCGAAAGGCGGGGAGTACGTGCAGAGCGAGATCGGCAGTTTCGACTCGATGCACCCGTTCATCCTCAAGGGCCGTGCGCCCTGGGCCTGGCAGACCTTCGGCTTCGAGAGCCTGATGGGGCGCAGCCAGGACGAGCCCTTCACGCTCTACGGCGTGCTGGCGGAGACGGTGGAGACCGGGCCGAACCGCGAGTGGGTCGAGTTCACCCTGCGGCCGGAGGCGAAGTTCAACGACGGCTCGCCGCTGACGGTGGAAGATGTGATGTGGTCTTACGAGACCCTCGGCACATTGGGCCACCCGCGCTACCACACCGCCTGGGGCAAGGTCGCCAGCATGGAGAAGGTGGGCGAGCGCGGCGTGCGCTTCACCTTCAACGAGGCCGACAACGAACTGGCCCTGCTGATGGGCATGCGCCCGATCCTGAAGAAGGCCGATTGGGAGGGCGTGGACTTCGAGGAGGCCTCGATGCGGGTGCCGGTGGGCTCGGGGCCCTACGTCATCGACAACATCGACCCGGGCCGCTCGATCACGCTCAAGCGCAACCCCGACTGGTGGGGCAAGGACCTGCCGTTCTATCGCGGGCAGCACAACTTCGACACCCTGCGTTACGAGTGGTTCGGCGATGGCGACGTGGCTTTCGAGGCGTTTCGGGCGGGCGAGCTGAGCTACAACCGCGAGAACAACGTGGCCAAGTGGAACAGCTCCTACGACTTTCCGGGCGTGCAGTCGGGCGACGTGGTGAAGGCGATGATCCCGCACAAGCGCCCCTCGGGCATCACCGGGCTGGTGATGAACACCCGGCTGCCGCTCTTTGCCGACTGGCGCGTGCGCGAGGCGATGATCCTCGCGTTCAACTACGAGTTCATCTCCGAAAAGCTGAACGACGGCGGCGATCCGCGGATCTGCTCCTATTTCTGCAACTCCGAGCTGGCGATGCAGCCCGGCCCGGCGCAGGGCAAGGTGGCCGAGCTGCTGGCGCCCTTTGCGGCCGATCTGCCGCCGGGCACGCTGGAGGGCTACACGCTGCCCGTGGGCGACGGCAGCGTGCGCAACCGGGCCAACCTGCGCGCCGCGATGGACCTGCTCAACGAGGCCGGCTGGCGCGTGGATGACGCGGGCGTGCTGCGCAACGAGGCGGGAGAGGCCTTTGCCTTCGAGATCTTGCTTCAGACCGGTGCGCCGCAGCCCGCCAACATCGCCGAGCTCTACGTGGAGGCGCTGAAGCGGCTGGGGATGCAGGTGACCATCGAGGCGATCGACCGGGCACAATACAAGGAGCGCACCGACGCCTATGACTTCGAGATGACCTGGTACACCCGGCCCCTGAGCATGTCGCCCGGCAACGAGCAGATCCTCTACTGGGGCTCCCAGGGCGTGACCGAGCCCGGAAGCCGCAACTGGATGGGCATGAACTCGCCTGCCGCCGAGGCGATGGTGAAAGCCATGCTCGAGACCGATGACCGGGAGGTGTTTCTGGCCGCCGTGCGCGGGCTCGACCGGGTGCTGACGGCGGGGCGCTACGTGATCCCGATCTGGTACAGCCCCGAGGCGCGGCTCGCGTTCAAGAAGCAGATGAAATACAACGCCGACCACCTGCCCGCCTATGGCGACTGGGCCGGGTTCCTGCCTGACGTCTGGTGGTGGGAGGAGTGATCCCGGCGGGGTTTCCGCTCGGTCGTTAACCGCCTGTTAAGTAACCGTTCCTAGCCTTTCCGCCCATCAACCACGACGCGAATTGATGGGAATCGGATAATGCGCTACGCTCCGGAAGACTTGGGAGGATTATCGATGGCCTGGAAACAGCTCTTCGAGAACTGGGCGGATGCCCTGCCGAAGATCACGGCGCTCTACCCACATGTCGATGCGGTCGCCTTGCAGCGCTTTCGCGGCAACCGCTCGCTCTTCGTGGCCTATCTCGCGGCGACCCACGACCTTACGCTGCGCGAGGCCGAGGAAGGGGTGGACGACATGCTGATGCGCTTCGGGCGCTGCGCGATGACCCGGCCCGAGGCTGCCTGACGGCCCGGCGCCCGCCCCCTGACCTCAGACCAGAGACGTGACCCAGAGGATGGTGGCATCCTCGTCGCTGACCGACACCACGTTGTGGCCCATGGTGGCGTCGTAATAGGCGCTGTCGCCCCGCCGCAGCTCCACCGGCGCGTAGAACTCGGTGTAGAGCGTGATCACCCCGGTCAGCACGTAGAGAAACTCCTCGCCGTCGTGGCGGACCCAGCCGGAGAACTCCTCCATCCGGCGGGCACGGATGCGGGCGCGGTAAGGCAGCATCTTCTTTTGCGTCAGCTGTGAGCCGAGCAGGTCGTGCTCATAGGTGGGGGTAAGCTGGTGGTCGCCCTCGCCGGCCTTGGTGATCGCCATCCGGCCGTTGACCTTTTCCTCGGCCGGGGGCGTGAAGAGCTGGGGCAGCGAGATCTTGAGGCCCTCGGCGAGCTTTTTTACCGCGTCATAGGTGGGCGACATCTGGCCGTTCTCGATTTTCGACAGCGTCGAGCGGGCAAGGCCTGCCTGGCGGGCGGCCTGCTCGAGCGTCCAGCCCTGCGCGGTGCGCAGGCTCCGCACCCGCTCGCCCAGATCGAGCGGCGCGGCCTCGGCCTGCTGACCGCTTTCCCGCGCGATGCGGATCAGGCTCTTCGGGTCGTTTCCCATGGATCGCCGGTTTAGGGGCGCGCGGAGGGCCTTGCAAGCGGGCTCGGGGAGGGCTAGCAGAATTCACATGCTGGCCCCCTGCCCCTCTCCCTTCAACATGGCCGCCTATGTGCTTGAGGCCGCGCGGGAAAACCCCGGCAAGACGGCCCTGGTGATCGCCGGACCGGCGAAGGCGCAGCGGTGGCGCTATGGCGAGATCCGGGCCCATGTGGCGGCGATTGCGGCCGGGCTCCTTGGCCATGGCCTGCAACCCGGCGACCGGGTGCTGCTGCGGCTGGGCAACACGGTGGAATTTCCGCTGGCCTATCTGGGCGCGCTCTGGGCCGGGCTGGTGCCGGTGCCCACCTCCGCCGCCCTGACCGTGCCCGAGATCACCGCCATCGCCGCCGACCTGCGCCCGGCCCTGGTGATCGCCGGCGCGGAGGTGCCGCTGCCCGCGCACCCTGCCCCGGTGCTGCCCGAGGCTGCCCTGCACGAGATGGAGGGCGAGGTGGCGCCGCAGATGGGCGACCCGGAGCGGCTGGGCTACGTCATCTACACCTCCGGCACCTCCGGCAGGCCGCGGGGCGTGATGCATGCGCATCGCGCCGTCTGGGCGCGGCGGATGATGTGGGAGGGCTGGTACGACCTGCGCGAGGACGACCGGATGCTTCACGCCGGCGCCTTCAACTGGACCTATACGCTGGGCACCGGGCTGATGGACCCCTGGGCGCGCGGGGCCACGGCCGTGATCCCCGCCGCCGGGGTCAAGCCGGAACAGCTGCCGCTGCTGATGGCTCGCCATGACGCCACGCTTTTTGCCGCTGCACCCGGGGTTTACCGGCAGATGTTGAGGCAGGTCCCCGAGATCCGTGCGCCGAAGCTGCGGCATGGCCTGTCTGCGGGTGAGAAGCTGCCCGAGGCGACCCGCACGGCCTGGACGGCGGCGACGGGCACGGAGATCTACGAGGCGCTCGGCATGTCGGAATGCTCCACCTATGTGTCGGGTAGCCCGGCACGGCCCGCGCCCGAGGGGGCCAGCGGATACCCGCAGCCGGGACGGCGGATCCGGGTGGGCGAGGACGGGCACCTGGCCATTCACCGCAGCGATCCCGGCCTGATGCTGGGCTATCTCGACGCACCCGAGGAGACCGCGGCCCGCCATGACGGCGACTGGTTTCTGACCGGCGACACGGTGGCGGAGGGGCCGGACGGCGCCATCACCTACCTGGGGCGCAACGACGACATGATGAACGCGGGCGGCTACCGGGTGTCGCCGCTGGAGGTGGAGGCCGCGATGACGGACCACCCCGGCATCATCGCCGCCGCTGCGGTGGAGGCCGAAGTGAAGCCCGGCACCACGGTGATCCGGTGCTTCTATGTCGGACCGGAAGGCATTGATGAATCGCATCTTTCCGATTTCGCCGCCAGTCGGCTCGCGCGGTACAAATGCCCTCGCGTCTTCACCCGGATAGAGGCGCTGCCCTCCAACGCCAACGGCAAGATCAACCGGACGCTCCTGCGCCACCGGCCTCTCGACCCTGCGTAGACGCACTGCTTTCGCTCTTTTCCCCGCGCGCGCGGCGTGACAAACCACTCCCATGATCAAGCTCGACATCTTCTCCGACCCGATCTGCCCCTGGTGTTTCGTCGGCAAGACCCTGCTGGACCGCGCCCTGGCGGAGGCACCGCAGAACCCGTTTACCATCGAGTACCACCCGTTTCAGCTGAACCCCGACATGCCCAAGGGCGGGATGGACCGGCGCAGCTACCTGGAAGCCAAGTTCGGCGGCAAGGAGCAGGCGGTGAAGGTCTATGGCCGGATTGCGGAGGCGGCCGAAGAGGCCGGGCTGATGCTGAACCTGGCCACCATAGAGCGCACGCCGAACACGCTCGATGCTCATCGGGTGATCCATTGGGCCGGTCTGGAGCAACGGCAAATCCCTGTAGTTTCAATGCTCTTCGAAGCATACTTCATGCAGGGGCGCGATATCGAGGACCCGGAGGTTCTGGCCGATATCGCGGATTCCGCCGGCTGCGATGCCGCCGTGATCCGCCGCCTGCTGGAGAGCGATGCCGATGCCGATGACATCCGGGCCCGCGACGCCCATGCCCGCGAACGCGGCGTCACCGCGGTGCCGACCCATATCATCGCCGGTCAGCACGTGGTGCCGGGGTCGCAGCCGCCGGAGCTGTGGCTGAAGCTCATCGAAGAGATCAACGGCCAGATCGGAACGCTTCGGTGAGCCTTTCCGAGCGCGCGGCGGCCGGGGGCAAGCTGAGCCGCACCGAGTTTACCGCGCTCATGGCGATGCTCTTCGCCACAATCGCCTTTTCGACCGACGCGATGCTGCCCGCGATGCCGACCATCGTGGAGGAGCTGACCGCCGATGCGCCGAACCGGGCACAGCTCATCATCACCTTCTTCATGCTGGGCATGGGGATCGGCACGCTGGTGACCGGCCCGCTCTCCGACGCCTATGGCCGCAAGCCCACCATCCTTGCCTGCGCCGGGCTCTACATCGGCGGCTCCCTGCTCGCATGGGCGGCGCCCACGCTGGAGCTGCTCCTGGCCGCGCGGGTGATCCAGGGGCTCGGGGCCGCGGGCCCGCGAATCGTCGGGCTGGCCATCGTGCGCGACCAATACGCGGGCCGGGAGATGGCCAGGTTGGTAAGCTTCATCTTCCTGGTGTTCTCGCTCTTTCCGGCCGTTGCGCCGCTGATCGGCCAGGGCATCATCGCGGCGTTCGGCTGGCGCGCGATCTTCCTGATGTTCGTGCTCTTCATCGGGGTTTCGTCGCTCTGGCTCCTGCTGCGTCAGCCCGAGACCCTGCCGCATGAGGCGCGCGTGCCGTTTCGGGCGGGGCCGCTCTGGCAGAACGTGAAGACGGTGATCTCCGACCGGACAGTGCGCTTTACCATCGCCGTGCAAATCTTTATCTTTGCACAACTTCTCACGATCCTCTCCACCACCCAGCCGGTCTTTGACGAGGTCTTCGGCAAGGCAGACAGCTTTGCGCTCTGGTTTGCCGTGATCGCGCTTTGTGCCAGCACCTCGAGCTTTGTGAACGCGCGGTTCGTGATGACGGTGGGCATGCGGGGGATGGTCATCCGGGCCCTGGTGGGGGTGGCTCTCATCAGCATCTCCGCGCTCGTGATCACGCAGTTCACGCCGCAGGCCTCCACCGCGCATTTCGTGGTCTACCTGATCTGGGTCATCACCCTCTTCTACCAGATGGGCCTGACCATGGGAAACCTGAACGCCCTGGCGCTCGAGCCGATGGGCCGGCTCGCGGGCACCGCGACTTCGGTGATCGGGTCGGTCAGCACCGCCTTCGCGGTGGCCGTCGGAACGCCCATCGGGCAGTTCTTCGACGGCACGACGACGCCGCTCATCCTGGGCTGCCTGATCTCGGGCCTCATCGCGCTCGGGATCATGCTCTGGATGGGAAATCCCGACAAGTAGCAGGCGCTTACGCCTTTGCCTTCACCTTGTCGGCCAGGTCGCGGGCGATCGCATAGGCGCCCTTGATCTTGTCGCTGGCCTTCTCCCAGTCGCGCCGGACCACGAGCTTGTTGTCGCGGATCTTCGCCATGCCGTTCTGCGCCTGGATGAACTCCACGAGGCCGGCCGGGTTGGCGAACTTGTCGTTGTGGAACTGCACGGTGCCGCCCTTCGGCCCGCCATCGAGCTTGGAGATGCCCGCGCGCTTGCACATCGCCTTGATGCGGACGATCAGCATCAGGGTGTTCACCTCTTTCGGCAACGGGCCGAACCTGTCGATCAACTCGGCGGCAAAGCCCTCCAGCTCGACCTTGGTGGTGAGCGACGACAGGCGGCGGTAGAGCCCCAGGCGCACATCAAGGTCGGGCACGTAAGCCTCTGGAATCAGGACAGGAACGCCAAGGTTGATCTGCGGGGCCCATTGACCGTCGTCATCTGTCAGCCCGTCGAACTGGCCGGACTTGATGCGCGCGATCGCGTCTTCCAGCATCGACTGGTAAAGCTCGTAGCCCACTTCCTTCACATGGCCCGACTGCTCCTCGCCCACGAGGTTGCCGGCGCCGCGGATGTCGAGATCCTGGCTCGCAAGCGTGAAGCCGGCGCCGAGGCTGTCGAGAGAGCCCAGCACCCGCAGGCGTTTTTGCGCGCTGTCGGTGAGCGGCATGCGGGGGCGCGTGGTGAGATAGGCATAGGCGCGGGTCTTGGCGCGGCCCACCCGGCCCCGGATCTGGTAGAGCTGGGCCAGGCCGAACATGTCGGCGCGGTGCACGATCATGGTGTTGGCGGTCGGGATGTCGAGGCCCGACTCGACGATGGTGGTGGCCAACAGGATGCCGAACTTGCCGTCGTAAAAGGCGTTCATCTTGTCGTCGAGCTCGCCCGCCGCCATCTGGCCATGGGCCACCACGTAGCTGACCTCGGGCACATGGGTTTTCAGGAAGTCCTCGATCTCGGGCAGGTCGGTGAGGCGCGGCACCACGTAGAAGCTCTGGCCGCCGCGGTAGTGCTCGCGCAGGAGCGCCTCGCGGACGGTGACCGCGTCGAACTCCGACACATAGGTGCGGATGGCGAGGCGGTCGACCGGCGGCGTGCCGATGATGCTGAGGTCGCGGACGCCGGTGAGCGAGAGTTGCAGCGTGCGCGGGATCGGGGTGGCGGTGAGGGTCAGCACGTGGATGTCGGAGCGCATTTCCTTCAGCCGTTCCTTGTGCCCGACCCCGAAGTGCTGCTCTTCGTCGATGACGAGCAGGCCCAGGTCCTTGAAGCGGATTGTCTTGGCCAGCACGGCATGGGTGCCGATGACGATATCGACCGTGCCGTCGGCCAGCCCCTTGCGGGTGTCGGCGGCCTGCTTGGCAGACACGAAGCGGGAGAGCTGGCGCACCTTGAGCGGAAAGCCCCGGAACCGCTCGGCGAAGCCCTTCGCGTGCTGGCGCGCGAGCAGCGTGGTGGGGGCGATGACGGCCACCTGCTTGCCCTGCATGGCCGCAACGAAGGCCGCGCGCATGGCAACCTCGGTCTTGCCAAAGCCGACATCGCCGCACACGAGCCGGTCCATCGGGCGGCCGGCTTCGAGATCTTCCAGCACCTCCGCGATCGCCTTCAGCTGGTCGTCGGTCTCGGTATAGGGGAAGCGGGCCGAGAACTCCTCCCAGGCGTGGGGGATGGGCTCGAGCACGGGCGCCTTGCGCAGAAGCCGCTCGGCGGCGGTGCGCATGAGCTTTTCGGCGGCGATTCGGATGCGCTCCTTCAGGCGGGCCTTCTTGGCCTGCCAGGCGCCGCCGCCCAGCTTGTCGAGCAGGCCCTCCTCGTGGCCGTAGCGGGAGAGCAGCTCGATGTTCTCCACCGGCAGGTAGAGCCGGGCGGCTTCGGCATATTCGAGGTGGATCATCTCGTGATCGGCGCCGAGCGCGTTGACCACCTCGAGGCCCATGTAGCGGCCGACGCCATGGTCGACATGCACCACGAGGTCTCCGGGGCTGAGGCTTTGCGCCTCGGTCAGAAAGTTGTCGGCCCGGCGCTTGCGCTTGGGCGCGCGGATGAGCCGGTCGCCCAGCACGTCCTGCTCGGATATCACGGTGAGGCCCGGCTCGGTGAAGCCGTGCTCCAGCGGCCAGATCGCGAGAAAGACGCCGCCCTTGCCCTCCGGCACGTCGCGCCAGTCGGTGATCGGGGTGGCGCCGTCCAGCCCCTCGTCGGCCATCAGCCCCGCGAGCCGCTCGCGCGCGCCCTCGGAATAGGAGGCGATCACCACTTGCCCCTGCCGGCGCTGCGCCTCGACATGGGTCTTCAAGGCGCCGAAAAGGCTGAGGTTTTCCTGCTGGCGCTCGGGCGAGAAGTTGCGGCCGATCCGGCCGCCCGCGTCCAGCACGCCGGGCCCGGTGCTCTGCGGCAGCGGCGAGAGCTGGATCACCCGGCGGCCCTGCATCTCCGCCTCCCAGGCCGCATCGTTCAGGTAGAGGCCGGCGGGCGGTGCGGCCTTGTAGCTGCCGCCGAGCCGGGCCTTGGAGCTGGCCGCCTCGCGGCGGTTGTCGTAGCTATCGGTGATGCTCTCCCACCGGGCGAGCCGGGCCGGCGTGAACTGGTCGTCCAGCATCACCGCGGCCTCGGGCAGATAGGTGAAGAGCGTATCGAGGCGCGCGTGGAAGAGCGGCAGCCAGTGCTCGAAGCCGGCGTGCTTGCGGCCCGCGCTCACCGCCTCGTAGAGCGGATCGTCGGAACCGGCGGCGCCGAACTCGATCCGGTAGTTCTGCCGGAAGCGGGTGATCGAGGCCTCGTCCAGCACCACCTCGGAGGCGGGCGAGAGCTCGATGCGGGTGAGCTTTTCGGTCGTGCGCTGGGTGACCGGGTCGAAGCGGCGGGCCCCGTCGAGGATATCGCCGAAGAGATCGAGCCGCACCGGGCCGCCCTCGCCCGGCGGAAAGATGTCGATGATGCCGCCCCGAATGGCAAAGTCGCCAGGCTCGAGCACGGTGGGTGCTTGGGAAAAGCCCATGCGGACGAGGAAGCTGCGTAGCGCATCTTCGTTCACCTGCTCGCCTACGGTCGCCACGAAGCTGGAGGCCGCCACGAGCGCCTTCGCCGGCACCCGCTGGGTCGCCGCGTTGAGCGTGGTCAGCAGCACGAAGCGGCCCGTCATGCCGCCTGCAAGCGCCGAAAGCGTGGCCATCCGGCGGGCCGAGATGTCAGGGTTGGGCGAGACCCGGTCGTAGGGCAGACAATCCCAGCCGGGAAACTCGATGACCGGCACGCCCGGCGCGAAGAAGGCCAGTGCCGCGCGCATCTCGGCCAGGCGCTTGTCGTCGCGGGCGCAATGCACCACGGGCGCGCCGCGCTCCAGCTCGCGGGCGATCAGGAGGGCGTCGAATCCCTCGGGCGCGCCGCCCAGGGTTATGCGCGTCGTCTCTCTCATCAGGAGGCTCCAACTACCCCGCCGGGGGCCGAAGTCAACCTGCCCCCTCTTCTTGGTCCAAATACCTCGGGGGTGTGGGGGCAGCGCCCCCACTCCGCCCCCGCCTCAGATCGCGCCGATCGAGA
Source organism: Vannielia litorea (assembly GCF_900142295.1). Classification (NCBI taxonomy): domain Bacteria; kingdom Pseudomonadati; phylum Pseudomonadota; class Alphaproteobacteria; order Rhodobacterales; family Paracoccaceae; genus Vannielia; species Vannielia litorea. Next base: position 1,464,450 of record NZ_FSRL01000001.1, read on the forward strand.
GGTTCTGCCACATGCCCCACATCGCGGTGACGAAGATCGAGAGCATGCCGATCACCTGCGTGGTGAACCGGTGGCGGTGCATCCGGCCATAGAGGCCGTCGCCATCGGCGGCGCGGATGCCGCGGGCGCAGCGCACGCCCAGGCCCAGCACCAGGCTCATGGGGGCGGCCAGCAGGAACACGGCCTGGCTGAACTCGGAGCCATACCAGAAGCCGATGATCGCCAGCGACGTGAGTGTGAAGAAGACGATGCCGATGAGCCAGAGCCCGGCCTGGTCGGCGATGTAGAGGATGCGGTTGACGTTGACCCGGACCATGTCGTGCAGGTCGGCCTCGGCTTCGCCGCCCTGGCGCCTTGCCCGTTGCACCAGATCCCAGGGCACGCCGAGCACGAAATGCGAGGAGGTCGACCAGACGACGGCGAGGGCGATCCAGTACCACAGGTTCGAGAACGACCGCATGTCGATCAGCTCGAAGACGGTGTCGTACCAGTCCAGCACCTGTATCTGCCCCTCTGGCCCGTTGCGGCCCCTTGTCGAAGTTCGCGCAATCTAGCCGCATGTGCAGGGAATGGAAGCCTTGTCGCGGCGCAAAATCCGTGGCACGGCGCAGTCTGTGACTGAAAAGCGAGGTTCTCCCATGCGCCCCACCGTCGCCCCCTACCCTGCCGCCCGTTTGCGGCGCACCCGGACGAGCCCGGCGATCCGCGGGCTGGTGCGCGAAACCACGGTCACCGCCGACGATCTGATCTGGCCGGTGTTCCTGCGCGACGGCGCGGGAGAGCGCACCGCCGTGCCCTCCATGCCCGGCGTGGAGCGGCTGACGGTGGATCTCGTGGCGGAGGCGGCTCAGGAGGCGGCCGAGCTGGGGATCCCGGCGATCTGCCTGTTTCCCTACACCGGCCCCGAGGCGCGCACCGAGGATTGCGCCATGGCCTGGGACCCCGAGAACCTGACCAATCGGGCGATCCGCGCGATCAAGGCCGCCGCGCCGGAGATTGCCGTGATGACCGACATCGCGCTCGACCCTTACAACATCAACGGCCATGACGGCTTCGTGGTGGGGGGTCAGATCGTCAACGACGAGACGGTGGAGGCGCTGGTGAAGATGGCGCTGGCCCAGGCCGAGGCGGGGGCCGATATCCTCGGCCCCTCCGACATGATGGATGGCCGGATCGGCGCGATCCGGACGGCGCTGGAGGCGGCGGGGCATCGCAACGTGTCGATTCTCAGCTATGCCGCCAAATACGCCTCGGCCTTCTACGGGCCGTTCCGCGATGCGGTGGGGGCCTCCGCCGCGCTGACCGGCGACAAGAACACCTACCAGATGGACCCGGCCAACAGTGACGAGGCGTTGCGGACGGTCGCACGCGACCTCGCCGAGGGCGCCGACATGGTGATGGTCAAGCCCGGCCTGCCCTATCTCGATATCATCCGCAGGGTGCGCGACACCTTCGGCGCGCCCACCTTCGCCTACCAGGTGAGCGGCGAATACGCGATGATCGAGGCCGCCGCCGCAAACGGCTGGATCGACGGCGAGAAGGTGATGGTGGAGAGCCTGATGGCCTTCAAGCGCGCGGGCTGCATGGGGGTGCTGACCTACTTCGCCCCCCGGATGGCGCGGCGGCTGAAGGCGGGGTGAGGGTGCGGTGGTGCGCAGGCCGCGCTCCGGACCCCGCTTTGCGGGCCATTTTCCGCCCATATGACCTCAACTTGTGGTGACAAGCCGCCGCGCACCCCCTATAGATGGGCCAAACCGGCGCAAAACAGCCGGATCGAGGCATAAGGACAGGCGGATATGATGAGCAAACTCCCCAATCGACGTGTATTCCTTGCCGGGCTCGGCGCGACCACCGTGCTTTCGGCCTGCGGCAATGGTGTAGGCACCAACAACGGTGCAAAGATCGACGCCCGGGTGGACAGCACGCGGAACTACCTGTTCTCGCGCTACCCCGGCACTGCGGATCTCGAGGCAAAGTCTGCTGGCGTGCTCTACATGCCGTTGGTCACCAAGGCGGGCTTCGGGGTGGGGGGCAGCTACGGACGCGGCGCGCTGCGGATCGACAATGCGACGGTCGATTACTACGCCGCGCTTCAGGCCAACTTCGGGCTCCAGATCGGCGCCCAGCAATATGCCCATGCGCTGTTCTTCATGACGCCCGCGTCCCTGCGCGACTTCCGCACCTCCACGGGGTGGTCGGTGGGCGCCGATGCGGAATACGCGCTGAACGACAATGCCGGCAACCTGAGCGCCGAGACGCTCACGGCGCTGGCCCCGGTCATTGCCGTGATCTTCGGCCAGGCCGGGCTGATCCTCGGGGCGACGCTGGAAGGCACAAAATACAATCGGATCATCCCCTGAACGGGTGGCCACAAGACCGACCTCAAGGGCACCCTTCGGGGTGCCTTTTTTCTTTGCCGTGGGCCCATCTCCCCGGGCCGAGGCGAGGTGCGGGAGAGTGCTGCCACGCGGAGCCCTGCGCCGAATTGCGCTATACAGCGGCTGCCGCTGCCTGTAGAGAGCGGCGCTTCAGCCCCTCTCTTGCCGGACACCCCTCGTGAAACAAGCCCTTGCCGATGCCATAGCCGACCGTGGCTACACCACCCTGACCCCGGTGCAGGAGGCGGTGAGCGACCCTCGGCACGCGGGCGCGGACATGCTGGTGTCGGCGCAGACCGGCTCGGGCAAGACGCTGGGCTTCGGGATCGCCATCGCGCCGACGCTGCTGGGCGAGGCGGAGGTGTTCGAAGCCGCGGAGGCCCCGCTGGCGCTGGTGATCGCACCGACCCGCGAACTGGCTTTGCAGGTGAAGCGCGAGCTGTCATGGCTCTATGCCAAGGCGGGCGCCGTGGTGGCCTCCTGCGTGGGCGGGATGGACATGCGCGACGAGCGGCGGGCCCTGGCGCGCGGCGCGCATATCGTGGTGGCCACGCCGGGCCGCCTGCGCGACCATATCCTGCGCGGCTCGATGGAGATGCAATCCATCCGCGCGATCGTGCTCGACGAGGCCGACGAGATGCTCGACCTGGGCTTTCGGGAGGAGCTGGAGTTCATTCTCGGTGAAGCGCCAGAAGAGCGGCAGACGCTGCTCTTTTCGGCCACGGTGCCGCCTGCGATCGAACATATGGCGAAGAGCTACCAGCGCGAGGCCGTGCGGATCGAGACCAAGGCCGAGGCCTCGCAGCATGCCGATATCGAGTATCTTGCCATGGCGGTCGCCGAGGCCGACCTGGAGCATTGCGTCATCAACGTGCTGCGCTACTACGAGGCACCCAACGCCATCGTCTTTGCCAACACCCGCGCCACAGTGGGCCGGATCACCACGCGGCTCGCGAACCGGGGCTTCAAGGTGGTTGCGCTCTCGGGCGAGCTTTCGCAGCAGGAGCGCACCAATGCGCTGCAGGCCATGCGCGACGGTCGGGCGCGGGTCTGCGTGGCCACCGATGTGGCGGCGCGGGGCATCGACCTGCCCAATCTCGACCTCGTGGTGCATGCCGAGTTGCCGGGCAGCCATGAAACCCTGCTGCACCGCTCGGGCCGCACTGGCCGCGCGGGCCGCAAGGGCGTGAGCGTTCTGGTCGTCACCCCGCGCAGCAAGAAGAAGGCGCTGCGCGTGCTGGGCATGGCGCAGCTCACCGCGCAGTGGGCCGAGCCGCCCTCGGCGGAGGCGGTGCAGGCCCGCGATGCGGAGCGGATGCTCGAAGACCCGGTGTGGGAGGAAGCCCCGCGCGAGGAGGAGGTCGAGGCGATCGGGCGGCTGGTGGAACGTTTCAGCCCCGAACAGCTTGCGGCGGCTTTTCTGCGCAACTACGCGACCCAGCATTCCGCGCCCGAGGAGCTTTCGGGGGGCGATCTCAAGCCGCGGCCGCGCGAGGAGTTCGGAGCCTCGGTCTGGTTCTCGGTGAGCCAGGGGCGGAACCAGGGGGCCGAGCCGCGCCGGTTGCTGCCGATGCTCTGCAAGGGCGGCGGGCTGACGCGGGACGACCTTGGCGCCATCCGGATCGGGCCGGACGAGAGCTATGTGCAGGTGCGCGAGGGCGCGGTGCAGCGGCTGATCGACCACCTGGGCGAAAGCATGGCCGTGGAGGGCAGCACCCGACTTGCGCGGGTTGACGGGGTCCCCGACGGGTTGGACCGGCCTGCACGTGGCCCGAAACCGGGGCCGAAGCCCGAGCGGAAGGGCAAGTTCGAGAAGCCGGCCAGGCCACGGCGAGAGCCGCGCCCGGAGCGCGACGCGCCAGCGGAGGAGCGGGCCGAGGCCCCTGCCCCGCAGCCTGCGCCTGAGGTCACGCCCGAGGCCGCGCTGAAGGTTGCAGCCGAGCCGATGCGCGAAGAGAGCAAGCCGCCGCGCAAGCCGCGCCATGGCGCACCCTCGACGGGCTATCGCGCCGGGGCATCGGACCCGAGCGCGCCGATGGGCGCACCGCGCCGCAAGGGGCCGCCGCCGCCTGCGGGCAAGCCTTCAAGCAAGAAGAACCGGGCGCGGGCTGCCGAGGGCGGCGAAACCCCCCCCTACCGCAAGGACGGCAAGCCGGGCGGAAAGCCTGCGGGCAGGTTCGGTGGCAAACCGGGCGACCGGCCTGCGGGCAAGTTCGGCGGAAAGCCGGGTGGAAAGCCCGGCGGCAAGCCGGGTGGAGGCTTCAGCGGCAAACCGGGCGGCAAACCTGGCGGGCGTCCGGGTGGGAAGCCCGCCGGGAAGTTCTCGGGGCCGAAGCGCGGAAACTGAACGCGGTCAGTCGAAGGCCTTGAGGCGCTTGATCAGCGAGGAGGTATCCCACCGCCCGCCGCCCATCGCCTGCACGTCCTTGTAGAACTGGTCGACGAGGGCGGTGACGGGAAGCGCCGCGCCGATCTCGTTGCCGGTCGACAGGCAGATGCCGAGATCCTTGCGCATCCAGTCCACCGCAAAACCATGGGAGAAGTGGTCGTCGACCATGGTCTGGTAGCGGTTGGCCATCTGCCAACTGCCTGCCGCGCCATCCTTGATGACTTCCACCACGGCCTTGGCATCGAGGCCCGCCTTCTGGGCAAAGGCTATGCCCTCGGAGAGACCCTGCACGAGACCGGCGATGCAGATCTGGTTGACGCATTTGGTGAGCTGGCCCGCCCCGCTCTCGCCCATGCGCTGGCAGTTCTTGGCATAGGCGGCGATGATCTTTTCGGCGCGGTCGTAAGCGCCCTCGTCGCCGCCGCACATCACCGCAAGCGCGCCGTTCTCGGCACCGGCCTGCCCGCCGGAAACCGGTGCATCGACAAAGCTTACCTGGCCCTTGTCGGCGACGGCATACATCTCGCGGGTGACGGCGGCACTGACGGTGGTGTGATCGACGAAGACGGTGCCGGCGGTCATGGCGGCCAGGGCGCCATCCTCTCCGGCGCAGACGGCGCGGAGGTCATCGTCATTGCCGACGCAGGCCATCACGAAATCCTGGCCGCTGGCGGCCTCGGCCGGAGTTCGAGCGGCGGTGCCGCCGTGCTCGGCCACCCATTTCTCGGCCTTCGCGAAGGTGCGGTTGTAGACCGTCACCTCGTGGCCGGCTTTCACCAGATGTCCTGCCATGGGGTAGCCCATGACACCAAGTCCGAGAAATGCCACCTTCGCCATGTCTTTATCCTCCCGCGGGGTTCCATTACCTTGGCTTCCTGATTACCCCGCAGGGGCAGAAGGTCAACCGAGGGACAGATATGGCGCGCATCTTTCGCTGGCTTCTGCGGATCGTGACGGCGGGTTTGCTGACGGCTTTCCTGGTGGCCTGCGTGACCTACTACCTCGCCTCGCGGTCGATCCCCGATTACAGCGCGCGGCTGTCCGTGGCGGGGCTCGCCGGGCCGGTGGAGATCGTGCGGGACAACGCCAATGTGCCACATATCTTCGGCTCGACCGACGAGGACGTGTTCTTTGGCCTCGGGTTTGCCCATGCCCAGGACCGGCTCTGGCAGATGACGATGTCGCGGCGTGCGGCGCAGGGGCGGCTTTCGGAGATCTTCGGGGTGCGCACGGTCAAGACCGACGAGCTGCTCCGCCGGTTCGGGCTCTACGAGGCGGCCTCGGCCTCGGTCTCCTCGCTCGATGCCGAGACACGGGCGATGCTGGAGGCCTATTCGGCGGGGGTGAACGCCTGGATCGCGACTGTCAACGAGGGGGCGCTGGGCCGGGGTGCGCCGGAGTTCTTCTTGTTCTCGCGCGAGATCGCGCCGTGGCGGCCTGCCGATACGGTCGCCATGGGAAAGATCATGGCGCTCCAGCTCACCGGCCAGCTGCAGGAAGAGGTGCTGCGGGCGCGGGTCTCGCTGCAACTGCCCGAGCCGCGGCTGGCCGATATCCTGCCCGACGTGCCGGGCCCCGGCACCGCCGCCCTGCCCGACTATGCGAGCCTCGTGCCGATCGGCGAGCCGCCCGCGGGCTGGACGCAATATGCGCTGGACCCGCTCTCGCCGGTGAAGCCACGGGCCTTTGCGGGTGCCTCCAACGCCTGGGCCGCCGCACCCAAGCGCTCGGCGGCCGGCAAGGCGCTCCTGGCGAATGACCCGCACCTGGGGTTCACCGCGCCGACGGTGTGGTACCTGGCGAGAGTCGAGCTTTCGACCGGCGGGGTGATCGGGGCGACCATTCCGGGTATTCCCTTCATCCTGTCGGGGCGGTCGGATGCGCTGGCCTGGGGGATAACCTCGTCCTACCTCGACGATCAGGATGTGTTCATGGAGGAGCTGAACCCGGCCAATCCGCAGGAATACCGCACGCCGACGGGCTGGAAGGCCTTCAGCACCAAGAGCTCGATCATCGAGATCAAGGGTTCCGAGCCGATCACCATCACCCTGCGGCGCACCGAGAACGGACCTGTCTTGCCGGGCTCGCACTACAACCTCGACAAGGTCACGCCGGGCGGTCACGTGGCGTCACTGGGGTGGACGGCGCTCTCGCCGCGCGACACCTCGATGCAGGCCGCGCTCGGGCTCCAGAGGGCCAGGACCATCGAGGAGGCCATCGACGCGATGGAGCTCTTCATCGCGCCGGCGCAAAACCTGACCATCGCCGAGCCGGGCCGGGTGGCCCTGAAGATGGTGGGCGCGATGCCCAACAGGAACCCCGGCCATGCCAGCCAGGGGCGGATGCCGGCGCTGGGCTGGCGGACCGAGAATCGCTGGGCCGGCCGCATGCCCTACGAGAAGAACCCGACCTTCATCGACCCGGTGGGCGGCATCCTCGGCAACACCAACAACAAGACGGTCGATCGCCCCTTCCCGGAGCATGTGAGCTTCACCTGGGGCGATACCCAGCGGATCCAGCGCTGGACCCGGCTGATGCAGACCCGCGAGGTGCACACCCGCGAGAGCTTCATCGACGCGCAGCTCGACACGGTGAGCGTGACCGCGCGCACCCTGCTGCCGCTCATTGCCAAGGACCTGTGGTTCACCGGCGAGGCCGCGCCCGAAGGCACGCCGGAACGGCAACGGCAGAGGGCGCTGGAGCTCCTGGCCAACTGGAACGGCGAGATGAGCGAGCATCTGCCGGAGCCGCTGATCTTTGCCGCCTGGCTGAAGCACCTGCAGAACCGGCTTGTCCGCGACGAGCTGGGGCCACTATCGGTGGAGTTCGCCCACCCGGAACCGCTGTTCCTGGAGCGGGTCTTCCGCGATGTCGACGGGGCGGCGGTGTGGTGCGACGTGGCGCAGTCGACGGCGCAGGAAACCTGCACCGACATTGCCCGGATCGCGCTCGACGAGGCGCTGCTCTGGATCGGCGCGAACTACGGCACCGCGCTGGAAAGCCTGCGCTGGGGCGACGCGCATGAGGCCCTGCACGATCATGCGGTGCTGGGCGAGGTGCCGGTGCTGAAATGGATCGTGAACATCCACCAGAGCACCTCGGGCGGCGACTTTACCCTGCTTCGGGGCCGCACCAAGGGCAGCGACCCGGACCCCTATTCCAACGTCCACGGCGCGGGCTATCGCGGGGTTTACGACTTTTCGGACCCCGACAGCTCGGTCTTCATCACCGCCACCGGCCAATCGGGGCATCCGCTTTCGCGGCATTACGATGACCTGGGGGCGCTGTGGCGGCGGGGCGAGTATATTCCGATGTCGCTCGATCCGGCGCTGGCGCGGGCGGCCAATGTGGGCGTGACGGTGCTGACGCCGGCGGAGTGACGGGCTACTCGCCCGTCTCGGCGCGCTCATCCAGCGCGGCACGTGTGCCGAAGTAGCCGAAGTCCTTCACCAGCACGGCGGGGTCGCCGTTTTCGTCGAAGCCAACGTAGATATCGGCCGAGAAGGTCTCGAAGCTGGGGTCCAGGAGCAGCACGGCCCTGCCCTCCGCCTCCAGCGTGGCATGGCGCACCGGGCCGGTTGCGGCGGCCAGGGCGGCGCTGACGGCCTCGGCCTCCAGGGCGGCGACGGCGTCGCTGTCGCCAAGGGCCACGATATCGTCCGGGGTGAACTCGAAATCGAGCGGACGGCCCTTGCGCCCGGCGCGCTTCCACTTGCCGACCGGCGCGTCCGAGAACCGCAGCGCCACCATGCCGATGACGCGCGGGTCGTCCGCAGGGCGGTAGATGAGCGCCGGGAAGCGGCCCTCCGGGGTGTCGAGGTCGAAGGCGGGGCGGTCGGGGTCGGTCAGCGGGTCTGTGAGGGTGAGACCGCCGGGGCCGATATCGACCTCGCCCGCATCGGTGAGGAGCACGCCCTGGGCTGCGGCATCGCCCGTGACGACCTCGGACTGCGCAAAGACCTCGGTGGACAGAGCATCCGCCAGCCCGGAGCCTTTGCCCTGCAGGCTGCTGTAGACCACGAAGCCGATGCCCACCAGCATCAGCAGCCCCCAGATACCGCCGCCGATCCAGTAGTAATGTCGCTGACTCTTGAGCATCTCGCCTCCTCGGGTGGTCCGGGCAAGGTGTAGCGTGTCAGGGAGCGATGTCTACGGGTGGCGCTCAGAGGCGCTCGAATTCGGCCTTCTGGCGGGCGGACCAGCGCAGGTCGAGCGACCAGCCGTCCTCTGTCTGGCGTTCGGCCAGAACGACATCGCGCTCGTGCAGCCAGGCGCGGTGGCGGCCGCTGGCAAAGGCGAGCGCCAGGGTTTCCTCGATCCGCAGCCCCTCGAGATGGCCGGTCACGACCTCCTGCAACCGCTCGAGCCCCTCGCCCGAAACGGCAGAGATCACCAGCACGTCGTCGCGCCGTGCGGCCTGGTTGCGCAGGGCCTCGGCCTTGTCGTCGGGGAGCAGGTCGACCTTGTTCCAGAGTTCGAGGCACGTCACCTCCTCCGACACGCCGAGACTCTCGAGGATGGCATCCACGTCGCGGGCCTGCTCTTCGGTCGCGGGGCTGGCGATGTCGCGGACGTGAAGGATGAGATCGGCCTCGAGCACCTCTTCGAGGGTGGCGCGGAAGGCGGCGACCAGCTCGGTGGGCAGGGAGGAGATGAACCCCACGGTGTCGGAGAGGATCACCTTCACGCCGCCGGCCAGCTCGACGGCGCGCATGGTCGGGTCGAGCGTGGCGAAGAGCATGTCCTTGGCCAGCACCTCGGCCCCGGTCATCCGGTTGAAGAGCGAGGACTTTCCGGCGTTGGTGTAGCCCACCAGCGCGACCACGGGGAACGGCACCTTGGCGCGGGACGCGCGATGCAGGGCGCGGGTCTTGGTGACCTTGGAGAGCTGGCGGCGAATGCGGATCATCGCCTCGTCGATCGCGCGCCGGTCGGCCTCGATCTGGGTTTCGCCGGGACCGCCGACAAAGCCGAGGCCGCCGCGCTGACGCTCGAGGTGGGTCCAGGCCCGCACCAGCCGGGTGCGCTGGTAGGAGAGCGCGGCCAGCTCGACCTGCAACACGCCCTCGCGGGTGGCGGCACGGTCGGCAAAGATCTCCAGAATCAGGCCGGTACGGTCGAGCAGCTTCACCTTCCAGGCCTCCTCCAGGTTGCGCTGCTGCACCGGGGTCACCGGGCCATCGACAAGCACCAGCGCGATCTCCTGGCCCTGGATCAGGGCCTTGATCTCATCCATCTTGCCGGTGCCGAAGAGAGTGCCGGGCTGGGGCTGGCGCACGTTGACGACCTCCCCCGCGACAACCTCCAGCCCCGGAAGCGCCAAAGCGAGCGCCATCGCCTCTTCAAGCGCAGGCGCGGCGTCGCGGCGGCCGTGGTCTGTCTGGATGTCCGGGTGGAGCACCAACGCCCGGGTCGGACGCTCCGCGGTATCGTGGAATTCGCCTATTCTTCGCCCTCGTAGAGGCTGATCGGCTGAGCCGGCATGACGGTGGAAATCGCGTGCTTGTAGACAAGTTGCGACTGGCCATCGCGGCGCAGCAGGACACAGAAGTTGTCGAACCAGGTGATCACGCCCTGGAGTTTCACCCCGTTGATCAGAAAGATGGTCACCGGAACCTTGGTCTTCCGGACGTGGTTGAGAAATGCATCCTGCAAATTCTGTTTGTCGCTGGCCATTTTGCTGCCTTGTTCTTGTCGTTGCTTTCGTCTCGCACGCGTCCGGATAGCCTGCCTCGGATCGCGGGCCCCCCGTTCACGGGCTCACTATGGAGGCTGCATCTGCAAGATTCCACCCCCAAATTCAGAGTGCTAAGCAAGGTGCGGCAGAGCCGCCTCAGGCGCGCCAGAATTCGGGGTTGAGCAGCGCGATGAGGGCCAGGGCCTCGATCCGGCCCAGAACCATCGCGCCGGCCAGAATGGTCTTGGCCGTGTCGCTGATCTGGACGTAGCTGATGGCCGCGTCGCCGCCGACCTGGGCGAGCTGGCCTGCCGTCGACAGCCCCGAGAGCGACAGGACAATGGATTGCTCGAAGCTGAGGCCCGTGGCGGAGAGCATGGCCGATACCCCGGCCAGCGACATGGCGTAGAGCATGAAGAAGAGCCAGGCGATATAGGCGCCCTGCCGCCGGATGTGCCGCCCGAAGCTGCCCCCCGATCCGCTGACGGAATGCGGGTGCACCAGCTTCTCGATCTCGCGGTGACCATGGCGGTAGAGCGCATAGACCCTCAGCAGCTTCACGCCGCCCGCCGTGGTGGCCACCCCGCCGCCCACCAGCGCAAGGCCCATCAGCACCAGCCCCGGAGTTTGCAGGCCCGACCAGGTTTCGGTGCCGCCCCATTCGGCGCTGGTGTAACCGGTGGTGCTGAGAAAGCTGGCGACGGTGAAGACGGCGCCCCAGAGGGCACGCAGCGCGGCGTGGATGTCGGCGACATCGTCGACCTCGAAGGCGCCGATCCAGTGCCGCAGGAAGAGCGCGGATGGTACGAGGATGATGCAGTAGAAGGCCATGCGGGCCTCGACATCGCGGTAGACAGCGCTGACCCGGCCCGCACCCATGCCAAAGCCGGGCGAGAAGGTCTTGCGGCTGAAGGCGAAGACGAAAAAGAGCAGGATCATGGCCTCTCCCACGAGGCCGGCGCGGGCCTCGCTCAACCCGTCCACCGGGGAGATCCCGGAGGTGGAGAGCACGCCCATGGCATGGCAGATCGCCACCAGCGGATCCTCGCCCGCAGCCACCAGCGCGACCCAGAGCACGCCGGTGAGGGCGATGTAGACCGGACCCATCTGCAGCGCGAGGCGAAGCAGGCGCTCGCGGGGGTCGGTCTGGGCGTCGGCGTCGAGCACCCGGTCGCGTTTGGCGCCCGCGCCCGGCCGTGCCAGGGATGTCACCTCGAAGCCGCCGAGGTTGAGCGGTGCCATGATCGCCGCCGCCGTGACCCAGATGAAGAGCCCGCCCATCCAGCCCACGGTAGCGCGCCACAGGTGCAGCGTGTCGCGCAGGCGCTCGGGCTCGAAGAGCGTGGCGCCGGTGGTGGTGAGCGAGGAGACCATCTCGAACCAGGCGTTGAAGAAGGTCGTCGTGCGGACCGCCTCGTAGAACGGCCAGGCCAGCATGAAGGGCAGCAGCCCATAGGCCGCCACCAGCGCCGTGAGGTGGCTGCGGGCCAGGCTGCGGGGCTTCATGTGATAGGTGGCGATCCCGAGAAAGATGACCAGGGTCAGAAAGAGCGTACCCGCGTAGAAGAAACTGCGCGCGGAGAGCCAGTCGCGCACCGCGACGGCGTGGAAAACCGGCAGATACATCATGAGCGCGCAGATCCCCATGAGGATCACGATCAGTGGCAGTTCGAGGATGCGGCGCACGGGCGGGCGGCCTTCAGAAGAAGTCGATGGAGACCTGCAACAGCCGCTCCACCTCGGGCACGTCGTCGGCCATGGCGAAGAGAACGATCACGTCGCCCTCCTCGATCCGGGTTTCGGCCACGGGCTTGATGTATTTCTCGCCACGCATCAGGGCCCCGACCGTCACCCCTTCGGGAAAGTCGATGTCGCGGATGCGCTGGCCGGAGAGCGGCGAGGTGGAGAGCACCTGCGCCTCGATCACCTCGGCCTCTGCATCGCCGATCGAATAGACCCCGCGGACCCGCCCGTGGCGGATGTGGCGCAGGATCGAGCTGACGGTTGTGGCGCGGGGGTTGATGTAGGCATCCACGTGGAGCGGGTTCATCAGCGGCACCAGCGTGGGATCATTGACGAGGCAGATCGCCATCGGGCAGCCGTTGGCCTTGGCGCGGACGGCAGCAAGCAGATTGACCTTGTCGTCGTCGGTGACGCAGAGCACCGCGTCGGCCTTGTCGATGTTGGCTTCGACCAGCAGTTCGCGGCTCAGCCCGTCGCCATGCAGCACGATGGTGCGCTCGAGCGAATCCGCCGCGCGTTCGGCAATGGCGCGCGAGCGCTCGATCACCTTGGCGCGGATCCGGTCGGTGCGTTTTTCGAGGGCCTGGGCCACGGCGAGGCCCACGTTGCCGCCGCCGATGATGACGACCCGCTCCTGCTTGCGGAGCACCTTGCCGAAGATCTCCATCGTGCGGGTGGTGTCTTCGGTATTGGCGCAGACATAGATCTGGTCGCCATCAAAGAGCTGGTCGCCCGGGTTGGGCGCGAAGAGCCGGTTCTTGCGGCGCACCCCCACCACGATGGCGCGGAGGGTGGAGAAGAGATCGGTGAGCTGGCGCAGCGGCGTGTTGAGAACCGGGCAATCCTCGTCGAGCTGGATGCCCAGAAGTTGGGCGCGACCGCCCAGAAAGCGCTCGGTGTCGAAGGCGGCGGGTGCGGCGAGGCGCTGGAGCGCGGCTTCGGCCACCTCGCGCTCGGGCGAAATCACCACGTCGATCGGCATGTGATCGCGGCGGTAGAGATCGGAGTAGATCGCCGTGAGGTAACTTTGCGAGCGCAGGCGGGCCACCTTTCGGGGCACCGAGAACACCGAGTGCGCCACCTGGCAGGTGACCATGTTCACCTCGTCGGAATGGGTGGCGGCGATGATCATGTCGGCATCGCGGGCGCCGGCACGGTCGAGCACATCGGGGTAGCTGGCGTGGCCTGCGATGCCCTGCACGTCGAGCGAATCCGTGGCGCGGCGCACCAGTTCGGCATTGTTGTCGACCACCGTCACGTCGTTCCGCTCGCCCGAGAGGTGCCGCGCGATCTGCCAGCCGACCTGGCCCGCGCCGCAGATGATGACTTTCATTCGGTGCTTGCCCTCCCGGGGCCTGCCGTTGCGCTCGTGGCACTCTGCTTGGCACGGGGTTGAGGTGGGGTCAACGGGCGTGGGTGTCGGCGCTTGTCACTTGACCTTGGCGGGCCGGGGCGGATCAATCGGCGCCATGTTGCGCACCCTTGCCCTGATGCTCTGCCTCGCCCCCCTGCCCGCCGTCTCGCAGCAGGACGATCCGGGCAGGCTTTCTCCGCTCGGCCAGGCCGATGCGATGTTTCAGCTGGCCCAGCGGGTGCAGGGCACCGGCGCGGCGCGGGCGATGCAGCAGATTGCGCTGCGGGTCGCCGCGCGGGCCGCCGGGGCGGAGGAGCTGGCCCTGGAGCGCCGCGACCTGGAGGAGCGCCGCGACGCGCTGCGGCGCGACATGGCGCTCGACGAGTCAACCAGGCGGCAGCGGCTCGACGAGATCGACACGGCGCTCACCGTCAACGGCGAGCGTCTGGCCCGGGGCTTTCCCGGATGGCGCGACATCACCGCCCCCGCTCCCGTGGGACTCGACGAGGCGAAGGGCTTGCTGGCCGAGGGGGAGGCCCTGATCGCCTTTCACCAGGGCGACGAACATCTCTATCTCTGGCTGGTGGCGCGGGACCGGGTGATCTGGCACCGGGTTGCACTGCCGCGCGGCGATGCAGCCCAGCTCGTGGCGCTTTTCCGGGAAGGCATGGGGTTGACCGGCACCCTGCGCGGGGCGACCGCGCTCAAGCCCAAGAGCGCCGCCGCCGAGGTGCCCGACTTCAACCGCCCGCTGGCTGCCAACCTCTACGTGCTGCTCTTCGGCGCTTTCGCGCAGGAGTTGGAGGCCTATCCGAACCTCAGGATTGTCCCGGATGGCGCCTGGATCGGCCTGCCCTTCGCCGCCCTTCTCACCGGCTACGACGATGCCACGGCGCCGGTCACGCCTGGCCTCTTGCGCGAGGCCTCCTGGCTGGTGCGGCGGCATGCCATCACGGTGATGCCCTCGGTGGTGAGCCTGCGGGCCCTGCCCCGCGCCCCGCGCGCATCGGGTCGCAGCACGCTGCTGGCGGTGGGGGACCCGGTGTTCGCGGGCACGGCCAGCGCGATGGAGGTGGCCCGGTCGGGCGGCGAGGCAGTGGACGTGACGGCGCTCGCCCCCCTGCCCGGCACTCGCCGGGAGGTGGAGGCCATTGCCCGCGCTTTCCCCGACACCGCGCAGGTGCTGCTGGGCGCGGCGGCCACCGAGTCCGCCATCCGCGGCGCAGACCTGAGCGACCGCGACGTGATCGTGTTTGCCACCCACGGGCTGATCGCGGGCGAGTTGCAGGGGCTGGAGGAGCCGGCGCTGGCCCTGACCCCGCCGGGCACGCCGAGCGCAGAGGATGACGGACTATTGACCGCGGGAGAGGTGGCGGGGCTGCGGCTCTCCGCCGATTGGGTGGTGCTCTCGGCCTGCAACACGGCGGCGGGCGATGGCGAGGGCGCCGAGGGTCTCTCGGGCCTCGCGCGGGCCTTCTTTGCCGCCGGTGCCGAGAGCCTGCTGGTGAGCCACTGGCCGGTGCGCGACGATGCGGCGGCGCGGCTGACGGCTGCGGCCTTTGCCGAGCTGGAGGCGGACCCCGGTCTCGGCAAGGCCGAGGCGATGCGGCGCTCGATGCTGGCGCTGATGGCCGACGAGAGCGACGCCACGCTGGCGCACCCGCTGGCCTGGGCGCCCTTCTTCGTGGTGGGAGGCGGCTCGTGATCCGGGCGGTTCTGCTCTGCCTCTGCCTGGCCGCCCCGGCGCAGGCCCAGGCCCCCGACCCGGTTGACCTGCTCGACCGCTTCGATGCCATCGTGGAAGAGAGCGGCGGGCTGGGGCTCGAGTTCGAGCTGACCCGCGCGCTGGAGGCCGCCCGTGCCGAGGGGCCTCTGGATGCAGACTGGGCCCGGGTGATGACCGTGGCCGCCGTGCAGCTGATGGCCGGGCTGGCGCGCTACGAACGCGGCTTTGCGCTTTTCGACGAGGCCGAGACGCTGGTCGAGGACGGCAGCGGCCTGCATCACTTCGTCCTCGCCTGGCGCGCGTATTTCGAGTTCTGGTGGGGCCATGCAGACCGGGGCCGTGCCACCCTGGCCCGCATCGACACGCCGCTGGAGGACTGGCTGGGAGAGGAACAACGCGCCTTCATCGCGGACCACCGCGAGGATGCGGCGCGCGTGGCCGCCTCCGAGGGGTTTGCCTATGCCTCCGGCCTTGCCGTGGAAGGCGGGCAGATGATGGTGCAGGGCGATATCGACCAGAGCGAGCAGATGTTGCGCGGGTTGCGCTTGCCGCCCGAGGTGGCCGAGGCCGAGCCCCTGGTCGCCGTCTACAATTCGGTGGTGGCGATGAACCTCTTCACCGGGGCGCTGCTGCGCGGAGCGCCCGATCTGGCGCGGGCACAGCTGTTGCTGGCAGTGGACGACCTCACCACCGGGCCCCCCGAGACGCCGCGGCTGCGGGAGGACATCATCGCCGACCCTGACGCCTGGTCTGCGGCGCAGGACATGCTCTTTGCCATGGCCGGGCACCTCGACCGCCCCGACGATGCGGATCTCAGGGAGATGATCCTTTCCGCCCTCCGTCCGGGAGAGGGCTCGAGCCCGGCCCAACGGGCGGATTGGTCCGTGCAGCAGGCGGGAATGGCCGCCGACGCGGCACATTGGGCCAGGGCAGCAGAAGAGGCGGAGGCGGCGCTGGCCACCGGCGCGCTCGATGCCGATGACAGCCTGACCTGGCGCACCAACCGGGAGATATATCGCGCACGCGCCGCGCGGGAGGCCGGGCAGCCTGTCGATGCGGAGGCGCTGCTTGCCCGGTACGAAGAGATCGTCGAGGCAGAGGACGCCCTGCCCCTGATCCGGATCTCCCGCACGGCGCTCATTGTCAGCGAGCTCCATCTTGCCGGCGAGAACCTCGTGGCCAACCTGATCGGGCGCGATCTCTTCGATTACATGGCCATTCTCCAGGGCCAGAGCCTCCAATCGGGCGAGACCGTGGCCGCGATGGCGGCCTTTTGGCGCGAGGCGGCGGACCATACCATCGCCGCAGGTTTCATCATGGCGCACCACCCGCAGAACGACGAAGCCGCCCCGGAGGGCGGCTGTCAGACGTTTCTGGAGATCGAGATGTGCACCGCCAGCTTTCGCTGAGGCGCTTCGCGGCCAGGGCGATCAGATCGCGGTGGAGACCGGCGTGGGGTAGATGAACCCGTCGATCGGATAGGGCCGGCCATAGGCGTTGGACTGGCTCAGGACCTTGACCACCGACCAGTCGTTCTTGTCGGACACGTCGATCACCGACATGCCAAGGCTGATCTGGTTGCGGTGCCAGTTGGCGTGGTTGATCTCGATCTCGCGGTCGGAGACCACCTTGGAGACCACGGCCACGTGGCCCATCGGCAGCTGGCGCGTGCCGGAGAAGGCCATGACCGCGCCGACCTGCGGCGTGCGGCCGCGAGCGTAGGTGCCGCTGGCGCTGTTCCACCAGGTGTTGGCATTGCCGCGGATCTCGACCCCGCTGGCGTTGCGCGCAAAGGGCACGCACCAGACGCGGGCCCCGGTGGCGCGCAGGCTGCGGGCCTCGGAGATCGCGTAATCGAGCAGCCCGGGCTTGAGCTGCGGTGCCGACATGGTCGAGAGCGTCTCGGTGTTGCGCTGAGCGCCGCAGGCGGCGGTCAGCAGGAGCGCTGCACATAGCAGCGGAAGTCGCAGGGCTTTTGCCCGTATAGGTCTTGCCAGCCTCATCCGTCCCTCGAGTATTTGTTCTCGCTGGAAACGGTGATCACCCAATCGGGAACCAATTTCAAGTTCGCGTGTTAACCAACCTTGGCAAGGCGCGGCGGATTGGCGGAAACCCGCCGCTTTTGAGGCCCCTATTCCGCCGCCTGGCTCTCTATGTGGGCAATTCGTGCACCGGCCTTGTTGGAGGTGACCACCCCGAGCGACTTGAGCTTGCGGTGCAACGCCGACCGTTCCATGCCCACGAAGGTCGCCGTGCGGGAGATATTGCCGCCGAAGCGGTTGATCTGGGTCAGCAGATACTCGCGCTCGAACAGCTCGCGGGCTTCGCGCAGCGGCAGGGTCGCCAGCCCGCCCGAGAGCACCACGCGGCCCTCGTCGTCCTCCGGCGCCTCGCCCCCCTGCAGCTCGCGGGCGTCGATCGGCTCGTGGGTCTCGCCGAGGATCAGGGCGCGTTCGATGATGTTCCTGAGCTGCCTCACGTTGCCCGGCAGGTGCATGGTTTGCAGCAGGGCCTCGGCCTCCTCCGAGAGCGCCCGCGCGACGAGACCCTGGTTGGCGTTGGCCTCGGCGATGAAGTGCTTGGCAAGCTCCGGGATGTCCTCGCGGCGCTCCTCCAGCCCCGGCACCCGGATCGGAACGACGTTGAGCCGGTGATAGAGCTCCTCGCGGAAGGTGCCATGGGCGATCTCGGCTTCGAGGTCGCGGTTGGTGGAGGAAATCACCCGCAGGTCGACGCGGACCTTGTCGCTGCCGCCGACGCGCTGGAACTGCTGCTCCACCAGCACCCGCAGGATCTTGCTCTGGGTGCCGAGCGGCATGTCGGCCACCTCGTCGAAGTAGAGCACACCGCCGTGGGCCTCTTCGAGCAGGCCGGGCTCGACGCCACGGGCATCGCTCTCGCGGCCGAAGAGCACCTCTTCCATCCGGTCGGGCTCGATGGAGGCGGAGTTGACCGAGACGAAGGGGCCCGAGGCGCGGGAGGAGTTGGCATGGATGTAGCGCGCGGCGATCTCCTTGCCGGCGCCGGCGGGCCCGGTCAGCATCACCCGGCCATTGGACTTGGTGACCTTATCGAGCTGGCCCTTGAGCGCCTTGAAGGCGGGCGAGCTGCCGATCATGTCGGTGACCGAAACCTCCTTGCGGCGGAGCTGGCTGTTCTCGCGGCGCAGGCGGGAGGTTTCCATCGCGCGGCGGATCACCACCATCAGCTGGTCGATGTTGAAGGGTTTCTCGATGAAGTCGTAGGCGCCCTGCTTGATCGCCGCCACCGCGATTTCGATGTTGCCGTGACCCGAGATGATGACGATGGGAATGTCGGGATTGTCGCGCTTCACGCTCTTGAGGATGTCGATGCCGTCCATCCGGCTGTCCTTCAGCCAGATATCGAGGATCATCAGCGCGGGCGGCGCCTCGTTGATCGCCGCCATGCAGTCGTCGGAATTGCCCGCGAGCCTGGTCTGGAAGCCCTCGTCGCGCAGAATGTCACCCACCAGTTCGCGGATGTCGCGCTCGTCGTCTACGATCAGAATATCGGTCATTTCTGCTCTTCCTTCCTCTCTCGTCATTCGGCGGCTGCACTGATCTCGAGGCTGCGCGGAAGCCGCACCACGGCAAGGGCGCCACGGTGGGCTCCTTCCGCGAAGGGCTCGGCATCCACCAGATCAAGGCTGCCGCCATGTTCTTCGATGATCTTCTTCACGATGGGCAGGCCGAGGCCGGTGCCCTTTTCTCTTGTCGTCACATAGGGCTCGAACAGGCGGTCGCGGTCTTCGGGCAATCCGATGCCGTTGTCGGCCACCTCCACCACCGCCTCGGAGCCCTCCGTGTGGAGCCGCACCCGCACCTCCGGCACATGGCCTTCGGGTGCGCCCTTTTCCTGCAGGCTCTCGATCGCCTCGCCCGCGTTCTTGATGAGGTTGATCAAGGCCTGGCTGATCATGGTTTCATCCAGCTCCGCCATGACACCACCGGTCTCGTCCTCGAACTTCAGCGCCTCGCCCTGGTTCTCTCGCTGGAGCAGAACCGCGTCGCGCAACACGGCCGACAGATCGACAGGCTTGCGGTCGGGCTCGGGCATGCGGGCGAACTTGGAGAACTCGTCGACGATGCGGCGCAGGTCGCCGGTCTGGCGAACGATGACGCCGGTGAGCTGATCGAGGTTCTCCGCCTCCTCCCCCACCAGCGGTGCAAACTTGCGGCGGATGCGCTCGGCGGACAGCTGGATCGGGGTGAGCGGGTTCTTGATTTCATGGGCGATGCGGCGGGCCACGTCGCCCCAGGCGGCCATGCGCTGCGCGGTCACCAGCTCGGACACGTCGTCGAAGGCCACCACGTAGCCCTCGACCTCGCCCTCCTCGCCCCGGCGCCGGGCCATGCGCACCAGCAGGGTTTCGAGCTTGCCCTTCCGGCTCACGCGGATTTCCTCGCGGGCGATCTCCTTTTCGCCAGTCCGCAGGCGCTCCAGCAGGCCGGCAAACTCGGGCACGGCCTGACCGACGGCCACATGCGGGTCGATCTCGTCGTCGAGATCGAGGAGCGACACGGCGGAGCGGTTCATGAACTCCACGCGGCCATCCGGGTCGAGCCCGATCACGCCCGCGGTCACGGACGACAGCACCTGCTCGAACAGGCGGCGGCGCTCCTCGATGCGGGCGGAGTTGTCGAGCAGGCGGTCGCGCTGGCCTTTGAGCTGGCGGGTCATCTGGTTGAAGATGCGGCCCAGCATGGCGATCTCGTCATCGCCGTTTTCCTCGATCACGCGCACGTCGAGATCGCCCTCGCCCACCCGTTGCGCGGCCCCCGTGAGGCGCCCCACGGGCCGGCTTAGGCGCTCGGCAAACCAGAGGCCGAGCCAGACCGACGCGAGGATCAGGATGAGGGCGAAGCCGAGGTAGATGACGCCGAACTCGAAGAGCCTGCGCCCGCGCTCGCGCTCGAGCTGGTTGTAGACATCCACGGTTTCCTCGGTGTCGTCCAGCAGGCCGAGCAACTGGCCGTCGACCTCGCGGGAGACATAGAGAAACCTGTCGGGAAAGGCGTTGAGCCGCAGCAGGGCGCGGAACTCGCTGTTCTCCCAATCTTCGATGATTACCGTCTCGCCGTTGCGGGCGGCCTCCATCTGCTCTTCGGTCGGACGCTCGAAATCAAACAGATAGCTGCGCTCGCCGCGGGCCCTGAGCTCTCCCGAACCGTCGATGACGAAGGCCTCGCGCAGCCCGCGCTGAACCTGGGCCTGCCCCTGCCCCAACACCTGGCGGATCTGACCGTCGGTCACCGCGCCGCGGGCGGCCCGGGCCACGTTGAGGTAGCCTGCAAGCACGACGGCATCCTGCTCGAGATCATGGCGGTGCTCGCCCTTGTAGGCCTGCGCGGCTTCCAGGGAGGCGCCGACCACCTCGCGCACCCGGTCGGAAAACCAGCTTTCGAGCCCGAGGTTGATGGTGAGGCCGGCGAAGACGGCCACGAGGATGGTGGGAACGGCGGCGATCAGGGCAAAAACCCCGGTCAGGCGAAGATGCAGCCGGGAGCCAGCAGACTTGCGCCGCCGCGCGGCGACCAGCTTGGCCACCTGCCACAGCACCAGCGCCGCGATGATGAGCACATAGACGATGTCGGCGAGGAGAATCGCCCGGAGCGCAGGCGAGTTCGCCCCCTGCCCGAAGGGGCCGAGCGTCAGGTATGTTCCGATTGCCAGCGCAGGGCCGAGAACCACCAACGCAAGCGTCGCCGCGTTGCGCAAACGACGCAATCTGCGCAGTTTAACAAGGCGTTCCCACCCAAACGCTCGTGCGGAGGAGCCCACCGCAAGCCTCACATATCTTGTGCCCCCGAAGGGACATACCGCCATATCCCGTGATCTTGACGGGGGCCTGAGACCCCTCTGCCACGGCTCTGTTGCCCTTTTACATCAATTTGCGGCGGCGTGTCACCTGAATATCGAGATCATTTATCTTCTTGCGGAGGGTATTTCGGTTGATGCCCAGAAGATCGGCGCATTTGGCCTGGTTTCCGCCGGTGGCATCGAGCGCGATCTCGATCAGCGGCAGTTCGACCTCCTTGAGGATCCGGGTGTAGAGGCCGGGCGGCGGCAGCGCGCCGCCGTGCAGATCGAAGTAGCGGCGCAGGTGCTTGGCAACCGAGGCCGAGAGCTTCTCGCCGTCGCCGCCGCCCACCAGTGGCTCGATCTCGGGCTGCGACGATAGCACGGCCTCCACATCGGCCAGACCGATCTGCTCTTCGGTGGCCGTCACCACGAGGCGGCGGATGGTGTTTTCGAGCTGGCGGACGTTGCCGGGCCAGCTGTAGGCGCGCACCAGATCCATCGCCGCGGGAGCAATGCGGCGGGGCGCGGTGCCCTGCTCGGCCCGTGCCAGGAAGTGCTCGGCCAGCAGCGGAATGTCATCGACCCGCTCGCGCAGCGCCGGCACGTTGATGGTGACGCCGCCGAGACGGTAGAACAGATCCTGCCGGAAGCCGCCGTTCTCCATCCGCTCCATGAGGTTGCCCTGGCTGGTGCTCATGACGCGCGGGGCGGAATCGCCGAAAGCGTCGAGCATCCGCACGATCCGGCCCTGCGCCTCGTCGTCGAGATCGGCGATCTCGTCAAACAGCAGCGAGCCGCCCCGGGCGCGGGCCACCACCTGCGCGGGGCCGTCCGCGCCCTGAAGGTCGGCGGGCGACACCACCACGAAGGGCAGCGTGCGGCGATCGGAGAAGTCATGAATTGCCCGCGCGATCAAGGACTTGCCGGTGCCGCTCTCGCCGGTGATGAGCACCGGGAGATCGGTGTTCATGACCTTGGCGACGAGCCGGTAGAGCCCCTGCATCTGCGGCGTGCGCCCCACCAGCGGCAGGTCGCTGTCGGGGGTGGGCACATCGCTCGCGGTGGCCTTTTGCGAGGCCAGGCGACGCTTGCTTTCGAGCGCGCGCGCTGCGCGTTTCATCAGGTCTGGCAGGTCGAAGGGCTTTGGCAGGTAGTCGTAGGCCTCGGCCTCGGCGGCCTGAATCGCCGTCATGATGGTGTTCTGGGCCGAGATCACGATGACCGGCAGGCCGGGGCGCTCGGCGGAGATCTTGGGAAGCGTCTCCAGCCCGTTGCCATCGGGCATGACCACGTCGGAGATCACCAGGTCCCCCTTGCCCTCCTCGACCCAGCGCATGAGCGTGACGAGGGAGGAGGTTGCATGCACGCGGCAGCCCGCGCGGGTGAGCGCCTGGGTGAGCACCGTGCGTATCGTGCGATCGTCGTCGGCGACCAGTACCGTTCCGTCCATTGCTCAAACTCCTAGTAATATTCACTGTTGCTCAGATCGGGCGCCACCTGGAGCGACACCCGGAAGACGGTCTTGCCCGGGACCGAGTCGACCTGGACCCAGCCGTTATGCTCGCCGACGATCTTGCTGACGAGCGCCAGCCCGAGCCCGGTGCCGTTCTCGCGGCCCGAGACGAAGGGCTCGAAGATATCTTCTGCGATCTCCTCGGGCAGGCCGGGGCCGTTGTCGGTGATCTCGACCTGAAGCGGCACCGGCGCGCCCTTGCCATCCTTGCGCCGCAACCGCAGCGACAGATCGTAGAAGGTGCGGATCCTGATGGTGCCCTTGTGCTTGGGCCCCATCTTTTGAGAGGCTTCGGCGGCGTTCTTGAAGAGGTTCAGAAAGACCTGCAGGAGTTGGTCGGCATCGCCCAGCGTGGGCGGCAAGGAGGGGTCGTAATCGTCGGTAAAGATCATGCCGGCGGCATAGCCCACCTCGGCGGACTTGCGGGCGCGGTCGAGGATGTCGTGGATGTTGACCGGCTTCATCAGCGGCGGGCGGACGTTGCCGAACTGCTCGACCTGTTCCAGGAGCTTCACGATCCGCCGGCTCTCCTCGACGATCAGGTCGGTCAGCTCGAGGTCGGCCTTGGGCAGGTTCATCGAGATGAGCTGCGCCGCCCCGGTGATGCCTGCCAGCGGGTTCTTGATTTCATGGGCCAGCATCTCGGCCATGCCGATGGCACTCTTGGCCGTAGCCTGGACCGAATGGGCACGGCCCAGCTTGCCGGCGATCTCGCGGGGCGAGATCAGCATCAGCAGGCGGCCGGTGCTGTCGTTCAGCGGGGCGATCTGGAGGTTGCAATGCACCGGGGGCCGGTCGCCGGTGCCGAGGTCGACATCATT
Organism: Vannielia litorea; assembly: GCF_900142295.1. Lineage (NCBI taxonomy): Bacteria > Pseudomonadati > Pseudomonadota > Alphaproteobacteria > Rhodobacterales > Paracoccaceae > Vannielia > Vannielia litorea. The sequence goes on from NZ_FSRL01000001.1 coordinate 1,487,874, forward strand.
GACGAAGAGCGCCGACTGGTTCTTGCGAACACGTTCGAAGCCGTCTTCGAGCGGGGCGGCGACCATGATCTTGTCCCACACGTGGGCCCCTTCGAGCGAGCGCAGGGAAGTGTTGAGAAAGGTCTCCGCCGCCGGGTTGATGTCGGCGATCTGGTCCTTGTCATCGAGGAGCAGCGCCGGGACCGGAAGGGAGATCCAGATGATGTCTTCGCTCAGCATCAGGCGGCCTCTCGGCTGGCGGTTCTGGGGATATCCTCGATCAGGGCGCGCACGAGGCCGGTGTCGGTGGCGGTGAGAATGCGCTGCCGGAGGGCGGAGGGGGTGTGGGAGGCGTCCATGTACCAGCCGAGGTGCTTGCGGGCGACGCGGGCGCCGAGGCCGTCGCCGTAGAAGGCGATCATCGCGCCGTAGTGCTCCCGGATCATGGCCGCGAGAGCTGCGCCCTGCGGGATGCGGGGCGCCGGCCCCTGCCCCAGCGCATGGGCGATCTCGGCCAGTCGCCAGGGGGCGCCTTGGGCCCCGCGTCCGACCATCACGCCGTCGGCACCGGAAGCCTGCAGCGCGGCGCGGGCTGTGGCGGCATCGGTGATGTCGCCATTGGCGATGACCGGGATCGAGACGGCCTCCTTGACCGCGCGGATCGCCGCCCAGTCGGCCCGGCCCTTGTAGAACTGGCAGCGCGTGCGGCCGTGGATGGTGACCATCTTCACACCGGCCTGTTCGGCGCGGGCGGCCAGCTCGGGCGCATTGATCTGCCCTTCGTCCCAGCCGAGGCGGCACTTGAGGGTGACAGGCACGGAGACCGCGCCAACGACCGCCTCGATCAGGGTGAGCGCGTGGTCGAGATCCTTCATCAAGGCAGAGCCGGAGAGCCCGCCGGTGACCTTCTTGGCGGGGCAGCCCATGTTGATGTCGATGATCCGCGCGCCGTTCTCCTCGACCATGGCGGCGGCGCGGGCCATCCAGGTGGCATCGCGGCCCGCGAGCTGGATCGAGGTGGCCTGCTCGCCGTAGCCCAGCTCCGCGCGCTCGCGGACGCCAGGCTTGGCCTGAACCATCTCCTGGCTCGCCACCATCTCCGACACCACCAGCCCGGCCCCGAAACCGGCGACCAGCTGGCGGAACGGCAGGTCGGTGATGCCCGCGAGCGGGGCGAGAAGGACGGGCGGGTCCAGCGTCTGGTTTGCCACGGAAACGGACAAATGCTTAATCCTTGTGCAACGCAAGCTACATATCGGACGGAACGCCCCGGAATGCAAAGGGCTGGAAAGAGGTTTTTCGGCCCCAGACACCAAGCGATGAAATTTTGGGCAACCAACGCCCCGAAAGCGCTTTGTATTGCCCCCGCACCCGCCAGCGCGTAGAGCGAAGCTGTGCCGAACGACGCTCGCCATATCGCCGCGCTCCTTGTCGCCGCCGGGCGCGGAACCCGCGCAGGCGGGGCGATTCCGAAACAATACCAGAGCCTTGGTGGCGTGCCGTTACTGGCGCGCACGGTGGGTGTTTTCTGCGAGCATGAAAAAGTGGCAAGCGTGACGGTGGTGATCGGCGCGGAAGATGGCGACCTGGCCGATGCGGCGCTGCCCGAAGGGGTGGCGCGGGTGGTCGGGGGCGAGAGCCGGGCCGGGTCGGTGGCGGCGGGGCTGGCCGCGCTGCCCGAGGCGGCGACCCATGTGCTGATCCACGACGGCGCCCGGCCACTGGTGTCGAAAGCGCTGATTTCACAGGTGATTCTCGCCCTCGAAAAAGCCGATGGCGCGGCCCCCGCCCTGGCCGTGACCGATGCGCTCTGGCGGGCCGAGGAGGCGCGGGTGACGGCGGTGCAGCCGCGCGACGGGCTCTGGCGGGCGCAGACGCCGCAGGGCTTTGCGCTGGAGGCAATCCGGGCGGCGCATGACGGGTTCGCAGGCGCGGCGGCGGATGACGTGGAGGTCGCGTTGGCGGCGGGGATCGAGGTGAGGCTGGTGCCCGGCGAGGAACGGAACCTGAAGGTCACCCACCCCGAGGACTTTGACCGCGCCGAACGTATCTTGAAGGAAGATCAGATGGATATCCGGGTTGGAAACGGGTTCGACGTGCATCGGTTCGGGCCGGGCGACCACGTGGTGCTCTGCGGGGTGACAGTGCCGCACGGGCGCGGGTTGCAGGGCCATTCCGACGCCGATGTGGGGATGCACGCGGCAACCGATGCGATCTACGGCGCGCTCGCCGAGGGGGACATCGGCCAGCATTTTCCGCCGAGCGACCCGCAGTGGAAAGGCGCGGCGAGCGAGATTTTTCTCAAGCATTCCGTGGATCTGGCGGCAGAACGCGGGCTCACCATCGGCAACCTGGACGTGACGCTGATTTGCGAGTGGCCCAAGATCGGGCCGCAGGCGGCGGCCATGCGGGCGGAGATGGCGCGGATCATGGGATGCGACATGGGCCGCGTCTCGGTGAAGGCGACCACCTCCGAGCGGCTTGGATTCACCGGGCGCGAAGAGGGAATCGCGGCCATGGCGACTGTCGTTCTGGTGCCGGCATGAAGGCGCTAACCCATTGCATCGCCACGTTCTTCTGGGTCGGCCACCTGCGCCCTGCGCCGGGGACATGGGGCTCGCTGGCCGCCCTCCCGGTGGGCTACGGGATCGCCCTGCACGGGGGGGTCTGGGGCCTCGCGCTGGCCACGCTCACCGCCTTTGCGCTGGGGCTCTGGGCCACGGCGGAGGAGACGCGGGGCAAGGCCGATCATGACCCTTCGGAGATCGTGATCGACGAGGTGGTGGGCCAGTGGATTGCCCTCTTTCCAGTGGTTTACGGTGCCATCGCCGCCGGTCAGGAGCTGCACCGGCTGTGGCCGGGCTGGGTGACGGCCTTCGTGTTCTTCCGGCTGTTCGACATCACCAAACCCTGGCTGATCGGCTGGGCGGACCGGCGCGGAGATGCGCTGGGCGTGATGCTGGACGACGTAATCGCCGGAGTTTTTGCGGCCATCGTCGTGCTCGCAGCGGCGGGCTTCGCCCATGGGGTGCTGATGTGAGCCTCGCCTCGGACCTGCTTGAAATCGCGCGAAATTCCGGCGCAACCCTCGCCACGGCAGAGAGCTGCACGGGCGGGCTGATCGCCGGGGCGATCACCGAGGTCGCGGGCTCTTCGGAGGTGTTTGACCGGGGCTTCGTGACCTATTCCAACGCCGCCAAGCAGGACATGCTGGACGTGAGGGCCGAGACGCTGGAGGCCTTTGGCGCCGTCTCGGAGGAGGTGGCCGCAGAGATGGCGCGCGGGGCGCTCAGCGGGTCGCGGGCAAGCCTTGCGGTTTCGGTCACCGGGATCGCCGGGCCGGGCGGATCGGAGCACAAGCCGGAGGGGCGGGTGTGCTTTGGACTGGCCTGGGAGCAGTTTGTGATCACAGAGACGGTGGAGTTTGGCGCGATCGGGCGCAGCGCGGTGCGGCAAGCGACGGTTAACCATGCCCTCCGGCTCATGATCGCAAAATTATCACCGCAATAACAAAATCTTACGACCCATTCTTCGCACCATAAAGCTCGTGCGCCCGCGTCTCGAAGGCCCGCACGATGCGCTGCATGGCCTCGTTGAAGAACATGCCCGCCGCGCCTTGCAACAGGCGGTTCTTGAATTCGAAGTCCACCCGGAAGTGAACCTCGCAACCGCCCTTCGGCAGATCCTCGAAGGTCCAGACCGAAAGCAGATGCTTGAACGGCCCGTCGATGTAGCGCGTCTCGATCCGCCGCGCGTGCTCCCAGAGCCAGACCCGCGAGAGAAATGTCTCACGGAAAACCTTAAACGAAATGACCAGATCGGCCTCCATCAGCTCGCAGTCGCCGAAGCGCTGCTGGCCGTGCTCGAGGTCGCTCGCGGGCACCGGCTTGCGCGAGCGCACGCGGGCGGCGGCGGTCCAGGGCAGGAACTGCGGGTAGGCGGCCACGTCTGCGACCAGATCATACATTTCCCTAGCGGAATAAGGGAGTTGGCGGGTCTCGGCGTGACGGGTCATAGAGTGCTTTTGAGGGCCTGTAACATGGCGGAGGATTGGGTCATGATGAGCCCCAACGCGCCGGGGAATGCAAGGGGAAGACATGCCGCACCGTCCGCACGTGATTGACCAGCTCATCTCGGCAAAGGCCATCGCGGCCCGGATCGAGGAGCTGGCACGGGAGATCGAAGCCGAGTTCAAGGGCACGGAAATGCTCATCGTCATCGGGCTGTTGCGCGGCTCCTTCGTGTTCATCGCCGACCTGGTGCGCGAGCTGGACCTGCCTGTGGAGGTGGATTTCATCGAGGCGTCGAGCTACGGAAACGCCACGGAGAGCAGCCGGGAAGTGCGCATTCTCAAGGACTTGCGCGGCAAAATTCAAGGGCGCGACGTGCTGGTGGTGGAAGATATCGTGGATACCGGGTTCACCCTGCATCATGTGAGTCTCATGCTGAAGGCGCGCGAGCCGGCAAAACTGCGCACCATTGCCCTGCTCGACAAGCCCTCGCGCCGCGAGATCGACTTGAAGGCCGACTGGATAGGCTTTGAAATTCCTGACAAATTCGTCGTCGGCTACGGGATCGACTTTGCCCAGAGAAACCGCGATCTGCCGTACATCGGGACGGTGCGCTTTTTGGATCAGGGTTAATTTCGGGCCGTTAACCGCAAAGGTGCAACAGGGCACAACCCATGCACAACCGATACACAACCCATACACATGTCAAAAGACATAAGAGCCATTAATCAATGGACCGTGCGCCGCTGTGATCACGGGGCGCGGTCGATCTGCTCGGCAAAGCGTTTGGCCGCGTCCTCCTCCTCGACCGAGAGATACTCGACCAGCGGTTCGCAGGTCTGGATGAAGCCGTCGCGCTCGCTTTCGGAGGCGGAATTGATCCCCCAGAGGCAGTAGCCGTAGCCCGCGACCGGATCCTGCCACCAGCCCTCGGTGGCGGTGACGAACTCGCCCAGGTTGATGCCGGCCAGCGCCATCCCGCCCTTCACCGCCTCGCGGAAGGCGAGATAGGCGGCCTCGGGGCTGGGATCGGTGCCCATGCCATGCTGATACATCAGGCCGAGCGCGTTCCAGGCCGAGGGATGCCCGGCGAGCGCGCTCTCGGTGTAGAGCGAGAGCGCGCGGCCCATGTCTTCCTCCACGCCGGTGCCGGTGCGGTAGAAGTTGGCGAGGTTGTAGGCGGCGTTGCGCTCGCCGGCCTCGGCGCCGATGGCATAGAACTCGGCCGCCTTTGCCAAGTCCTTCTCGACCCCCTGCCCGTTCTCCCACATCAGACCCATGCCGTTGCCGGCCTCGCCGTAGCCCGCGTCGAGGGCCTGCTGATAAAGGGCGCGGGCCTTGTCGAAATCCTGCGCCACGGGCCCCGCGCCCCATTGGTAGAGATGGGCGAGGTTGTGCATGGCCTTCAGATGGCCTTGGGCCACCGCCTTTTCATACCATGCGACCGAGGCCGCCGGATCTGCGGCCACACCCTCGCCGTCCTTCAGGGCGATCCCGTAGACGTTCTGGGCATCGGCATTGCCGGCCTCGGCGGCGGGAATCAGCACGGTGAGCGCCAGCTCCCAGTGGCCGTCGTTGTAGGCCCGGCGGGCCTGCTCGATCTGCTCGGGGCTCTGCGCCGAGGCCGGGGTGGCAAGGGCGAGGCAGAGGGCTGCGGCGGCAAGGGGCTTCATCGGGGGGTCTCCTGCACGGGTCCTGTCAAATCCGGTCAAGTTTAGCAGGGCGACCCCGTGAGGAAAGTGAAAGTCACTGTCATGTCATGGAGATAACATATCAGCGAGGTTGTGCCCGCCGCGCAGAAACTCCTTGCCGTGGTGCGATGGTGAAGGTCAGTCTGTGCATAACCGCACCAAGTGGCTGCGGAAATGACAGAACGGGCGGTTGAGAGTGCTGGTGTAGCCTCGGGACCGGGCAAACCTAACAGTTGGAGGAATTCATGAAGACCACAGCCAAGCGCATCAGCCTCGTCCTGGCGGCCTCTCTCGCCGCCGGAACCGCTTTTGCCGCCAGCCATGCGATGGAGCAGCAGAAGGCCCGCGAAGACCTGATGAAGGTCATGGGCCAGAACCTCGGCGTGCTCGGCAAGATGGCCAAGGGCGAGATGGACTTTGATGCCACCGCCGCCGGCGAGGCCGCGACCGCCCTGCACGACGCCGCCGTGAAGGTCACGGTGGACGAGATGTGGGACGAGGGCACCGACCACATGGCGGTGGATGACGGCCGCGCGATGCCCGAGATCTGGGAAAACTACGACGACTTCAAGGCCAAGGGCGCGGCCCTGGTGGCTGCCGCCGAAGGGGCCAAGACTGCCGCGGGCGAAAGCCTCCAGGCGCTTCAGGCGTCGATGGGGGTGATGGGCGGCGCCTGTGGCGACTGCCACAAGGCCTACCGCCTTCCGGAGTAATCCATGCGTCCGATCTTCAGGTGGCTCGTTGCGGCGGCGCTGGTGGGCGCCGCCGTGTTCTGGGTGGTGACCATTCCGGGCGATCTGCCTGAAGAGGAGGTGGCCGGGCTGACTGGCGACGCGGGCCGCGGGGAGACCCTGTTCTGGGCCGCAGGCTGCGCCAATTGCCATGCCGCGCCGGGCGCCGAGGGCGAGGCGCGGCTGGTGCTGGCGGGGGGGCAGAGGTTTGCCTCGCCCTTCGGCACCTTCCTTGCGCCCAACATCTCGCCCTCCGAGGAAGGCATCGGCGACTGGAGCCTGCGCGACTTTGCCCGGGCGATGACCATGGGCGTGAACGCGGAGGGGCAGCACCTGTTTCCGGCCTTTCCCTACAATTCCTACGACATGGCCGAGATGCAGGACGTGGCCGACATCCACGCCTACATGATGACCCTGCCCGCCGACGCGAGCCCGAGCCAGCCGCATGAGGTGGGCTTTCCGTTCAACATCCGCCGGTCGCTGGGTGGCTGGAAGCTGCTGTTCATGCGCGAGGGATGGCAGGTCGAGGGCGAGTTGACCGAAGAGCAGCTGCGCGGGCGGTATCTGGTGGAGGTGCTGGGCCACTGCGGCGAGTGCCACACCCCGCGCAACCCGCTGGGCGGCTGGACCGGGGACTGGCTCGCCGGGGCGCCCTCGCCGGATGGCAAGGGCCGCATCCCCAACATCACGCCGGGCAAGCTCGACTGGTCGGAGGGCGATATCGCCGAATACCTCAAGAGCGGCTTCACGCCGGAGTTCGACACGGCGGGCGGCGAGATGGCGACGGTTGTGCAGAGCACATCCAGGCTGACCGACGAGGACCGCGCGGCGATTGCCGCCTACCTGAAGGTGGTGCCGCCGGTGGCAAACTGACCACGGTCAGTTTGCGCCCTGCCCCTGTTCATTCTCTGGCTTCAAGGCTCCCTGGGGTCGCCCTTGTGGCGCCATTGGTTCGAGCCTAATGGCGACGATCCTGCCCGCCACTCCGCTTGCCGCACGGGGGCCGCGAGGGCATCAGAGCCCGTCCAGCGCCTGCTTCAGCGCGTCCCAGAGCGGCTCCACCGGCTCGGTGCCGATCGAGAGCCGCACGAAGCCCGGGGCCACCGCATCGCCCCAGCGGGCGCGGCGCTCGGCGGAGCTGTGGACGCCGCCGAAGGAGGTGGCGGGGCGCAGGAAGGGGCAGGTTTCGATGAAACGCTCGGCGCTGGCCTCGTCCTTCAGCGTCAGGCCGATGAGAAAGCCGTTGGTGGCCATCTGGGCTCTGGCGAGATTGTGCGAGGGGTCACCCGGCAGGCCGGGGTAGCGGGCCAACTGCACCGCCGGGTGGGCGGCGAGGCGGGGGGCGAGGGTTTCGGCGCTGGTGCACATGGCGGCAAAGCGCAGGTGCAGGGTTTCGAGGCTGCGGTGCAGGAGCCAGGCCTCGAAGGGGCCGGGAATGCCGCCGGCCACGGTGCGCCAGCTGCGGACGCGCTCGGCCAGCGCGGCGTCGCGGGTGGCGACATGGCCGGTGAGATTGTCGGAGTGGCCGCCCGGTGCCTTGGTGTCGGAGGCCACGACCATATCGGCGCCGAGATCGAGCGGGCGCTGGCCGAGCGGGGTCATGGTGGTGTTGTCGACGACCGTGAGCCCCCCTGCCCCGCGCACCGCCGCACAGGTGGCGGCGAGGTCGACGAGGTCGAGGCCGGGGTTGGAGGGGGTCTCGATGAAGACCACGGCGAAGCCCTCGAAGCCGCCTTCGGCGAAGCCGGTGGTGGGGCGCTCCACCACCTTTACCCCGAGTGGGCCAAGGAACTGGTCGGCCAGCTTGCGGACGTTGTAATAGCCGTCGGAAGGCACCAGCAGCCGGTCGCCCGCCTTCAGCGTGGCGAAGAGCGCCGCCGAGATCGCTGCCATGCCGGAGGGAAAGAGCAGCGCAGGCGCGTCCTCGAGATGCGAGAGCAGATGCTCGGTGGCCTCCCACGTCGGCTGGTCGGAGCGGCCGTAGGCCGCAACGCCGCCCGGCGTGCCCGGCAGGTGATACATCGAGGCCAGCGTGATCGGCGGCGCGATCGGGTCGCCCTTGGCGAGCGACTGGCCCCGGAGGTGGAGGAGTTGGGCGGCTTTGGTATCGGTCATCTTGGTCTCATCGAATCGGGATGTGGCTGGAAGGCGGGGGCGGAGGCAGTGGCGCGGATCATTCGGCAGCCTCGGGGGCGGGCGCGCAGGCGAGGAGGCCTGCGAGGGCCTCTTCGGCGCCTGCGGTGTCGAAGCCGGCCAGCACGCCCGCCTCGGGGTGAAACAGCGTCAGCCGGCCGGTGCGGGTGGCGAGGATGAAGCGGGCGGTGTCCTGCGCGGTCTCGAAGGCGTGGGTGAAGCGGTAGAAGGCGGCGTCGGGCTCCAGCGTGCCGTCGAGCTGGACGGCGGGCTGGCCGGCCGGGCGAAAGGCCAGCGCCACCTCGCCGTCGGGCATGGGCAGCAGGTCGCGCAGGAGCGCGGGGAGCCAGAGCCGGAGGGTGAAACCGGGGGTGTCGGGGCTGGCCTCGGCCACGGCGGGGCCGGTGATGGCGAGCGCCGCCCCGGCTTCGGAGGTCAGCGCGGCGGTGCATTGCGCCTCCTCGGGGCGCGGCGTGAGCTGCCAGCCCTGCGCCGAGGCCGGGATGGCCGTGAGCGCGAGTAGGAGGGCCGCGCGGATCATGGCGCGCAGGCTTGCAGCCGCCGCAGCGCATCGGCGGCCATGAGCGTGGGAAAGCGGTCGGTCACCGGGCCGTGGACCTCGAGCCGCATGTTCTGGTCGGTGCCGAGCGAGGTGGCGAAACGGAAGAGTTCCTCGGCGCTGGCGACAGGGGCCGACCATGTGTCGCCCGCGACGGTGCCGTTCAGCCCCAGCACCTCGCCCTGCGGGAAGGCGAAGACGAGGGTGAGCGGCCCTTCGGGCGGCGGCGCGTGCAGGCGCAGGGTGAGCCGGGGTGCGCCGCCGTCGATCTCGAGGGTGAGCCAGTTCCAGCCTTCGCCTTCGGCGGTCATCAGGCAGAGCGCGCGGCCCTCGGGCTGGATCACCTCGGAGTGGAACACCCATGCCGGGTGCGGCACCCCCTGCCCGCTCGCGCCGCCTGCCCAGGCGAGCAGAGCCGCGGCGAGCGGCCCTTTCATGCCATGCCGAGCTTCTTCAGCCGGTTCTCGCGGAGCCGGGCAAAGTCATTTCCTGCGTGGTAGGACGAGCGGGTGAGCGGGGTGGCGGAGACCATGGAAAAGCCCTTGCCCCAGGCGGCCTTCTCGTAGGCGGCAAACTCCTCGGGCGTGACAAAACGGTCGACCCGGTGGTGCTTGGGCGTGGGCTGCAGATACTGGCCGATGGTCAGAAAGTCGATGTCGGCGGCGCGCATGTCGTCCATCACCTGGAGCACGGCCTGCTTGTCTTCGCCGAGGCCCACCATGATGCCGGACTTGGTGAACATCGCAGGATCCAGCTCCTTGACCCGTTGCAGCAGGCGCAGGGAGTGGAAGTAGCGGGCACCGGGGCGCACCTCGGGGTAGAGGCCGGGCACGGTCTCGAGGTTGTGGTTGAACACGTCGGGGCGGGCCTCGACGACCACCTCCAGCACCGCGGGGTCGCAGCGGATGAAATCGGGCGTCAGGATCTCGATGGTGGTGCCGGGCGCCTGCTTGCGGATGGCGCGGATGGTCATGGCGAAGTGCTCTGCGCCGCCGTCCTCGATGTCATCGCGGTCTACGCTCGTGATGACCACGTGGTTGAGGCCCAGCTTCTTGACCGCATCGGCGACCCGGCCCGGCTCGAACACGTCGAGCGCCTCGGGGGGCTTGCCGGTGGCGATGTTGCAGAAGGTGCAGGCGCGGGTGCAGACATCGCCCATGATCATCATGGTGGCGTGGCCCTGGCTCCAGCACTCGCCCGCGTTGGGGCAGGCCGCCTCTTCGCAGACCGTCTTCAGATTATGCTCGCGCATGATCTTGTGGGTCTCGAAATAGCCCTTGGAGTTGGGCGCCTTGACCCGGATCCAATCCGGCTTTTTCGGCTGGGGATTGTCGGGCTTGCGGGCCTTCTCGGGGTGGCGGAGGCGAGGCGGGCTCTGGTCGTTCATGTCTCGGGCCTTTCGGGGCGCGTTTGAGCCCTAGATAGCGCGTGGGTTGCGCGGGGGAAAGGGTTTGCGGCCGGGCCTATGCAGCGGGTGCAGGGCCGGGTCGCGGGGCGGGTCGGGGTGCGACGGTCCAGAGGTGCTCGACGTTCAGCAGGCCGGTGCCCGGCTCGACCTCGCGTCCGAGCTCGACGAAGCCCTCGCGCCGATAGAAGTGGCGGGCGTGGGTATTGGAGGCATAGGACCAGGCGATCATGCGGGGCTGACCGGCGCGGGCGAGATCGAGCAGATGCTTGCCGATGCCGCGGCCACGTGCGACGCGAGCGACGTAGAGGCCGCAGAGGTGCAGATCCTCGCGGTTGGCGAAGCCCAGGATCTCGCCCGCCTCCTCGGCGACCCACGTTGGATGGGCGGCAAAGACCTCGGCCCAGAAGGCGGCCATGGGCGCGAGGGCGTCCATCGGGTCGATCCAGTCGGCTACCTCCTCGCCCCAGGCGCGGATGATCCGGGCGCAGGCGGTGGCGTCGCGGGGGGTGGCGGTTCGGTAGTGCGTGGGCATGCGGCAAGACTGGGCGGGCCATTCCGAAGGGTCAATGCCGGAATGGCTCGGGGCAAGGGCCATGCGCGGGGTGCATGGGGCCGGGGATGGCTGGTTGCGGGGCTTGCGGAATCGCTCTAGGCAGGCCGCCGGGAGGAGGGGCTGCCCGTGCTGCGGGTGGCCGATCGGATGCAACCTGTCCGGCCCCTCCCCGCTTGGGCGCCGGTTGAACCTTGCGAGGCAAGCCCATGAAAACCGGAATGAAACTTCCTGACGTCACCTTCCACACCCGGGTCCGCGACGAGGCCGTGGGCGGCCCCAACCCGTTCCGCTGGCAGGCCAGGACCACCGCCGACTACTTTGCCGGCAAGCGCGTGGTTCTGTTCAGCCTGCCCGGCGCCTTCACCCCGACCTGCTCGACCTACCAGCTGCCCGGTTTCGAGAACGGCTTTGCCGATTTCCAGGCCGAGGGTGTGGATGCGATCTACTGCATGAGCGTGAACGACAGCTTCGTCATGAACCAGTGGGCCAAGGCGCAGGGGCTGGAGAACGTGGGTGTGATCCCCGATGGCTCGGGAGAATTCACCCGGCGGATGGGCATGCTGGTGCGCAAGGACAACCTCGGCTTCGGGCTGCGGTCGTGGCGCTATGCGGCGGTGGTGAACGACGGGGTGATCGAGGCCTGGTTCGAGGAGCCGGGGCTGTGCGACAACCACGGCGAGGACCCCTATGGCGTGAGCTCGCCCGAGACCGTGCTGGCCTGGCTGAAGCAGGCGAACGAGGCCGTGGCGGCGTGAGGCATTGACCCATGGTGGGCGTGATGCCCACCCTGCGGGCGCGGGGGAGACCTCGCGCCTTTTGCGTATCGGAGCAAGGTGCGCCAAGACTGCGCACCCTACGGCAGCAGAGGACACGGCTCAGACGGTGGCGCGCAGGGCCTTGGCGCGGGCGGGCGGCACGGCGCGGATCTCGAGGCCGGTGAAGACGTGGAGCGTGCCGAGGTCGGCATCGACCACGGCGTGATCCGAGACCCAGCCGCCCAGCATCAGGTAGCTGCGCAGGAGCGGCGGCATGCCGAGAAAGGCGCGGCGGGGGTCGGGTTTGCGGCGCAGCAGCTTGGCGAAGCGGAAGACCTGCGGCGCCTTCACCCGCGGCAGCCAGCGGCGCGGGGCGAGGTGGCGCTCGCGCAGCAGCGCGAAGGCATCCATGTAGGCCTCGGCCTCGGTGCCCTTGAAGGAGGAGCAGCCGAAGAGCAGCTCGACGCCGTACTCGTCGACATGGGTGGTCATCCCGGCCCAGGCGGCGCGCAGGATGTGCGGATCGCCCTGGAGGTCGGGGTGGATGCAGAAGCGGCCCATCTCGACCATCGGCCCCTCGAAGCCCTCGAGAGGGGTCACGTCGTAATACTGCGCCGAGTAGCTCGCGCCGATCTCGGCCCCGCCGGAGAGCGGCAGCAGGCGGAAGGTGCAGCAGAGCCGGCCGCTGCGGGCGTCCTCGATCATCACCTGCAGGCAGCGGGGGTCGAAGCCGTCTTCGTCGCGGGCCCCCGCATCACCGCGGAAGCACAGCCCGCGCAAGGCCAGGACGGCGGCAAGATCGGCCTCGCTGTCGGCCAGCCGGACAAGGTAACGGCCTTTTGTCAGTGCCTTCATCTGCCCGGACCTCCTCGCAGGATTGCGATTCCTCGGCGTGCGTCTAGATATGGGTTGGCGCGACGGTAGGCGCAACATGTGACGGAACTGTGGAGGCACGCAATGGCGGCAGTGGAGAAGACCGACGAGGAATGGCGGGCGCAGCTCTCGGACCTTGCCTTCAAGGTGACACGCAAGCATGGCACCGAGCGGGCCTTCACCCATGACGACTTTCCCAAGGAGCCGGGCACATTCACCTGCGTCTGCTGCGGCGCGCCGCTCTTCGACCAGGCGCAGAAGTTCGACAGCGGCACCGGCTGGCCGAGCTTCTGGGCGCCCAAGGAGGGCGCGGAGGTGGGCACCAGCGAGGATCGCAGCTGGTTCATGAAGCGCACCGAGGTGCATTGCGCGCGCTGCGCGGCGCATCTGGGCCACGTCTTTCCGGACGGCCCGCAGCCCACGGGCCTGCGCTATTGCATCAACGGTGTGGCGCTGGAGTTCGAGCCGGAGGGGTGAGGCGCGTGTAGCCCCCCCTGCACGACGCGCGGCAGGGCAGGCTCCGACCCGTCTTAATCGAGGAAGTCTTCGGCGCGGAAGCGGCCGAGGTTGCCGAGAAGCTGGCGCAGGAAGCTGACGCCCTTGATGTTGCTGTCGGTCACGCGGCGCGACAGGGCGACGACGTTGCCGTCGCGCAGGGTGAAGCGCTCGATGTTGCTGACGCGGCCCGAGGGATCGAAGGAGATCGCCAGGAGCTGGCGGTCGACGAACTCGGGTTCCTTGGGGCCCCAGGTGCGGGTGCGGGCGGAGAGGTAATAGTAGCCGCTTTCACGCTGCACGCCGTAGCCCGCGGGCGAGCCGACGGCCTCGACCACGCTCTCGCGGGTGTCCACGCCCACCTGGATCCGCGCCAGGTCGGCATCGGCCGGTGTATAGCCGTGGTTGCGATAGCGCGCCGTGCAGGCAGCCATCGTCAGCACGAGCGCCAGCAGCATCAGCCCCTTCGCCGCGCCAGGGCCTGCCCTCCTGATAGCCGCCATCTTCCCCTCGTGCCTCAGTTTCTTTTGTCTGGTAATCGGCTTACAGAAGGATCGAGGTTACATCAAGAAAGGAAGCGCATGGCGGCTGGGGATGAGGCACCAATGTTTCGGCTTTCGGAACTGACGACGGCGAAGCCGACCACCTTCGAGCTTGTTCCGGAGGCGGCGGCACTGGGCCGGATGGCGGATGCGCTGGGCATCCTGGGGCTGCGCAAGCTGCGGTTCAAGGGCAGGCTCACGCCCGTGGGCAAGCAGGACTGGCGGCTCGATGCGGAGCTGGGCGCCACGGTGGTGCAGCCCTGCGTGGTCACGCTGGACCCGGTCACCACGCGCATCGAGGAGCCGGTCACCCGGCGCTACCTCGCGGATTTCTCCTTTCCCGAGGACGACGAGGTGGAGATGCCGGAGGATGACGAGGCCGAGCCGCTGCCCGCCGTGCTGGACCTGGGCGAGGTGATGCAGGAGGCGCTCGCGCTCGCCCTGCCCGCCTTTCCGCGCGCCGAGGGCGTGGAGCTGGGCGAGGCGGTGTTTACCGAGCCGGGGGCCGAGCCGCTGACCGAGGAGAGCGTGAAGCCCTTTGCCGGGCTGGCCGATCTCAAGAAGCGGATGGAGGACTAGCGCAGGCCCGTGGCGACTCCGCGCTTGCGTTTCGGCAAAAGTTTCGTATTTTGCCGCCTCCCGTGGATCGGCGCTTGATCGGTGCCGCGGGGCGGCGTATGACGCGCCGGACGAGATTCCCGCAGATGCCGGGGCGCAGCGAAGGCGGTGTGCCCTGCCCAAGACCCGAGGTTGAGACATGGCTGTCCCTCAGAATAAAGTCACCCGTTCGCGCCGCAACATGCGCCGGGCCCACGACTCGCTTGTTGCCGACAATCCGGCCGAGTGCAGCAACTGTGGCGAGCTGAAGCGTCCGCACCACGTGTGCGGGGCCTGCGGCCACTACGACGACAAGGAAATCGTCGCCGCTGCCGACGAGATCGACATCGACGAAGACGCCGCCTGAGCGTGACCGGCACGCCTGCGGAGATGTCTGACACCGCAAGCAATGACACGCGCCAGCTCCCGGCCCTCACGGGCCGGGTTGTCATTTCTGTTGATGCGATGGGCGGCGACGCCGGGCCGGCCGCCGTTGTGGCAGGCATTGCCCAGTCGGCTTCGAAGAATCCCGACATCGCCTTCATCCTGCACGGCCCCGCGGCCGAGCTGCGCCCGCTCGTGGAAAAGCGCCGGCTCGCCAGCCGCGTGGTGATCCGCGACGCGGTGGGCGTGGTCAAGATGGACGACAAGCCCTCCCACGTGATGCGGCATGGCAAGGACACCTCGATGTGGTCCACCATCCAGGCCGTGGAAAAGGGCGAGGCCGCCGTGGCGGTGAGCTGCGGCAACACCGGCGCGCTGATGGCGGTGAGCATGCTCCGGCTGCGCAAGATCGAGGGCGTGAACCGCCCCGCCATCGCCTGCCTCTGGCCCTCGCGCAACCCCCAGGGCTTCAACATCATGCTGGACGTGGGCGCCGACATTCGCGCCGACCAGCAGGACCTGCTGCAATACGCGCTGATGGGCATGAGCTATGCCCGCAACGGGATGGGCCTGAGCCGCCCGCGCGTGGGCCTGCTGAACGTGGGCACCGAGGAGCACAAGGGCCGCGCCGAGCTGAAGGTGGCGCATGACCTGATCGAGGCGGCGGCGGCGAAGAACGACTTCGACTTCGTGGGCTTCGTCGAGGGCGGCGACATTCCCAGCGACCGGGTTGACGTGATCGTGACCGACGGCTTTACCGGGAACATCGCGCTGAAGACCGGCGAGGGCACCGCCAAGCTGATCGGTCAGTTCCTGCGCGAGGCCTTCAAGCACACGCCGCTGAGCCGCCTTGCCGCGCTGCTGGCCCTGACCTCGCTGAAGCGCCTGAACAAGCGCATCGACCCGCGTCGGGTGAACGGCGGGGTCTTTCTGGGCCTCAACGGCACGGTGGTGAAGAGCCACGGCGGCGCCGATGCCACCGGGGTCTCCGCGGCGATCAAGCTCGCCTTCCAGCTGGCCCAGAGCCGGTTCTCGGAGCGGCTGGCGGCCCGCCTTGCATCGGTGGGCCACGCGGGGCAGGATGCGCCGCATAATGACTGAGGCGGGGATCGAGACAGGGCGTCCTGCTCCGCGCAACCAATGAGAAGAGGCATCTGAGAGCATGGGTGTGCGGGCCGTTGTAAGGGGCGTCGGGCATTATCTGCCTGAACGGGTGGTGCCGAACGCCTGGTTCGAGGAGCGCCTCGAGACCTCCGATGAATGGATCGTCTCGCGGTCGGGCATCGAGCGCCGGCATTTCGCCGCGCCGGACGAGACCACCAGCCAGATGGCCGCCCACGCCGCCCGTGCCGCGCTGGCCCAGGCCGGGCTCGAAGCCTCGGACATCGACGCCGTGGTGGTGGCCACCTCGACGCCGGATTACACCTTTCCCTCCGCCGCCACGATGGTTCAGGCCGAGCTCGGGATGGAGAACGGCTTTGCCTTCGACATCCAGGCGGTCTGCGCGGGCTTCGTCTTCGCGCTCTCCAACGCACAGGGGCTGATCCTCGGCGGCCAGGCCAAGCGGGTGCTGGTGATCGGGGCCGAGACCTTCAGCCGCCTGCTCGACATGGACGACCGCGCGACCTGCGTGCTCTTCGGCGACGGCGCCGGTGCGCTGGTGCTGGAGGCCGAAGAGGGCAAGGGCACGGTCGAGGACCGGGGAATCCTGGCGACCGATCTCAACAGCGACGGGCGCTACCGCGAGTTGCTCTACGTCGATGGCGGCCCCTCGGCCACCCGGACCACCGGCTTCTTGCGGATGGAGGGCAAGGAGGTGTTCCGCCATGCCGTCGAGAAGCTCGCCGCCACCGCCCACACGGCGGTAGAGAAGGCCGGGCTGACCGAGGCCGAGGTGGACTGGCTGGTGCCGCACCAGGCCAATCTGCGGATCATCACCGCCACGGCCCGGAAGATGGGCCTGCCGATGGAAAAGGTCGTGGTGACCGTGCAGGACCACGGCAATACCTCGGCGGCCTCGATCCCGCTGGCGCTTTCGGTGGGCGTGGCCGAGGGCAAGATCCGGCCCGGTCAGATCGTGGTCTGCGAGGCGATCGGCGGCGGGCTGGCCTGGGGCGCGGTGGTGCTGCGCTGGTAGGCGGAGGCCGGGCCGAGCGCCTTGCTGCCCGGCTCCGGTGCCCCCACTGACCAGCGACTCACTTCGCCGTGATCCGGCCTCCGCGCGACCTCCGGCCCGGGCATGACGCCCCCCATGCCCGCGCGAGGCCCCTGCGCCGGCCAAAACCAGTGAATAAACAGCAGCTTCCAAGCCGCTGATATTGACTCGGAAAATGCGGTGCCCCATCCTCGCCGGAAACCATCGGGGGACAGCACATGGCCGGCAAGACATTGACGCGGATGGATCTGAGCGAAGCCGTGTTTCGCGAGGTGGGCCTCAGCCGCAACGAGAGCGCACAGCTCGTCGAAACCGTTCTGGCACATATGTCGGACGCGCTGGTGCGCGGCGAGAGCGTGAAGATCTCGTCGTTCGGCACCTTCTCGGTGCGCGAGAAGGCCGCCCGCGTCGGCCGAAACCCCAAGACCGGGCAGGAAGTGCCGATCAGCCCGCGCCGGGTGCTGACCTTCCGCCCCAGCCACCTGATGAAAGACCGGGTCGCGGACGGAAACCGCAAGTAACCCTGCCGCAGACGCGGGGCGCGGATGACGAGGGAACAGAGCAAGGAATAACCCATGGGTAAAGCGCCTGACGCCTTTCGCACCATCTCCGAAGTGGCCGATTGGCTTGGGGTGCAGACCCATGTGCTCCGGTTCTGGGAAAGCAAGTTCGCACAGGTCAAGCCGCTGAAGCGGGCCGGCGGGCGGCGGTATTACCGCCCCGCCGACATGGAGCTGCTGGGCGGCATCCGCAAGCTGCTGCACGAGGATGGGCTGACCATCAAGGGTGCGCAGAAGTTCATCCGCGAGAACGGGGTGAAAGCGGTGGCCGAGCTGTCGCCGCCGGTGGACCTGGGCGCGGCCGATGAGCCGGATGCGGTCGAGACCAGGGATCAGGCCCAGCCACCGGAGACGGTGGTGGACATGACCGGCGAGACCCAGCCCCCCTCGGTGACCCCCGCGCCCGCCGGGTTTTACGACGCGGTGAACATGTCGGGCGAGGCGCCTGCGCCTGCGGTGGAGCCTGAACCGGAGGGGTATTTCGAGGCGGTCGATGTGTCGGGCGAAGAGCCCACGCCTGCAGTGGAGCCCGAGCCGGAGGGGTACTTCGAGGCGGTGGATGTGTCGGGCGAGGCCCCTGCGCCTGCGGTGGAGGCTGAACCGGAAGGGTATTTCGAGGCGGTCGATGTGTCGGGCGAGGCGCCTGCGCCTGCGGTGGAGCCCGAGCCGGAGGGGTACTTCGAGGCGGTGGATGTGTCGGGCGAAGAGCCTGCCCCTGCGGCCGAAGTGCATATCCTGAGGGACGGGCCGGAGGACGCGGTGGACATGACCGGCGAGGCCCCTGCCCCGGCGCCCGGCATCGTCGAGGCCGCGCCCGAGCAGAAATCGAATTTCTTTGTCGATCCGCCCGAGGAGGACGACCCCGAGGTGGCGCCCGTCGAGGCCGGAGGGGCGGCGGCGGAGAAGGAGGAGATGGCGCTGCCCAGCTTCATCCGCAAGCCGATGGACGGCCGGGAGACGACGGTGCCGCCGGTCACCCCGGGCCCGCTGCCGCTGACCGGCGCTGACCAGGAGCGCGCGCAGGATGCCGGGCTGCCGGACGCGCGCTTTGCCGGCGTGGGGGCCTCCCAGATGCCCGACCGAGCGCAGGATCCGCAGGATCAGGCCGAGCGCGCCCCGCAGGCCCCTGCGCCCGCCCCGGCGGGGCAGCCCGACATGACCGCCCTGCGCCCGCTCTACGACCGGTTGATCGCCCTGCGGGCCAGGATGGGCTGAGGGCCCTCGCGTGCCGTTGGATCACCCCGTGACGCGCTGCCCCACCCGCTCCGATCTCCCCTTGCATGGGCGGCAGAATCGTCTAGAAAGCCCCCACGTCGGGCTATGGCGCAGTCTGGTAGCGCGTCCGTCTGGGGGACGGAAGGTCGTAGGTTCAAGTCCTGCTAGCCCGACCAACAGTTTCATCACCGCCCGCACCCGAGAGGGTCGCGGGCGGTGTTGCTTGAGGGGGAGCCTGCTGTGACGGATGCGCGAGACGACGGGCCCCTGGGCGTGCTTCCGGGACAGGCGATTGCGGCGATGATCGCACGCGGCAGCCTGCGCGGGGCACCCGAGGTGACCCGGGCCCAGATCCAGCCCGCGAGCCTCGACCTGCGGCTGGGCAAGACAGCCTATCGGGTGCGCGCCTCCTTTCTGCCCGGCAAGACCGCGACCGTGGCCGAGCGGCTCGCGGAGTTCGGGATGCACGAGGTGTCGCTCGAGGGCGGCGCGGTGCTGGAGAAGGGCTGCGTCTATCTCGTGCCGCTGATGGAGAGCCTGAGCCTGGAGCCGGGCCTGACGGCGGTGGCCAATGCCAAGAGTTCGACCGGGCGGCTCGACCTGCTGACCCGGCTGGTGACCGATCGGGGCGTGGAGTTCGACCGGGTGCCGGCGGGCTACGCGGGGCCGCTCTATGCCGAGATCTGCCCGAGGAGCTTTTCGGTGCTGGTGCGCCCGGGGATGCGGTTGAACCAGCTGCGGTTTCGCCGTGGGCAGGCGGTGCTGGACGACGGCGCGCTCCGGGCGCTGCACGCCGAGGTGCCGCTGGTCGATGGCGAGGCGGTGATTTCGGAAGGCCTGGGCTTTTCGGTCGACCTGCGGCCCGAGCAGGGCACGCTGGTGGGGTACCGCGCCAAGCCTCACACCGGGATCATCGACCTCGACCGGATCGGAGCCTACCCGGCGGCGGAGTTCTGGGAGCGGATCGAGACTGCGGAGGGCCGGATCATCCTCGATCCGGGGGCCTTCTACATCCTGGTCAGCCGCGAGGCGGTGACGATCCCGCCGATGTATGCCGCCGAAATGGCGCCCTATCTCGCCCTGGTCGGCGAGTTCCGGGTGCATTACGCGGGCTTCTTCGACCCCGGGTTCGGCCATGCCGAGGCGGGAGGCGCAGGCTCGCGGGGCGTGCTGGAGGTGCGCTGCCACGAGGCACCTTTCGTGCTGGAGCACGGGCAGGTCGTGGGGCGGCTGGTGTACGAGCGCATGGCAGAGCGGCCGGAGCGGCTTTACGGAGCGGAAATCGCCTCGAACTATCAGGGCCAGGGGCTCAAGCTGGCCAAGCACTTCCGGACCTGAGCGCGGGCCAGAAGGATCATCTCGAAGCTCTTTCGGACCGGGCAGGAATCTTCATGAAGATTCTTGCGAGGCCAGAAGAAAGCTCGTGAATTTTCGTCCGGGAGCGGGTCAGACGGGGAGCCTGGCGAGGCGGGCCTCGCCGGCCTCGCGCAGGATCTCGGCCAGGGTGGTGAACCATCCGTCATCGGTGGCCGTCCGGCGCCGCAGCAGGCCAAGGCGGCGCGCGGGCTGGGGATCGGCGAAGCGGTGCAGGGCGAGGCGCGGCGCGGCGGCCAGCTCGGAGGCGGCGGCGAGTTCGGGCAGGAAGGTGAAGCCGAAGCCCTCGGCGACGAGGCCCGCGAGGGTGGCGAGCGAAGAGGCCCCGAGATCGACACGGGTGTCGGCGCGGCGCAGGGCGCAGACCTCGAGCGCCTGGTCGGCGAGGCAATGGCCTTCCTCCAGCAGCAGCAGGCGGTCGGGGTCGAGCGCGTCGGGGCGGATCGCGGCCCCCTGCCCCGCGAGGGTTGCGGCATTGCCGGCGAGCAGGAAGCGGTCCTCGAAGAGCGGAACCTCCACCAGCCCCGCGCGACCCGTGGGCAGCGCCACCACGGCGGCGTCGAGCCGCCCGGCCTCCAGCCCGTCGAGCACGGTTTCGGTCTGGCTCTCGCGGATGCGCAGCTCGAGCGTGAGGTTGCGGGAGCGGATCAGCGGCAGGGCGACCGGCAGGAGGTAGGGCGCGACGGTGGGGATGACCCCGAGCGCGAGGCGGCCGCCGAGGCCTTCGCGCCAGCGCGCGGCCTGCTCCAGCGCGTCCATCTCGGCCAGCACGGCGCGGGCGTGGGCCTGCAGCTCGTGGCCGGCCGGGGTGAGCACGGCGCGGCGGGGCTGGCGCTCGACGAGGCGGAGGCCGGTTTGCGCCTCCATCTCCTTGATCTGCTGGCTGAGCGCGGGTTGCGAGACATGCACGATCTCGGCGGCACGCACGAAGCTGCCCGTCTCGGCGAGGGCGATGAAGGAGCGGAGCTGGCGGAGGGTGAGGTTCATAAGCCGGGGTGATCGGAAAGCGGGAAGACGGCAAGCGATGGTTATCGCCCGGTTTGACATGGCGCAAGACATCCGCCGCACCGCTGGGGCAGATTGGGGAGGCACAGCCAGCCCGGAGCCAGCCATGCCCCTCGCGCACCACCTGAAACAGATCACCTATGGCGGGAATGACGGGATCGTCACGACTTTCGCCATCGTCGCGGGATTCGCGGGGGCGGAGGCCGAGGGGGCGGGGGCGATCGGGGCGGTGGCGGTGCTGGTCTTCGGGCTGGCCAACCTCTTTGCCGACGGGGTGTCGATGGGGTTGGGCGAGTTTCTCTCGACCCGCTCGGCGCGGGCGCTCTACCGGGCCGAACGGGCGCGGGTGCTGGAGGGGGCGGACCGGAGACGGCTGGTGGCGATGCTGGGCGCACGGGGGCTGACGCCGGGCACGGCGGCGCGGGTGGCCGAGGGGCTCGAGGAGAGCCCGGAGCTTGTGGCCGACCTGCTGGCGGGGGCGGGCGTGTCGATGCCGGATTTGCGCGATGCGACGCCCGCGCGCGACGGTGTGGTGACCTTCGGCGCATTTCTCGCCTTCGGGCTGGTGCCCCTGCTGCCCTTCCTGCTGGCAGGCCCCGAGGCGGGCAGCACGCTCTCCTCGGTGGCGGCCAGCCTTGCGGCCCTGAC
The DNA here is from genome assembly GCF_900142295.1 of Vannielia litorea. Lineage (NCBI taxonomy): Bacteria > Pseudomonadati > Pseudomonadota > Alphaproteobacteria > Rhodobacterales > Paracoccaceae > Vannielia > Vannielia litorea. The sequence continues at coordinate 1,509,541 of NZ_FSRL01000001.1, forward strand.
GGCGCTCGGGCTGCTGCGGGCCCGGGCCACGGGGGAGCGGGGCGTGCGGGCACTGGGCGAGGTGCTGGGCGTGGGGGTGCTGTGCGGGCTTGTGGCCTATGGCGTGGGCGCGCTGGTGGGCTGAGGCCCCGAAAGAAGGCCCGCGCGGGGGAGGGTCCGCGCGGGCCTCGGGCAGGGAGGAGCTGCCCGGTGCCTTGGTTGGCGTCAGCCGATCATGTGGGCCTCGGGCCCGTAGGACTCCTCGTAGTGCTGCTTGAGGCGCTGGAGCGCGATGCGCAGCACGATCTTGCCCGAGCGCGCCGACCAGCCCATGCGTTTTTCGGCGGCCTCCAGCCCCTCGAGGAAGCAGCAGCAGCGCAGCACCATGTCGCCCAGGCCCGGGCCGAGATCGCGCAGGGCCTGGGCCACGCGGGCGCGGCTCGCCGCCGGGCCGTTGGCGGGGCCGGAAGTGTCGAACTGGCCGCGGGTGCCGCCGGTAAGGAAGTTGTCCCAGTTCTGGGCCACGCGCGGGCCCATCTGGGCCATCTCGAAATCCTCGCGCAGGCGCTCGGCGGCGGCGACGAGATCGGCGGAGAGGAAGGGCTTGCCGTCCTTCTCGCGGCGACGGGCGAGCGCGGTCACCGGGCTTTCGGCGCGGTTGTAGCGGATCTTGCGCGGCACCTCCTCGCCGGCGTCGGCCTCCTCGATCTCGGCGTGCTGCCAGGCGAAGGGGCTCATCGCCTCGGCAAAGCCACCTGCCCTCGCCTCGGTTTCGGCCAGCATCCGCTTGAGCGCGGCGCGGCCGGCAGGGCTGATGACGTAGCTCGCCACCCGGCCCGGCTTGCGCAGGGAGATCCACTCCTTCAGCGCGAAGGCCTGGGCGACCTCGCGGTCGACCACGGCGGTGCGGGTGGAGCGGCCATCGGCGAGGCTGCGCACGACGGCGGCCTTTTCGAGATCGGCGGCAACGGCGAGCACCGAGCCGCTCTCGCATAGGCGGCGCAGGATGCGGCGGCCCTCGCGGGCCACGGTGGCTTCGTCGCAGATTTTGCGGTCGGGGGTGAAGTGGCGGCTCATGGTCAGGGTCTCCTTGCTGGCCCGGGCCGTGCCCGTGGCGTCGATGCACTTGAAATGGGCCTGTCCGAGGCGGGCGAGGGCCTCGTCGACAAGCGGATCGTCACGACGCTGTTCGAACCTTCTGATCTGTCTGAGAATGGTCGAGGCATGCACCCCTTCCGACCGGGCCAGGCCGCGAATGGTGCAGCCCGCCTCGGTGTGTTTCAGATAGTGCAGGGCACTTCGCGGCACCCAATGCGGCACCACCTCGGAGTCCTCCACCTCTCCGTTCTCAACGGTCATCTGTCCCTTCCCCCAGGATTGTTCTCGTAATCGTGCCTCCAGCGGACACAACCTAAAGGCGATTTAGTTACCCAGAAGTTAACAATGCGTCGTAAGTGCAAGGTTTGTCTAAAATTTGTGAAAAATCCTTGCCGATGCGTGCGCTCAATCGGCGATTGCGCAACACCCGCTCTGGTTGTGTGAGGGTGGACACGCAACATCTGGGAGTTCCACCATGACCGAAGACAACGCCACACCGCAAGCCGGATACCAGGCCCGCAGGACTCAGGGACCGCTGGCGCATATCCGCCGTCCGAAGTTGCTGATTCGGGCCGCGCGGCTGGGGCTGGCCGATTACTCGCGCAGCCGGGATCTGAAGCGGATCATGCGGGTGGCCACCCTGCCCGCCCCCACCAGGGCCGTGCGCGACCTGATCGCAACCGAGGCGGAGATGGAGGAAGGCCGGCAGACCGGGCTTTCGACCTATTCGGTCATCCGGCACGTGGAGGTGATGATCGCGCTCATGGCCGAGGCCAAGCTCCTGCCGCAGGGCCCGCTGGACGGCCCCGCGGAGGGGTGAGCGGCACCTGCGCCGTCAGGCCATGGCGTCTGGCAGCACTTCCTTGCGCCTGGCGATGAAGGCCTCGAGCTCTTCGCGGATGCCCGCGTCGAGCGGCGGGGCCTCGTAGGCGCCAAGCAGCCTGGTGACGCGCTCGGAGGCCAGGGCGGCGGTGTCGCGGGCGCCTTCCTCCTCCCAGGTTTCGAAGGGCTTGTAATCGAGCACCTCCGATTTCCAGAAGGCTGTTTGGTAGTTGGCCTGGGTGTGGGCGCAGCCGAGGTAGTGGCCGCCGGGGCCGACCTCGCGGATGGCGTCCATGCCCTGGCCGTTCTCGTCGACCGGCACGGCGGCGGCGAGGCGGTGGAGGATGCCGAGCTGGTCGGCGTCCATCACGAACTTCTCGTAGCTGCTGACCAGGCCGCCCTCGAGCCAGCCGCAGGCGTGCAGCATGAAGTTGACGCCCGAGAGCAGGCCCATGTTCAGCGAGTTGGCGCTCTCGTAGCCGGCCTGCGCATCGGGCAGCTTGGAGCCGCAGAAGGCACCGGCGGAGCGGAACGGCAGGCCCATGCGGCGGGCGAGCTGGCCCGCGCCGTAGGTCACCTGGCTGGCCTCGGGGGTGCCGAAGGTGGGGGCGCCCGAGTTCATGTCGATCGAGGTGACGAAGGCGCCGAAGATCACCGGCGCGCCCGGCCGGATCAGCTGGGAGTAGGCCACGCCGGCCATGACCTCGGCCAGCACCTGGGTCAGCGTGCCCGCGACCGAGACCGGCGCCATCGCGCCGCCGACGATGAAGGGCGAGATGATGCAGGCCTGGCCGGCCTCGGCATAGGCCTCGAGCGCGCCCATCATCACCGAATCGAAGGTGAGCGGCGAGTTGATGTTGATGAGCGAGGTCATCGCGCAGCGCCCGTTCAGCCCCCCGTCGACGCCCTTGAAGAGGATCTCGGTCATGGCGACCGAATCCTCGGCCCGGCTCGGCTCGGTGACGGAGCCCATGAAGGGTTTGTCGCTGAGGGTCATGTGGGCCATCAGCATGTCGAGATGGCGCTTGGCGACGGGGATGTCGGTGGGCTCGCAGACGGTGCCGCCGGAGTGGTGCAGCCACTTGGACATGTAGCCCAGCTTCACGAAGTTGTTGAAGTCGGCCATCGTGGCGTAGCGGCGGCCGCCGGAGTTGTCGCGCACGAAGGGGGGCCCGTAGACCGGGGCGAGCACCAGGTTCTTGCCGCCGATCTCGACGTTGCGCTCGGGGTTGCGGGCGATCTGGGTGAACTGCGCGGGCGCGGTGGCGCAGAGCTTGCGGGCCAGCCCGCGCGGGATATGCACGCGCTCGCCCTCGACGGTGGCGCCGGCCTCCTTCCAGAGCTTCAGCGCGCGCGGGTTCTCGACGAAGGCAACGCCGATCTCCTCGAGCACCGTTTCGGCATTGGCCTCGATGATCTCGAGCGCCTCCTCGTTCAGGATGTCGAGGTTGGGGATGCCGCGGGTGATGAACCTTGCCGCCTCGATCCGCATGCCGGTGCGCTCGGCCCGCCGTGCCGCCCCGCCGCCAGACCGGGCCCGCCGCCCTGCAACTGCCTCGACCATCCCGCGATTCCTTTCCCTCAAGGTCTTCTGGCCTCTCCTATCGCGTTCCGCGCGGCCTGCGAGGCCGGATTGCGCCGCCTCGGGGGGAAAAGCGACATGCGGCACAGTGCTTTGACCGAACCGGCGGGAGGGTGCAGAATGGGACGACACCGCGGAGGGAGGCCGCCATGGCACAGTCTGCCAGCCCGAGGCGCGGGACCGAGGACCGGCTGACGCTGACTTCCTCGGAGATCACCGCGCTCGCGCATCTGTATCGCGGCGAGGTTTATCGCAGCACGATCTGGCGCACCCGGCTCGACACGACGACCAACTGGGCGGTGGTGACGCTGGGGGTGGCGCTGTCGATCTCGTTTTCCTCGCCAGGCGCCTCGCCCCTACCGCTGGTGCTGGTGGGCGTGCTCATCATGCTCTTCCTGATGCTGGAGGCGCGGCGCTACCGTTACTTCAACGTCTGGCGGGCGCGGGCGCGCTGGATGGAGACGCATTTCTACGCTCCGATGCTGCATGACGGCGACCTGCACATGGAAGACGGCTGGCAGAAGGTACTGAGCGAGGATTATCTGCGCCCGCATTACCACGTGAGCTTCTGGGTGGCGCTGGGGCGGCGGATCCGGCGCAACTACCTGTGGATCCTGATGATCCAGAGCCTCGCCTATGCCGGAAAGATCGCGGTGCATCCCAATGCGGTGGAAGGCTGGGCCCAGGCGGTGACCCGGGCCGACGTGGGGCCTCTGCCCGGCGAGGTGGTGATCGGGGTGGGCCTGGCCTACGTGCTGTCGTGGAGCGCCATCGCCTATTGGAGCTACCGGCATGACGCGGCGCTGGCGCGGAAACGGGGCGAGAAGAGCTCGAGCTCGATGGGGTGAGCCGGCGGTGCGGCAAGAGGCGCATGGCGCCCCCTGCCCCACCCGTGCTGCAAGGCCGAAGCGCCTCAGGCGGCTTCGCGGTTGAGGGTTTTCTCGGCCAGAGAGGTCAGATTGCGGTCGGCGTCATACTCCTGGTCGAGGTTGGCCTGGAGCAGGTCGGCGACCTTGGCATCGAGATCGAGCGCCTTGGCCCAGGCGACCAGCGTGCCGTAGCGCGTGATCTCGTAGTGCTCCACCGCCTGGGCGGCTGCGATCATGCCGGCGTCTCGGGTGTCGCCGTCTTCGGCGTCTTCCATGATCTCCTTGCCCTCCTCGAGGATGCCGTCGATCGCCTCGCAGGTGACGCCCCGGGCCTTCAGGCCGAGGAGCTCGAAGACCTTCTCGAGGTTGTCGATCTGCTCCTCGGTCTCTTCGAGATGGTGCTCGAAGGCTTCGCGGAGCTGTTCGGACTCGGCCTTGCGGGCCATCTTGGGCAGCGTTTTGCGCACCTGCTTTTCGGCATAGTAGATGTCGCGCAGGAAATGGTTGAAGAGCGCGTCGAGCGATTTCATCGGGGTCTTCCTTTCTGGTCGGATGTCAGCCGGAGGGCGCCAATCGCCGCCCCGTTGCGTGGAGAACGCCGGACCAAGGCACTCCTGTTCCATCGCGTCGGGCGCTCGGCAGGAGTTTGCCGGGCCGGACGGGCCTTGCACCCCTCGGCGCAGCGCAATATTGCCATCTCATGAGCACCATCCATCCCGAGCGCCACCACGAGCGCCTTCTCATCATCGACTTCGGCTCCCAGGTGACGCAGCTCATCGCGCGGCGGCTGCGCGAGCTGAAGGTCTATTGCGAGATCCACCCGTTCAACACCGTGGATGACGCCTTCCTGGCCGAGTTCGCCCCCAAGGCGGTGATCTTTTCGGGCGGGCCCGACTCGGTGACCCGCGCGGGCTCGCCGCGGCCGCCGGCCTCCGTTTACGAGCTTGGCGTGCCGATCCTGGGCATCTGCTACGGCCAGCAGGCGATGATGGAAGACCTGGGCGGCAAGGTGCATGGCGGCAAGATCTCGGGCGGCGGCGGCACGGCGGAGTTCGGCCGGGCGCGGGTGACCCCGAGCGAGGCACGGATCGGGCTGCTGGAAGGCTGGTTTCTCGACGGGCCGGAGCAGGTGTGGATGAGCCACGGCGACCACGTGGCGAGGCTCGCGCCGGGCTTCGAGGTCTATGGAACCTCGCCCAATGCGCCCTATGCGATCACCGCCGACCTCGAGCGCCACTTCTATGCCGTGCAGTTCCACCCCGAGGTGCACCACACGCCCAACGGCGCGACGCTCTACCAGAACTTTGTGCGCCTCGCGGGTTTTGCCGGCGACTGGACGATGGGCGCCTACCGGGAGGAGGCGATTGCCAAGATCCGCGAGCAGGTCGGCGATGCGAAGGTGATCTGCGCGCTCTCGGGCGGGGTCGATTCCTCCGTTGCGGCCGTGCTGATCCACGAGGCGATCGGCGAGCAGCTGACCTGCGTCTTTGTCGACCACGGGCTGATGCGCAAGGACGAGGCGCAGGAGGTCGTGGGGATGTTCCGCGAGCATTACAACCTGCCGCTCATCCACGCCGACGAGGCGGAGCTGTTTCTGGGTGAGCTTGACGGCGTAAGTGACCCGGAAACCAAGAGAAAGATCATCGGCAAGCTCTTCATCGACGTGTTCCAGAAGCACGCCGACGAGATCGAGGGCGTGAAGTTCCTGGCGCAGGGCACGCTCTATCCGGACGTGATCGAGAGCGTTTCGTTCAGCGGCGGGCCGAGCGTGACGATCAAGAGCCACCACAACGTGGGCGGCCTGCCCGAGAAGATGGGGCTGAAGCTGGTGGAGCCGCTGCGCGAGCTCTTCAAGGACGAGGTGCGCGCGCTGGGCCGCGAGCTTGGGCTGCCGGCGAGCTTCATCGGGCGCCACCCCTTCCCCGGCCCGGGCCTTGCGATCCGCTGCCCCGGCGAGATCACGCCCGAGAAGCTGGCGATCCTGCGGGAGGCCGATGCCGTCTACATCGACCAGATCCGCAAGCACGGGCTCTACGACGAGATCTGGCAGGCCTTCGTGGCGATCCTGCCGGTGCGCACCGTGGGGGTCATGGGCGACGGTCGGACCTATGACTACGCCTGCGCGCTCCGGGCGGTGACCAGCGTCGACGGGATGACGGCGGATTACTACCCCTTCACCCACGAGTTTCTCGGCGAGACCGCCACCCGGATCATCAACGAGGTGCCGGGCATCAACCGCGTGACCTACGACATCACCTCCAAGCCTCCCGGCACGATCGAGTGGGAGTGAGCGGCGGCACAACCGAGAACGCGGCACCGGGCACGGCGCTCAACATCGCCTACATGTGCGATCGCAACTACCTGCCGCTCACCCTTGTCTCGCTTCATTCGCTGTTGCGGCACAGTGCCCGCCCGATGCGGGTGACGCTGTTTCTCTCCGATGAGGCTCCCGAGGCTGACGGCTGGGTCGGGGATTTGGGTGCGAGGTTTCCGCATGCCGAAGTTTCGTGGCGGCCCATCGCTCCGCCGGTGGCGCGGGAAGGCTTTGTCAGCAACCTTCCGATGGCGTCCTACCTGCGGCTGCGGCTGCCCGAGTTCTTCGACTGCCGGACGATCTACCTCGACGGCGATACGCTCGTTCGCGGCGACGTAGGGGAGTTGCACGATGCGGACCTTGGGCCCTATGCGGTTGCAGGCGTTCGGGATATCGTTCTCCTGCGGGCCTGGAACCGGCAGCGGCGCCGCCTGCCCTTCGGCCCCAAACCGAATTACACCGACGCCGAAGCGCGACGAATGAAGTCCATCGTTGACCTCCAGAACTACATCAATACCGGGGTCATGGTGCTCGGACTCGAGCGTCCGGAGGCGCGCACCGAACTTCAAGCTCTGAACGACCTCGAAGCGGCAATGGACTTCAAGCAGGCCAACAACACCACCTATGCGGATCAGGACTGGATCAATCACCGCCTTGGACGGCGGAAGAGTTTCCTGCCTTTCGCGTGGAACGTTCTGGGCACGACCATCCCGCGCACGGTGAAGTATCTGCCGCGGAAATACCGCGCCGAGGTCGCCGCCGCGAGGAAGGCGCCGAAGCTGCTGCATTTTACCTGGCGGTCAAAGCCGTACCTCCACCCTGCGCCTCCGGATGACCCGGACCAGGCGAACTGGTGGACATGGTTCCATGACGAGCGACGTGCGCTGGAAGAGGTGGTCGGGCCCGAAGTCGGATCGCAGCTGAAATATGGAGGCGGCGGCTAGGCGCCACGCGTCCCTCACGTCAGCCGCGCTTCTTCAAGATCCGCAGATCATGGATACCGGGCCTTGCACGCGGGTCTTCGCCGGGCGCGAAGAGCGCGTGTTTCTGGACTTTCTGGGTGCCGGTCACCGGGATCTCCTCGACGAAGAGGATCCAGCCGGGGGGCTTGTAGTAGGCCAGTTCGGCGAAGGCGGCGTCGAAGATGGCGCGGGCGGTCTCGGGGGTGGCGGGGTGGCCGGGCGCGAGCTTGATGGCGGCGAGCACCTCCTCCTCGCGGGTTTCGTCGGGGCATGGGACGACCGCCACGTTCGCCACCGCCGGATGGGTGAAGAGCACGTTTTCCACCTCGGCGGCGGCGATGTTCTCCCCTGCCCTGCGGATGATGTTTTTCTTGCGGTCGACGAACCTTATGACGCCCTCTTCATCCATCGTCACGGTGTCGCCGGTGTGAAACCAGCCGCCCGCCCAGGCCTCTTCGGTGGCCTCGGGCTTGTTGAGATAGCCCGAGAAGAAGCCGCGCCGGGGGGTGGCGGCGGAGTGGCGGATGACCATTTCGCCGGGGGTGCCGCGCGGGCACTCGCGCCCGTCGTCGCCCCAGACCTGCACCTCGAGATCGGCCCGCGCCCGGCCCATGGCGCGGGTGTTCGGGTGGCGGGGCTCCTCTTCCATCGACAGGATCCGGCACATCTCGGTCATGCCCCAGAGCTCGACCAGCGGGATGCCGAAGCGGGCCTCGAATCCGGTGTGCAGCGCGGGCTCCACCCCGGCACCGAAGCCGGCCCGAAGCGCGCCCAGCCTCTCCGGCCCGGCAGACTTGTCGGCCATCAGCACCGAGATCACCACGCCGAGGTAATGGAACACGGTCGCGCGGGTTTGGGCGCAGTCCTCCCAGAAGCGCGAGCCGGAAAAGCGCGGCGGCTGGATCAGCGTGCCGCCGGCCAGCATCACGCCGAGAAAGGTCAGCACCCCGGCGTTGACGTGGAAGGCGGGCAGCGGGTTGAAGACCCGGTCCTGCCCTGTCACCGCCATCGCCCCGCGGGGGCGCAGGTAGGACGCGCCCATCAACAGCTCGTAGTCATGGCTGAGGATGCAGCCCTTGGGGCGGCCGGTGGTGCCCGAGGTATAGAGCAGGCTCGCCTCCGTTTGGGGCGTGACGGGCGCACCGGAGGGGGCGGTTGGCGCGGGCGGAAGGACGAGGGTGCCGGTAAAGAGGCTGAAGAGCGGCGGGGCGCTCATCTCGGCGAGGGCGGCCTCCGCGAGGGCGGCGTGATCGGGCCCGGCGATGACGAGGGACGCGGCGGAATCGGAGAGCACATAGGCCAGTTCGCCGGGGCGGTAGTCGGGGTTGATCGGCACGAAGGAGATGCCGAGGCCGTTCATTGCCAGCTTCAGAACGTAATGCGCGGGGGTGGTGCCGAGGCAGACGGCGATGCGGTGGCCCGCCCCGTAGCCTGCGGCGGTGAGGGCCGTCCCCGCCGCCTCGACCGCCGTGGCGACGGCCGCGTAGCTGAGCGGCGCCGCGCCCGGGGCCAGCAGGAAATCGCCCTGCGGCGCGCGGGCGACGGCCTCGCGGAACACCTCGCCGATGGTGCGGCCTTCGATCCCGATCATCTGTCGTCCTCCCTCGCGGCAAACCTGCCCCGATCCGGGCGCCGCCACAACGGTGTGATGGCGGAAATCGGGCCGCTCCTGCCCCGGCCGGCGCAAATTGCATGACGGGCGCACATGGGGTTGACCTTGCCGCCACGCCGCCGCACCTTCCGCCCGTCGCAGCCGGGAGGAATGAGCATGGGACAGATCCGCGTCGAGGGCCGCCTCATCTGCGAGACCGAGGCGCAGGCCGAGATCGCCCGCACCCACCTGCCCGAGCATATCCGCCTGAGCCGCGCCGAGCCGGGCAACCTGCGGTTCGACATCACCCAGGGCGATGATCCGCTGGTCTGGCACCTGAGCGAGGCCTTCGAGAGCGCAGAGGCCTTTGCCGCGCACCAGGCCCGCACCAAGGACAGCACCTGGGGCGAGGTCTCGGCCGGGATCATCCGCGATTTCACCGTGACCGAGGACGAGGCGTGAGCCAATCGCCTGCGCCGGGCGAGATTGCGCCCGCCGGCGTGAACGCGCGGCCGCGCACGCCCGAGCGCCACGCCGTGCTGCCGGCGATGCTGTGGATGCTGGGGGCCATTGCTTCCTTTGCGATCATGGCGGTCGCCGGGCGCACGGCCTCGGGCGAGCTCGATACCTTCGAGATCATGACCTACCGCAGTTTCGTGGGCATCTTCATCGTGGTGGCCGTGGGGCTTGCCACGGGCCGGATGGGCCAGGTGACGACGCGCCAGCTGCATCTGCATTTCGCCCGCAACCTGTTTCACTTCGCCGGGCAGAACCTTTGGTTCTTCGCCATCGCAATGGCGCCGCTGGCGCAGGTCATCTCGATCGAGTTCACCTCGCCGATCTGGGTGATCCTGCTGGCGGCGCTGTTTCTCGGCGAGCGGTTCACGGTGATGAAGCTGGTCACGGCGCTGATGGGCTTTGCCGGCGTGCTGATCGTGGCGCGGCCGGATTTTGCCAACCTCGACCCGGGCCTGACGGCGGCAGCGGCGGCGGCGGTGGGCTTTGCCCTGACGGCCGTCTTCACCAAGATCCTGACCCGCCAGGCGAGCGTGCTGTGCATCCTCTTCTACATCACCACGATGCAGGCGGTCTTCGGGCTGATCTGCGGGTTCTGGGATGGCGAGATGGCCTGGCCCTCGTCCGAGCTCCTGCCCTTCGTGGGGCTCATCGGGGTGGCCGGGCTGACGGCGCACTCCTGCCTCACCCGCGCGCTCTCTCTGGCGCCGGCCTCGATCGTGATGCCGATGGACTTTTTGCGGCTGCCGCTGCTGGCCTTCGTCGGCATGGCCTTCTACGACGAGTCGCTCGACCTCTGGGTGGTGCTGGGGGCCGCGCTGATCCTGGCGGGCAACTTCATCAACCTGCGCGCGAACGCCAGATAGGGGTTTCCGCTGCGGCAAGAGGGCGGCGGGAGGGTAAATTTGCGACTTTCGCGCCACCAGAGCCGGGATTTGCGCTCTGACGCAGGGTAACAAATTGACGACAAATCACGGCCTGCTCACAGTTGCTTCAAATCTGAGATACTTCGGGGAGGAGACCGAGATGAAGACCACCACCGGCGCAGCCGCCGCCCTTCTTGCCACCACCACTCTGGCCCATGCGGGCGGGATCGAACGGGCGAACCAGTCCGTCGGGTTCCTCTTCGAGCAGGGAGGCTATACCGAGTTCTCGATCAGCCGGGTTAGCCCGAAGGTTTCGGGTGAAGTCGTCGCCGGCGCCCCGGGCCCCTTCGCAGGTGCCGCCGGAGCGGGAAGCGGTGACATGACAGGCGGCTATACCAGCGTTGGTCTTGCGGTGAAGTGGGACATGAGCGAGCGCCTGTCGTTCGGCATCCAGTACGAGCAGCCCTATGGGGCCGATGTCAGCTATGCGATGGGTACCGGCTACCCGTACGCAGGGTCAAATGCAGACCTGAACGTGGACGAGATCAAGGTTCTTGCGAAGTACAAACTCGACGAGAACTGGTCGGTTTATGGTGGTCTGAGGTTCCAAAACGTGGGCGGCAACGTTGATGTCGTCGTGCCTGCGCTGAGCTTGGACTACTCACTATCGGTGGAACGCAGCACTGAGCTCGGGTACCTCGTTGGTGTGGCCTACGAGAAGCCCGAAATCGCCATGCGGATCGCTCTGACTTACAACTCGGCGATTACCCACAAGTTTAACGCCACCGAATTCGGCGGAGCCAGCACCGAATTCGAAACCGAATTCCCCCAATCTATCAATCTGGAGGCGCAGTCCGGGATCGCCGAAGGCACCTTGGTGCTGGCCTCTATCCGTTGGGTAAACTGGTCGGCGTTCGACATCTCGCCAACGGCCTATGGCAGCTTGCCCGGTAACCCCTCGCTGGTTGACTATGAAAACGACGTGATCACCTACACGGTCGGTGTTGCCCGTCGTTTCACCGACAACTTCGCGGGCATTGCAACGATCAGCTACGAGAAGTCCGAAGGCGGCTTCGTGGGTAACCTCGGCCCGACCGACGGTCGCACGTCGATCGGTTTGGCTGGCCGCTACGATGTTGGCAATGCCACTATCACCGGTGGTGTCAACTACAGCTGGCTCGGCGACGCCGAGACGGAAGCGCCTGTTTTTGGCGGCACCCTGTCGGAGTTCAAGGACAACACCGCGCTCGCCGTCGGTCTGCGCATCGGATACCACTTCTGACCGCCAGGCGCGGAACAGAGGGACAGGGGGAGGCCTCGGCGGGTGCCGGGGCCTTCTTCGTTTTGGAGCAGGTTCCGGGTCGCGGCGGGGTGCGGGGCGGGGTAGATCGGGGGGCATGAGCCAATCGACCGACATTCCTGCCCGCGCCTGGGGCGAGTTGCTGCTTCTGGGCGGGATCTGGGGCGCCTCCTTCCTGTCGGTCGCGGTGGCCCTGCGGGAGGTCTCGGTGCTTTCGACCGTGTGCCACCGGGTCGGCTGGGCTGCGTTGGTGCTCTGGCTGGTGGTCTGGCTGCGCGGCGAGGCGGTGCCGCGGGGCTGGCGGGTCTGGGGCATCCTTGCGGTCATGGGGCTCTTGAACAACGTGCTGCCCTTCACCCTGCTCTCCTGGGGCCAGCTCAGCATCGAGAGTGGCCTCACCTCGATTCTCAACGCCTTCACCGCCGTGGCGGGCGTGCTGGTGGCGGCGATGGTCTTTGCCGACGAGCGGCTCACGGCGCGGCGGCTCACCGGTGTGCTGCTGGGCTTTGCCGGGGTGGCGATCACGGTGGGGCCGGCGGTGCTGCAGGGGCTGTCGCTGCGCTCTCTGGCGCAGATCGCGGTGATCGGGGCGACGCTCTGCTACGCCTTCGCCGGGGCCTGGGCGCGGGCGCGGCTCAGGGGGCTTTCGCCGGTGGCGGCCTCGGCGGGGATGCTCACCTGCGCGGCGCTCATCCTGATTCCGCTCACCCTGGTGGTGGAGGGTGGCATCGACATGCCCACCAGCCTTCAGGGGGCCGCGGCGCTGGGCTATATCGCGGTGATCGCCACCGCCATCGCTTACCTGCTCTACTACCGGGTGCTGGCCATGGCGGGCTCGGGCAACCTGATGCTGGTGACGCTGCTGGTGGCCCCCGTGGCCATCCTGCTTGGGGCCGTGGTGCTGGGCGAGACCCTGACGCCGCGGGCCTATGCAGGCTTTGCCCTGCTGGCCGCCGGGCTCGTGGTGCTCGACGGGCGCATCTGGCGCCGCCTGCGGGGCGTGCCTGCCTGATTCTGCTAGACCACCACCGCCCACCCGCGTTACCCCTCCGCGGACGAATGAGGGATGCCATGATCTACGCCGATGCCGCCGAATGGACCGCCGCCGAGAAGAAGCGCGTGCTGCTCTTCGGCATGTCGGGCCTCGGCAAGACCCACCTCAGCCAGCTTCTGCGCGACAGCGGCCAGTGGTTTCACTACTCGATAGATTACCGCATCGGCACCCGCTACATGGGCGAGCGGATCGCCGACAACGCCAAGCGCGAGGCGATGAAGGTGCCGTTCCTGCGCGAGCTTCTGATGACCGACAGCATCTTCATCGGCTCCAACATCACCTTCAACAATCTCTCGCCGGTCTCGACCTATCTCGGCAAGCCGGGCAGCGCGGCCAAGGGCGGGATGGCGATGGAGGAGTACCGCAAGCGCCAGGGCCAGTTCCGCGACGCCGAAGAGAAGGCGCTGATGGACACGGGCTACTTCATCGAACGCGCCGAGGCGCTCTACGGCTACCCGCATTTCATCTGCGACACCGGCGGGTCGATCTGCGAGTGGGTGGACCCGGAGGACCGGGCCGATCCGCTGCTGAGCGAAGTCAGCCGCCAATGCCTGATGGTCTGGATCGAGGGCAGCGAGGCGCATACCGCCGAGCTGATCCGCCGCTTCGACAAGGCGCCCAAGCCGATGAGCTACCGGCCCGACTTCCTGGAGCGGGTCTGGGGGGAATACCTGAACGAAAACAACCTCAAGGAGGCTGACGTTGATCCGGATGCCTTCATCCGCTTCACCTATGCCAGGGCGCTCGCCCACCGCCAGCCGCTCTACGAGGCCATGGCCCGCAACTGGGGCGTCAGCATCACCGCCGACGAGGCCAAGGCCGTGGCCTCCGAGGCCGACTTCAACGCGCTCATCGCCCGCGCCCTTGAGCGGCGGACCGGGTAGACGAGGCCGGCACCGGCCAACCGGCGCAGGTCGCGCCGCCCCTCAGAAGGAGACATCCAGGATGCGGCAGCTCATTTCGAACGGAAACCCGATGGAAGAGATCGTGGGCTTCAGCCGCGCGGTGCGCGTCGGGCCCTATATCTCGGTAGGCGGCACCGCCCCCGTCGATGCCGAGGGCAAGACCGTGGGCCCTGGCGATGTCTTTGCCCAGACCACCCGATGCTTCGAGATCATCAAGGCGGCGTTGGAGCAGGCGGGATCGGGGCTTCACGACATCGTCCGGACGCGGGTGATCCTCACCGATATCGAGACTTGGCGGGAGGCGATCGAGGCGCGCAAGGCCTTTTGCCTCGAGGCCCGGCCGGTTGACACGATCATGGCGGTGACGCGCTTCGTAAACCCCGAGTGGCTCGTGGAGATCGAGGTTGATGCCGTCGTCGCCGAGGCCGTATAGCGCTTGACCTGAGCCGCCAGGCCGCCAGATAGAGACCATCCTTTCCAGACACTTCCGGGACCAAAGACAATGCCCATCACCCTGCCCTCCGACCTTCCTGCCTATGCCGTGCTCGAGCGCGAGGGCGTGATGGTCATGGGCGAGGGCCGGGCCGAGCATCAGGACATCCGGCCCATCCGCATCGGGCTGCTCAACCTGATGCCCAAGAAGATCCAGACCGAGACCCAGTTTGCCCGGCTGATCGGCGCGACGCCGCTGCAGATCGACTTTCAGCTGATCCGGATGAGCGAGCACGAGACCAGGAACACCGCCGCCGAGCACATGGAGGCCTTCTACCGGCCGTTCACGGAGGTGGAGGCCAGCGGCGAGAAGTTCGACGGGCTCATCATCACCGGCGCGCCGATCGAGCACCTGCCCTTCGAGGAGGTGACCTACTGGCCCGAGTTGCAGCGGGTGATGGACTGGACCCAGAGCCACGTGCACTCGACCTTCGGCGTCTGCTGGGGCGGGATGGCGATGATCAACCATTTCCACGGCGTGCCGAAGCACCTGCTGGAGCAGAAGCTCTTCGGGTGCCTGCGCCACCAGAACCTTGCCCCCGCCTCGCCCTACTTGCGCGGCTTCTCCGATGACGTGCTGATCCCGGTCAGCCGCTGGACCGAGATGAAGGCAGGTGAGGTGGAGGCCGCGGGGCTGAACATCCTGATTGGCTCCGACGAGGCCGGGCCCTGCCTGGTGGAAGACACCGCGCATCGGGCGCTCTACATCTTCAACCACTTCGAATACGACAGCGGCACGCTGAAGGAAGAGTACGACCGCGACGTGGCCGCGGGGACGCCGATCAACGTGCCGGTGAACTACTACCCCGATGACGACCCGACGCAGAAGCCGCAGAACCGCTGGCGCTCCCATGCCCACCTGCTCTACGGCAACTGGATCAACGAGATCTACCAGTCGACGCCCTTCGAGCTGGAGAAGATCGGCACCGATCCGACGCCGTGATGAAACCATCCCGTGCCGCCCCGCGTAACCTCCGGGTAGAGCAAGCATGCGGGAGCGCTCCGGAATGATGATCAAGGCGATACTGGCGCTTGCCGGCCTCGCCGCCGTGGTGGCGGTGCTGGCGAGTTGCACCGCAAGCCAGGAGCGCAGTGCCGAGGCCGCCTATCCGCCGGTCGGGCCGGTGGTGGAGGTGGCGGGCCGCAAGGTGCACTACGTGGAGGCCGGGCAAGGGCCGGTGGTGATCCTGATCCATGGCGCGGGCGGAAACCTGCGGGATTTCACCTTTCGCATGGTCGATGCGCTCGACGGGCGCTACCGGGTGATCGCCGTCGACCGGCCCGGGCTGGGACATTCGGAGGCGATCGCGGGCGGCGGGACACCACAGCAGCAGGCGGCCATTCTCGACGCGCTGGCGGCACGGCTGGGCGTGCGCCGCGCGGTGATCGTGGGGCACAGCTACGGCGGCGCGGTGGCGATGGCCTGGGCGGTGGAGCACCCCGAGCGGGTGGCGGCGGTGGTCTCGCTCGCAGGCGCGACGATGCCCTGGGAGGGGCCGCTCGACGGGTTCTACACGCTCACCGGCTCGCCTGCGGGGCGCACCTTTGCCGTGCCGGTGATCTCGGCGCTGGCCTCCGAGCAGCGGATCGAAGGCGCATTGGCCGACATCTTCAGGCCGCAGCAGCCACCGGCGGGCTACCTCGACCACGTGGGCGCGCCCCTCACCGTGCGGGCCGACACGCTGCGCAACAACGGCCAACAGGTGCTGAAGCTGAAGGCCGCCCTGCAACGGCTCGCACCGCGCTACCCGGCGCTTCGGATCCCGGTCGAGATCGTCCACGGCACCGCCGACACCACCGTGGGCATCGACATCCACGCCCGCCCGATGAGCCGGATCATCCCCGGCGCGCGGCTGACCGAGTTGCCCGGCGTGGGCCACATGCCGCATCATGCCGACCCCGGCGCAGCCGTCGCCGCCATCGACCGCGCCGCCCGGCGGGCCGGATTGCGCTGAGCCCGCCGCTATGCCGCCGTCCTCCTCGGGCGCCACCCGAGGATGACATTGCCGCAACGGCGGGCTCGCCGGCCCACGCGCCGCATTGCGCTGAGGCCGCGCCGCGCCCATACTGCGCAAGGCCCCGTAACCGCTTGGAATACCGCACATGACCTCCCTCCCGTTTGACGGCGCGATCACGAAGTTCTTCAAGGAGGAAGCGCCGCAGGACGTGCGCGAGGCCATCGAGGAGGCCGATGGCAAGACCATCCTCGAGAACTATCCCTACGACAAGCGGATGGACAAGGACGACTACGAGGAAACGCTCTACAAGCTCCAGATCGAGCTGGTGAAGATGCTGGCCTGGGTCAAGGACAGCGGGGCGCGTGTTGCGGTGGTGTTCGAAGGGCGCGATGCCGCCGGCAAAGGCGGCGCGATCAAGCGGTTCCGCGATAACCTCAACCCCCGCTCGGCCCGCGTGGTGGCGCTCTCCAAGCCCTCCGACAAGGAGGCGAGCGAGTGGTACTTCCAGCGCTACGTGCGGCAGCTCCCTGCGGGCGGCGAGTTCGTGATGTTCGACCGCAGCTGGTACAACCGGGGCGTGGTGGAAAAGGTCTTCGGATTTTGCACCGACGCGCAGCGGATGCATTTCTTCAACCAGTTGCCCGGCTTCGAGCAGATGCTGAGCGAGGACGGCATCCACCTGGTGAAGCTCTGGCTCAACGTGGGCCGCGCCGAGCAGCTCAAGCGCTTTTTGGACCGCGAGAGCGACCCGCTGAAGCAGTGGAAGCTGAGCTGGATCGACGTGGAGGGGCTGAAGAAGTGGGACGCCTACTCGGAGGCGATCCGCGAGACCTTCGCCGCCACCCACAGCGCGCGCAATCCCTGGATCGTGATCCGCTCCGACGACAAGCGCCGCGCCCGGATCGCGGCGATGCGCGCCGTGCTGACGCGGCTCGACTACCCCGGCAAGGACGAGAAGCTCGTTCATGCTCCCGATCACAAGATCTGCGGCGGCCCGGAGATCTGGGCGCGTTGATGCCCCGTCGCGGTTACCATCACGGCAATCTCCGCCAGGCGCTGGTGGAGGCGGCGATCCGGCTGATCGAGGAGAAGGGGCCGCAGGGCTTCACGCTTTCGGAGGCCGCGAAGGACGCGGGCGTGACGCCTGCGGCGGTGTACCGGCACTTCGAGGGGCGCGAAGACCTGCTGGCAGAGGTGGCCAAGCAGGGCTACGCGATTTTCGGCGACCTGATGGAGCACGCCTACGAGCAGGGCCAGCCCTCGGCGATTGCCAGCTTCGAGGCCACGGGCCGTGCCTACCTTGCCTTTGCCCGCAAGTTTCCCGGCCACTACCAGGCGATGTTCGAGGCCGGGCTCTCGCTGGCCCGCGACCCCGACCTGGCCCGCGGCGCGGCCCGCGCGCAGGCAGTGCTGGAGAAGGCCGCCTCAGGCCTGGCCGACCGGCTGCCGCCCGACAGGCGCCCGCCCGCCGCGATGTTCTCGGCCCATGTCTGGGCGATGTCGCACGGGGTGGTGGAGCTCTTCGCCCGCGGCTCGCCCGGCACCCGCGCGCCGTTTCCGCCAGAGGAACTGCTGGAGACCGGGATCGGGATCTACCTGCGCGGGCTGGGGCTGATCGCGCCGGACGAATAGACTTTGATTCAAATGCGGGCCATCGGCGCATTTCTTTTCATTGTCTGCCTCCGGCGGGGATATTTGACGGACCAATGAGACGCGGTCATCCTGTGCCTCATTGGTCCTCCAGATATCCCCCGCCGGAGGCCCTGAATCTCTTCAGCCGCCGCCGATCAATATGCCCGCCCCCAGCACCAGTGCGCCGCCCAGCACCACCTGGAAGGCGGCGCGGAAGAAGGGGGTTTCCATGTAGCGATTCTGGATCCAGGCAATGGCCCAGAGCTCGACGAAGACGACCACGAGGGCGATCACCGTCGCGGTCCAGAAATGCGGGATGAGGTAGGGCAGCGCGTGGCCGAGCCCGCCGAGTGCGGTCATCACGCCGGAGGCCAGGCCGCGCTTCCAGGGCGCGCCACGGCCGGAGAGCTGGCCATCGTCGGAGGCGGCCTCGGTGAAGCCCATGGAGATGCCCGCGCCGATCGAGGCGGCGAGGCCGACGAGGAAGGTCGTCCACGGGTCCTGCGTGGCGAAGGCGGTGGCGAAGATCGGCGCGAGGGTCGACACCGAGCCGTCCATCAGCCCGGCGAGGCCCGGCTGCACCCAGGTCAGCACGAACTGGCGATGGGCGGAGGCATCCTCCTCGGCGCGGGTCTCGTCATCGAGGTGGCGGCCTTCCAGCGCCTCGGCCTTCTTCTCGTGGCCGGCCTCGGCGGCGGCGAGGTCGCCCAGGAGCTTGCGGGTTTCGGCGTCGGCCGTGCGGGCGGCGGCCATGCGGTAGAAACGCTCGGCCTGGCTCTCCATCTCGGCGGCGAGGGTGCGCATCTTTTCCAGCGGCAGGTTCTCGGCCAGCCACATCGGGCGGCGGGCGTAGAAGCCCGACACATGCTCGCGGCGGATCAGCGGGATCACCTCGCCGAAGCGCTGCTGGTGGCGTTCGATCAGGCGGCGGCGGTGGCCGTCTTCCTCGGCCGCCATCGCCTCGAAGACCTGGGCGGTGCCGGGGGCGTCGGCGCGGAGGCGTTCGGCGAAGCCGCGGTAGATCCGGGCGTCGTCTTCCTCCGAGGAGATGGCGAGCGCCAGCACCTCTTGCTCGGAGAGGTCGGAGAAGCGTTTGCGGTTGGAAAACACGGCCAGCATGGGCTCAATCTAATGCGCCGCCGCCAGGGCTGTAAGGGCCAGAATGTCGCGCTCTGCTGCGGTCGCAGGAGCAAGGGCCCCTGCCCCGGCGCCGTGAGGCCGGTGACTGCGCCGCCCGCCGCGCCGCCCCCCTCGGCAGCGCGCGCCTCGGCGCGGAGATCGGAGCTCCGGCGAGAGCGGGGCGCGGCAGGAATGGCGAGGACTCCATTGGAAGGAAGGAGTTTTTTGCATGTGTCATGCCTGGCGAGCCGTTCGCCCCCCCGAGAGTCGGATCGACGGCACAACCCGCCTGCGCCCGCGCGAAGCGGCTTGAATTTGCCCGCCTCGGGGCCTATATCTGACGTGTTCCGGCAACGGGACTATGGACATAAACGCGCTCGTAATAAGCGGATCGGACCCGGGGGCGGTACCCGGCGGCTCCACCAAATTCCCTCGTTGGGGGATCATGGGGCCGAAACAGGATCGACGAACGTCTAAAGGGGTTTTGCTTTGTCCCGGTGAGGTACCACCGATATCGGTCCGTAAAGCATAATTGCCAACGACAATCGTGCTCCGGTCGCTCTCGCCGCTTAAGCGGTGCGAAAGATCGAAATCTTAAGCCCTTGCGCCTAGCCGCGTAAGGCGGGGTTCGCAGGCACCTGGCAACAGAAGCCTGCACTTTCCTCTTATCTCCTCCACCCCTCGAGCCACTGCCGGCGGAGGCGCCCACTATTCAAGCCCGGTGTACTCCAATATGACACTTGTGTAACGATCTCATGACGGCACGGGCAATGGTCGGCTGTCACCGGTTGGAGGGGTGTTGATGGGAGCGGTTGCGCGGTCGCGCATGGCCAAGCAGTCGCAAAAGGGGCTGACCATCCTTCGGCACAATCTCGGGCAGGCGAACGCCTGGGAGTGGCTGTAGACGCAGCGCCATCGCGTCGCTCGACATCTGACAGGGGACTCCTCAGCCGACGTGGAAGTGCTGAGACGCATCGAGGGCGGGTGGGACAACCTGCACATCCTGATCTGCCGCGCCATGTCTTCCGACGGCAGCAGACATGTGGACTTCGTACAGAAGACCACGCGCAACCTCGCCGAATTCAAGGTAGCCCTGAGCATCGCGCATGAACGGATCGCGCCTTGCATCATGCGGGTTTACGGAGCGACCCTGATGTTCGACAGGTTTGCCATCTGCGCGGAATACGTTGAGGACGCCGTGCCCTTTGCCCTTTCGAAAGACACGGTAGCGCCTTTGGCATCCGCATTGCGCCAGCTTGCACAGCGGGGCCGGCGGGTGGAGAACCGCCCTGCCCTGAGGCGCAGGCAGGCCTGGTTCAGGACGCTTGGGCGCGAGTTTTTCGATCATGTCGGGAGGAGGGACGAGGTCGGAAGGGCCCTTGACCGCATCGAGGCGCTGCCGTTCGTTCTGTCTCACAACGACCTCGTTCCGTCCAACCTGATCTGCCGCCGCAGCGCTCCGCATGATCCGGTCTTCGTTGATATCGGCAGTGTTTGCCTCAATCGGGCCGGGGCGGACCTCGAAGCCTTTGCGGCTGCCGGCGATGCCGAAGGCGCGCTCGCTGAACAAGGTGAGTTCTTTACGCTCTTGAGTGCCGACTATGCCGCGCGGATGGGGCTGGACGCGAGGGATGTTCGGCTTTCGGCACGGTTCTTTGCCGCAAGCAAGGCCCTGAACAGGGCCATCAACCGGGCGTCCGGATCCCCCTTCGCGGAGGCCGCGGAACATGTCCAGGCAGCGTTGGAGGACCTGAGGAGCTGACGCGGCAGGCCGTCCGACGGGAGGGCGTTCTGATCGGATCTTCTCAATCCCGACCCGATTGACAGACCCCGCCCTTCGCGCGACAATCGCCCCATGGGGACAGCGCGAACGCCCCGTGAGGCCCCAAGCCAGAGGTTCGCATGTTTGCCTTGACCGAGGAGACATGCTCTTGGCTGCCCCCAATGAGATCACCCCCACCCAGCTTTTGCGCCTGATCGGCACGCCGGAGTGTCCGGCGATCGTGGATATCACGATCGACCCTGATTTCGAGGCCGATCCCTTTTTGATCCCCGGCTCCTTTCGCCATCCACACAGCGATATCGAAGGCCTGAAGGCGCGGCTCGCCGGGCGGCGCTGCGTGGTGGTCTGCCAGAAGGGCATCAAGCTGAGCCAGGGGCTGGTGGCCTGGCTGCGCGGCGACGGGATCGAGGCGGAGTATCTCTCGGGGGGCATGTATGGCTGGCGGGATGCGCCGGGCACCTTAAGGGTGCCGGCGGCGGCGATCCCTGCACCGGTGGGCGGGGCGACGCTCTGGGTCACCCGGCATCGGCCCAAGATCGACCGCATCGCCTGCCCCTGGCTGATCCGCCGCTTCGTGGACCCCGAGGCGCGGTTTCTCTTTGTTTCGCCCGCCGAGGTGCAGGGCGTGGCCGACCGTTACGGGGCCACGCCCTTTGACGTGGAGGGCGCATTCTGGAGCCATCGGGGCGCGTTGTGCAGCTTTGACACGATGTGCGAGGAGTTCGGGCTGCGCTCTGAGGCGCTGGAGCGGCTCGCCGTGGTGGTCCGTGGCGCCGATACCGACCGGCACGACCTGGCTCCGCAGGCGGCCGGGCTGCTGGCGCTCTCGGTCGGACTCTCGCGGCAATATCGGGACGACCAGCAGCAGCTGACGGCGGGGATGGCGATGTATGACGCACTCTACCGCTGGGCGCGGGACGGGTTTGACGAGGGCCACGACTGGCCGGCGGGGAGCGCGCGATGAGCGTGTCGTTCGGCGCGCTGTTCCGCACCTTCGGGCGGATCGGACTGCTCTCCTTCGGCGGGCCGGCGGCGCAGTTTGCCCTGATGCACGAGGAGCTGGTGGACCGGCGCGGGTGGCTGAGCGAGAAGCAGTATCTCTCGGCGCTGTCGTTCTGCATGATGCTGCCCGGCCCGGAGGCGATGCAGCTGTGCACCTATGCGGGCTGGCGGCTGCGCGGCGTTCCGGGCGGGCTGCTTGCGGGCGCGCTCTTCGTGCTGCCGGGGGCGGTGATCGTCTTTGCCCTGGCGATGGCCTATGCGGCCTGGGGCCAGGTGCCCTGGGTGGCGGCGGCCTTCCTGGGCGTCAAGGCGGCGGTGCTCGTGGTGGTGATTCAGGCGCTGATCAAGGTTGCCAGGCGGGCTTTCGGGCACGATATGGCGGAGGGGCTGGCGCTGGCGGCGCTGGCCTTCGTGGCGCTCTACGGCTTTGCCCTGCCCTTTCCGGTCGTGATCGGGTTTGCGGCGCTCTGGGGCGCGCTGCGGGGCGGCGTGGCGGGAGAAACGGTGCCGCTGCCGCGCGGAACCGCCCGGGGGACGGTTATGACCGTGGTCATTTTTGGCCTGCTCTGGGCCGCGCCCCTTGCCCTCGTCGCGGGCTCGCCGCTGCTTGCCGACATCGGGCTGTTCTTTTCGAAGCTCGCGGTGGTCACCTTCGGCGGCGCCTATGCGGTGCTGGCCTACATGAGCCAGACGGTGGTGGAGACCCACGGTTGGCTGACCACGGCCGAGATGATCGACGGGCTGGGGCTGGCCGAAACCACGCCCGGCCCTCTGATCCTGGTCACCGAGTTCGTGGCGGCGCTGACGGGGGCCAAGCTCGGGCCGGGCATGGCGCTGGCGGCGGCGGCGCTCACGCTCTGGGTGACCTTCATCCCCTGTTTTCTCTGGATCTTCGCGGGCGCGCCCTACATCGAATGGATCACCCATCAACCCCGGCTGGCGGGCGCGCTCCGGGCCATCACGGCGGCCGTGGTGGGGGTGATCGCCAACCTCTCGCTCTGGTTTGCGCTGCATGTGCTCTTCGCCAGCCTCAGCCGCAGCACCCCTGCCCTGCCCGAGTGGTCGAGCTTTCAGCCGGTGGCGGCGGGGCTGACCGCACTCTCGGCCCTTCTGCTCTTCGGAACACGCCTCGGACTGGCCGCCACGCTGGCGCTCATGGCGGTGGCGGGCCTTGCCGTGGAGCTGCTGTCATGAGCCCAAATCGGCCCTGTCATTCGGGTTCGAATCCCCTATGCTGAATCCAGATACAGCCGAGGACTTCCGCACATATGACCACCGAAATCGACTATGGCAGACTGATGCACCGGGCGATGCGAAGCCTCATCCGGGACGTTCTGGCCGAGGTCGCGGAGCGGGGTCTGCCGGGGCAGCACCATTTCTTCATCACCTTCGACACCCACGCCGAGGGCGTGGAGATCGCAGACTGGCTGCGCGAGCGCTACCCCGAGGAAATGACGGTGGTGATGCAGCACTGGTTCGACGACCTCGATGTCACCGATGACGGGTTCTCGGTGACGCTCAATTTCGGCGATGCGCCGGAGCGGCTGGTGATCCCCTACGATGCCATCGCCACCTTCGTGGACCCTTCGGTGGAGTTCGGCCTGCGCTTCGAGAGCCAGGACGGCGAGGAGGACGACGAGGACGACGACGCCCCCATGGCCGAGGACGTGGAAGACCCCGAGGCGCATCACGACGCCGAGGTGGTGAGCCTCGACAGTTTCCGCAAGTAGGGCCTCCGCCCGGCCCCCCGTGTAACGGCGCCGAAACGCCTGCGTGACAGGTCTGTTGCGGGGCGGTGAAGTTCTGGTAACAGCGCGTTTTCACGCTTGATCGGCGCGCCGCGACAGGCGCATCTGGCCGCATCCGACCATATGTGGGGCCAGCCATGCCGAGCGATTTTGCCGTGTTTCTCTCCGAGATGTTCCGCAAGCCCGGCGAGGTGGTGGCGATTGCCCCCTCCTCCGCCGCCGTCGCCCGCAGGATGACCGAAGGGCTGGAGGCCGTCGAGGGGCCCATCGTCGAGATCGGGCCGGGCACCGGGGTGTTTACACGGGCGATCCTGGAGCGCGGCGTGCACCCCTCGCGGCTCACGCTGATGGAAACCAACGAACGTTTCTGCGAGACCCTGCGCGAGAAGTTTCCGGGCGTGAACGTGCTGAACCGCCCGGCGCAGGAGATCGGCGAAACCGGGCTTTCGGGCGTGGGCGCGGTGATTTCGGGCGTTCCGGTGCTGGCACGCCCGACGATCCAGCGCGAGGTGGTGGGCCGGGCGCTCGAGGTCATGCGGCCCGGCGCGATGTTCGTGCAGATCACCTATTCGCCGGGGTCTCCGATCAGCCCCGAGATGCAGGCCGAGCTCGGTGTCAGCGCCCGCCGCCGTGGCATCACCTGGGCCAACCTGCCGCCGGCCCATGTCTGGGTGTTTACCCGGCGGGGCATGTAGGGCGCCGGCGCAGGCGGGCGGCCTCCTCGGGTCAGGGCCGAGGATGACGGATCGGGCCGACAGTTTGCGCTAACCTGCCATTGACCGGCCCGCCCCTTCGGGTATGTCTCCCCCGACACCAGCAAGAAGGGCGCATGCCATGGCCGATACCCGAACCGAGACCGATAGCTTCGGTCCGCTCGAAGTTCCCTCCGACAAGTACTGGGGCGCGCAGACCCAGCGCTCGCTGATGAACTTTCCGATCGGCTGGGAGAAACAGCCGGTGGCGATCGTGCGGGCGCTCGGCGTGATCAAGAAGGCCTGCGCCGTGGCCAACAAGGCCAGCGGCAAGCTCGATGCGAAGCTGGCCGATGCGATGATCGAGGCCGCCGGCGAGGTGATCGAGGGCAAGCTCGATGATCACTTTCCGCTCGTCGTCTGGCAGACCGGCTCGGGCACGCAGAGCAACATGAACGCCAACGAGGTGGTCTCCAACCGCGCCATCGAGATCCTCGGCGGCGTGATCGGCTCGAAGGACCCGGTGCACCCGAACGACCATTGCAACATGGGCCAGTCGTCGAACGACACCTTCCCCACCGCCATGCACATCGCCGCGGCGACCACCGTGCGCGACGTGCTGCTGCCCGGGCTCACGGTGCTGGCCGAGGGGCTGGAGGCCAAGGCCGAGGCGTTCAAGGATATCATCAAGATCGGCCGGACCCACACCCAGGACGCCACCCCGCTGACGCTGGGCCAGGAGTTCTCGGGCTATGCCATGCAGATCCGCAACGGCATCAAGCGCATCGAGCTGGCGCTGCCGGGCATCTACGAGCTGGCGCAGGGCGGCACCGCCGTGGGCACCGGGCTCAACACCGACAAGGGCTGGGACACCACGGTGGCGGCGAACATCGCCGAGATCACCGGCCTGCCCTTCGTCACCGCGCCCAACAAGTTCGAGGCTCTGGCGGCGCATGATGCGATGGTCTTCATGTCGGGCGCGGTCAAGACCGTGGCCATGGCCTGCTACAAGATCGCCAACGACATGCGCTTTCTCGGCTCGGGCCCGCGCTCGGGGCTGGGCGAGCTGATCCTGCCCGAGAACGAGCCGGGCTCCTCGATCATGCCCGGCAAGGTCAACCCGACCCAGGCCGAGGCGATGACCCAGGTTTGCGCCCATATCCTCGGCAATGACGCGGCCATCGCCTTTGCCGGCAGCCAGGGCCACTTCGAGCTGAACGTCTACAACCCGATGATGGCCTACAACCTGCTGCAGTCGATGCAGCTTCTGGGCGATGCGGCGGCGAGCTTCACCGAGCGGATGCTGGCGGGCACCGAGGCCAACGTGGAGCGGATCGGCAAGCTGATGAAGGAGAGTCTGATGCTGGTGACGGCACTCGCCCCCACCATCGGCTACGACAATGCCACCAAGGTCGCCAAGACCGCGCACAAGAACGGCACGACGCTGAAGGAAGAGGCCATCGCGCTGGGCTTCGTCGATGAAGAGACCTTCGACCGCGTGGTGCGCCCGGAAGACATGATCGGCCCGAAATGAGCGAAAAGCCGGTCAACCTGAACCGGTTTCGGAAAGACAGGGCGCGGGCCGAGAAGAAGGCCCGCGCCGACGCCAATGCCGCCTTGCACGGTATGACCCGCGCCGAGAAGGACCGGGCCAAGGCCGAGGCGGCGCGGGTGGCGCGGCTGCACGCGCTGAAAAAGCGCGACGACGATTGAAGCCGCCCGCCCGGGCCCGCCCCGCGCGGGCATATTTGCCACATCGTCCAACCACGGCATGAGCGGAGTTTCGCCCGCCACATTCTTGCCACATTTCGGCCCGACCTTTGCCCGAGATCCGGAAAACCGGGCAAAAACAATGAGGCAGGCGCGGGACACTCCCGCGAGACGGAGACGGGAATGGGGACCGAACTGGCGCAGGCACAGCGGCTGACGCGTGCTGAAGTGCAGGCAGACATCGACGAATTCACCGCGCATACGGTCACCGAGACCGGCGTATTTGCGAAGGCCTATGTGGCCCCTGGGCTGGCGCAGCTGCTGCCCAATGCACGGCGTCTGAGCCGCGCGCTGAAGCCCAGTCTGAAGAGCTTTTCGCGCGTGCCCGAGGCGGGCACCTGGCTGGAGAGCGCGATTTCGGCCAATGCCCGCGTGTTGACGCCCGAGGGCGCCGTGGCCGCCGGGCAGTTGAGCGTTGGCGATGTGGTGGAGACCAAGGACCTGGGGCCGCTCAAGGTCCGATGGGTGGGGCTCACACGGGTGACCCGCGAGCAGCTTGCCCAGAGCCCGGCGCTCTGCCCGGTGCGGGTCAAGGCCGCCAGCATCGACGGCACCTACCCCCGCCAGGATCTCGAGATTTCGCCCAATGCCGGGCTGGTCATGCGTTCGAACAGCGATCCGCAGGACGAGTGCATCGTGTCGGCCACGGCGCTGACGCGGCGCGCGGGCTTCTGCAAGTCGATCCCGCGCCATGGCATCACCTATGTGCAGATCCTGCTCGAACGCCATGCGGTGATGGTGGTCGAAGGGCTGGAGATGGAGAGCTTTCATCCCGGCAACCTGCGCCCCACGGCCAGCGAGGCGGGGCTGTGGTCGGAGATCATGGCGGTTCTGCCGGAGCTGGAACACGAGCTGGAGACCTATGGCCCCCGCGTGCGCCCAGACCTGCGCGACCGCGCGAAACCCTGAAGCATGGCCCGGCCCGAGAAGCACTCGCTGACCCTGGCCGGGCATCGCACGAGCGTTTCGCTGGAGCCGGAGTTCTGGGCCGCGTTCCGAGCCATTGCGGCAGAAAAGAACATTCCGATCAACGCCCTGGCGGCCGATATTGATGCAGATCGCGGGGTCGAGCGCGGGCTGGCCTCGGCGATCCGGGTCTTCGTGCTGAAGCACTACCAGGGGTGATGCGCTCCAGGGCTACCGCCGCGAGATCTTCAGGTGAATCCCCTCCGCTGCGCGCACCGTGAGATGCGCGACCGGGCGCGGCACCCTGCCCTCCACCGTTTCGAACTTCAGCCGGCGCAGCAGCATGGCGAGGATCAGCGGCCCCTCGACCATGGCAAAGCCGGCCCCGGTGCAGACACGGGCACCGGCGGAGAAGGGCATGTAGGCCTCGCGGCCACAGCGGCGGCCTTCCTCGGTGCTCCAGCGGTCGGGATCGAAGCCATCGGGATTGCTCCAGATCCGCTCGTGGCGGTGCTGGTGCCAGGGGCTGAGCACGATCTGCGCGCCGGGTCTGATGCGGCGCTTGCGGAAGGTCTCGGGCTTGGTGTTCTGGCGCACCATCATCGGCACGGGCGGGTAGAGGCGCAGGGTCTCGCGGAAGACATCGCGGGTGAACTTGAGGCCGGAAATATCTGAGAAGCCGGGATTTTCCGGCAAGCGCGCGGCCTCGGTCGCGGCGCGCTCCTGCACCTCGGGGAAAGCTGCCAGCAGGTAGAGGGCCCAGGCCAGGGCGGAGGCGGAGGTCTCGTGCCCGGCCAGAAAGAAGATCGCGACCTGGTCGACCATCTCCTCGGTTTCGAACCGCTCCCCTGTCTGGGGGTCGGCGGTTGTCATGATCTTGGTGGCGAGGTCGTCGGGCGCTGTGCCGGCGGCAATGTCGGCGGCGCGGGCGGCGGTGAGCTCGGTGATGAGCGATCGGATCGAGGCGGCGGTGCGCCGGACCTCGCGGGCATGAAAGCGCGGAAACCAGCGGGGCAGCGGCAGGAAGGCGGCGAGGTTGAGGATCGGCTGCGCGCGCTGGTAGCTGCGAAACTCGGAGAAGACGCGGGCGGCGATCTCGTGCTCGATCGGGATGGAGAAGAGCGTGCGGAAGATCACGTCGGCGGCGGCGTGGGAGGTCTCTTCTTCCACCTCCACCACCCCGGCCCGCCGCTCCATGCGGGCGACGCAGGCGCGGGCGGCCTCCAGCATGGCCGGGAAGGTCTCGCGCAGGCGGCCGCCCTCGAAGGCGGGGTCGATGATGCGGCGCTGGCGCTTCCAGGTTTCGCCGTTGGTGACGAAGACGGAGTTGCCGAGCAGCGGCGCAAGGCCCTCGCGGATGCGGTTGGACTTGGGAAAGTCGTCGGGCCGGGCCTTCAGCACGAGATCCACCAGGGCGGGCTCGTTGACGAGGTAGGAGCGGAAGAAGGGCGTGCGGAACTCAGCCATCCAGGCGCGGTAGAGCTTGGCCGGCTGGGCCGAGAGGATATCGGCCCGGAAGAGCCGCGCGTAATTGAGAAGCGAGGTCTTCTCGGGACGCGACGGCGGCTTGGGGGGCAGGTGCGGGCAGGTCAATGCGGCGTCATCCTCGGGCTTGACCCTGGGATCTCGTAGCCGTGGAGATCCTCGGGTCAAGCCCGAGGATGACGGCGCAAGGTAGAAAGGTCACGCCGCCGCCCGCGAGGTGTAGCGCGAGGCGGGGGTTTCGATGCGGCTCTTCGAGGGCATCCGCGCGGCGTAGCGGGTGGCAAGCGAGAGCGGGCCGGCGGTGATGAGAAAGTAGTCGTAATCGCCGGGCCGATCGAAGGCGCAGAGATACTGGAAGTGCAGGCGGAAGAAGCGGCGCTTCAGGGCGTTCCAGCGTTCGGGCGAGAGGGTTTGGGTGAAGGCGGCTGAAAAGACCAGCGGCCAGCGCTTGCCGGTCTCGGGCGCCACGCCGGTCACGGCGACCGGGTCGCAGAGCGCGAAGGCGCAGCCGTCGCCCGGCGCGGTGACATCGACCCAGGTGATCTGGTCCCACTGGCAGAGGTCGTGCAGGTCTGCACGCAGGCGGTGCGCCTGCGGCAGGAAGCTCACCATCGGCACCACCTGGCCCAGCGACAGGAACGCCAGCCGGGGCCCATGCCCCTGCGTCCAGCCCGAGCGCATGATGTCGGCCAGCACCGAGATGCCGATGTGGGCGCCCGAGGAATGACCGACCACCAGCACCTCGTCCACGTCATCGGCCAGCGCCGCCTCGATCCGGGTGCGGAACTCGGCCATCCGCGCCTCGAGCTCCGGCGGGTTGGCGCCCTTGTGACGGGCGGAATAGCTGTAGTCGTGCATCAGGTAGTAGGCGAAGAACTTGTTGTCTCGCTTGCGGAACCAGCGGAGCACGGCCCAGGCGACCCCGACGAAGAGGATGATGCCGAGCATCAGGCCGGTGGTGCCGAGCGGGATCGGCGTGGGCAGGCTGCGCAGCCCCCAGGCGCCGAGGCGGGCGGCGGCATAGCCGAGGCCAAGCGCGAGCAGGAGCTGGCCGAGCAGGAAGACGATGGGATAGAGCGCCGCGATCACCGGGCCCTTGCGCAGCCGCATCAGCCGGAACAGCGCGCCCGAGGCGATATAGGTCCAGGCGGTGCGCAGCAGCATGGCGTAGGTTGCGGGGATCGAGGGGTTCATCGAGGCCTTCACGATGTCGGACCATAGCAGCACCTCGACGGTGGCATCGGTGACCGCGCCTTCGACGGAGCTTTGCACCGACCAGGCGAAGGGCCCCTGCCCCTTCAGTGCCGACTGGCGGACCTCGTAACCCGAGACCTTCGCCTGCTCGGCGCTTTCCTTGCGGTAGAGCTCGCGGTAGCGGCGCGGGTGGAACGGGTCGTAGCCGGGGATGTAGACCACCCGACGTCGTGCCACGTCCTGCTGTGCCTGTGTCTCTGCCATGTCGTCATCCTTGCCGTTCCGGCCGCCATAGCAAGGGATTTTGGCGAAAGTTGGGAGTCTTACCCCACCGCCGCCAGCGCCGGGAAGATCTCGAGCAGCCAGTAGGAGAAGTCGGAGAAGCCGCCGGTGAGCATCAGCAGGCCGACCGTCCAGAGCAGCAGGCCGGTGATCCGCTCGATCTGGCCCATGTGGCGCTTCATCCAGCCCATCAGCCCCTTGAGCCGCGGGAAGAAGGCGGCGACCGCGAGGAAGGGCAGGCCCAGCCCCAGGGCGTAGATCGCCAGCAGGAAGGCCCCGCGCGACACGTCGCCCTCCATCGCCGCCATCGACAGGATCGCGCCGAGGATCGGGCCGAGGCAGGGGGTCCAGCCGAAGGCGAAGGCGAGGCCCAGCACATAGGCGCCAAGCGCCGAGCCGCCGCGGTCGCCCGCGTCGATCCGGGCCTCGCGGTTGAGGAACGGCAGGGTGAAGATGCCGAGGAAATGCGCGCCGAAGACCATGATGACGGCCCCGGCCGCCATGGTGAACCACTCGCGGTTCTGCAGGAAGAGCCCGCCCATGGCCGAAGCGGCGGCGCCGAGCAGCAGAAAGACGGTGGAAAGCCCGAGCACGAAGAAGGCCGCGGCCACCATCACCCGGCGACGCCCCGAGGAGGCGGCGGGTCCGTCCATCTCGTCCATCGAGATGCCGCCCATGTAGGCGAGATAGGGCGGCACGATGGGCAGCACGCAGGGGCTGACGAAGGAGATCAGCCCGCCGACCGCCGCGAGGAGAATGGCCGGCAGCAGCGCGGCGTCCATGATGTCTATTCCGAACATGCCCTCCGTTTAAGCTGCCGGGCGCGAAGCCGAAAGGCCCTCTGCGCTCACAAGCCCGTGGCGGTTTGTTGCAGGGGGCACGGGCGGGCGGCGCGGTTCAGGGGTCGGGGGCCGTCAGGTCGTCGTGGAAGGGGGTGAGCGCGGGCGGGCGATAGCCGGGGAGGCTGGCGTAGCGGGTGCGGGCGAAGGGCGAGATATCCCAGGCGTAGTCGGGGCCGATGGAGACCGTGGTGGTGCCGCCGGTGGCGGGGTCCGGCACCTCCATCCGGCCGGCCCGGTCGAGCACGCGGCGGCGCAGCAGGCGGGTCGACAGGCTGGGCGGCGCGGACTGGTTGAACAGCGAGGGTTCGAGCGGATTTTCCTCGGCGGCGAAGACGGCGAGCGCGGTGGGGTCGAACTCCAGCCCCTGGGCCATGGCCCCCTCCACCACCCAGCGCAGGGTGATGTTGGAAAGGCCGGTGATGTCGCCACCGCCGCCGACCGAGCCGTGATCGCCCGCGAACCAGAGTTGCTGGTAGTTGCGCTTGCGCTCGGGATCCTCGCGGTTGAGCTCGCCCAGGTTGCCCCAGAGCGTGGGCGGAAAGCTCTTGCGGCGCTCGTCGATGGAGACGGCGTGGCGCGCGGCCATGACCATGCCGCTGAGCTGGGTATCGTGAAAGCCCTGGCTCCGGTTGAAGAGCGACGAGAGCCACTTGTAGTGGCCTGGGATGCCGAGCGCACCGACGGTATCCCAGATGCCGAGGTAGGTGACGGTGAGCAGGGGCGGCACCACGAGGCCCTGGGCGGCGCGCCAGTCGGCCTCTTTCTGCGATGTGACCACGTCGGGCGAATAGCCGAGGCGGAACCTGTGGCTCTCCTCGCTGGAGGGCTTGGTCTCGGGCGCGTTGGAGCGGTAGCGCTTGAGCGCCTCGCCCGCCTTCCAGGCCTCGGTGTGGCGCGGCAGGCCGGAGGCGCGGATCAGCCCCACCAGCGAGCGCGCGGTGAAGGCCCCGCGGGAAAAGCCGAAGACGAAGATCTCGTCGCCCGGCTCGTATTGCTCGATCAGGAAGGTGTAGCCGGCGAGGATGTTGGCGGTGACCCCCACGCCGAAGGCGCCGCCGATGATCCGGTCGGCGTGCTTGCGCCAGCCGGACTTGCCGAAGCCGGTGCCGACGCCGGGGATATACTTGAGGATCTGGGTGGTGCCATCGGCCGCCGTGCGGCGGGCGATCCGGTGCAGGTGGAACACGTTGGTTGGATGGGTGGCGTCGGGCCGGTTCCAGGTGCCGTCGCAGAAAATCGCGATGCGCTTCATGGGTAATGCTCCAGGGTCAAATGCTCCGGGCGGGCCCGGCGGGAAATACGGCCATTCTACCATAGGATGTGCGCCCTGTCGCCGGTCGGGTGACAGCGCATCGGGCCGTGGCTAGGGTGGCTGGAGGAGCGAGAGGGAGTGCCCATGTCGGAGACCGCCATCATCCTCCTCGTCGCGGTGGTGTTCCTGGGCCAGATCGTGCTGGTGGGGGCCTTGCTGTGGTGGGCGAAAAAGCGCGACGCGCTGCTGCGCGCCCATTGCGCGGCGGCGGGTTGGAGCTTTGCGACGGCGCGCGAGGGGCGGCGGAGCGTGACCCGCATCGCCAGCCCGCGCGAGGGCTGGGAGCTGCGGATCGTGGTGCAGCGGTCGGCGGGCGGGCAATCGGGCAGTTCGACCCGGCACACGGAGTGGCGCGATCCGTCGCTGGCCCTGCCGCACGGGCTTTCGCTGCTTACGCTCGACATACCGGCCGGGAAGGCCGCGGATGTGGAGCGCTTTGCCGGCATGCTGGGCGGCAGCCTGGGGCAGGCGATGCTGGGCCGTCTCCTGGGCAGCATGGCCGAGGAGGTGCCGGACCTGAAGGCGGTGCCGCTCGACGGCAGCCCGGCGCTGCTGATGGCCACCCCCGGCGCGGAAGATGCCCTGCGGCCCATCGCGCTGCACCCTGCGCTCGAGGCGAGCGCCCTGCCCCGCAGCGCGCGGCCGGCGGTGATCCGAAGCCGCGAAGGTCTGGCGCTGAGGTTGCACGGCGCGATCAGGCGGCCCGATCAGATCGACGCGCTGGTGGCGCTGGGGCGGACGCTGGCCACGGCCCTGCGCGCCTCGGAAAACTGACGCCTGCGACAAGCGGTATACAACGGCATACCTTCCATGCGGCGGGGATTTCGGCTAGGAGTGCGCCAGCCGTCCGATTCCGCGCCGCAGCGTGGAGCGGACTTGTTTCAAGCAATGAGCGAGGGGGCTCCCGAGATGGCCGACACCAACACGCCCGACATCATCTACACCAAGGTCGACGAGGCCCCGGAACTGGCCAGCGCCTCGCTACTGCCGATCATCCAGCGCTTTGCCAAGGCCGCCGGCATCACCGTGGGCACCAAGGACATTTCGCTCGCGGGCCGCATCCTCTCCGCCTTCCCCGACCACCTGAAGGCGGACCAGCGCATTGCCGACGATCTCGCCGAACTGGGCGAGCTGGTAAAGACGCCCGAGGCCAACGTGATCAAGCTGCCCAACATCTCGGCCTCCGAGCCGCAGCTCGTGGCCGCGGTGAAGGAATTGCAGGACAAGGGCTTTGCCCTGCCCGACTACCCCTATGCCCCCGAGACCGCCGAAGAGAAGGCCGTGCGCGCCAAGTATGACGCGATCAAGGGCTCGGCGGTGAACCCGGTGCTGCGCGAGGGCAACTCCGACCGCCGCGCCGCCACGGCCGTCAAGAACTATGCCCAGGCCAACCCGCACCGGATGGGCGACTGGTCGAAAG
Source organism: Vannielia litorea (assembly GCF_900142295.1). NCBI lineage: Bacteria > Pseudomonadati > Pseudomonadota > Alphaproteobacteria > Rhodobacterales > Paracoccaceae > Vannielia > Vannielia litorea. The sequence goes on from NZ_FSRL01000001.1 coordinate 1,543,036, forward strand.
AGAGCAAGACCCGCGTGGCCTCGATGGCGGGCGACGACTTTTTCTCCAACGAGGTGTCGGCCACGCTCGACAAGGCCGCGACCGCGAAGATCGTGCTGGAGGGCGCCTCGGGCGAGACCGTGCTGAAGGAGGGCGTGAGCTACCCCGCCGGAACCGTGGTGGATGCCACCTTCATGTCCGCCGCGGCGCTCGATGACTTTCTCGCCGCCGAGATCGAGAAGACCAAATCGGAGGGCGTGCTCTTTTCGCTGCACATGAAGGCCACGATGATGAAGGTCTCCGACCCGATCATCTTTGGCCATGCAGTGAAGGCCTGGCTCGCCCCGGTGTTCGACACGTTCGGCGACAGGCTCGATGCGCTGGGCGTCAACCCCAATGGCGGCCTGGGCGCCCTGCTCGACAAGGTGAAGGACGAGCCCGAGATCGTTGCAGCCATTGAAGAAACCACCGCCGCCCGCCCGCCGATGTACATGGTGAACTCCGACAAGGGCATCACCAACCTGCATGTGCCCTCCGACGTCATCATCGACGCCTCCATGCCCGCGCTGATCCGCGCCGGCGGCAAGGGCTGGGGCCCGGACGGCAAGGAGCACGACACCGTCTGCGTGATCCCCGACAACAGCTATGCACCGGTCTATGACGAGGCCATCGAGTTCTTCAAGCAGAACGGCAAGCTGAACCCGGCCACCGCCGGCACCGTGCAGAACCTCGGGCTGATGGCGCAGAAGGCCGAGGAGTACGGCTCGCACCCGACCACCTTCGAGATCGCCGAGGACGGCGTGGTGAAGATGGTGCTGGACGACGGCACCGTGCTGCACGAGCACAAGGTTCAGAAGGGCGACATCTGGCGCTCCGCCTCGGCCCGCAAGGCGCCGATCGAGGATTGGGTGAACCTCGCCATCGCCCGGCAGAAGGCCACGGGCTATCGCTCGATCTTCTGGCTCGATGCCAGCCGCGCCCATGACGCCGAGCTGATCGCATACGTGAAGCCCCTGCTCGAAGCCGCTGGCGTGGCTGACAAATTCGAGATCATGGCCCCGCGTGAGGCGACCCGTGCCTCGCTGGAGACCATCACCCGGGGCGAGAACACCATTGCCATCACCGGCAACGTGCTGCGCGACTACCTGACCGACCTCTTCCCGATCCTCGAGCTGGCCACCTCGGCCAAGATGCTCTCGATCGTCAAGCTGATGCAGGGCGGCGGGCTCTTCGAGACCGGCGCGGGCGGCTCGGCGCCCAAGCACGTGCAGCAGCTCCACGAGGAGAACCACCTGCGCTGGGACTCGCTGGGCGAGTTCTGCGCGCTGGGCGAGAGCTTCCGCTTCCTCGCGGAGGTGAAGGGCAACGCCAAGGCGAAGGTGCTGGGCGACGCGGTGGATGCCGCGACCCAGGGCATCCTCGACCATGACCGCTCGCCCTCGCGCAAGGTGGGCGAGCCCGACAACCGCGACAGCCACTACTGGTTTGCCCGCTTTTGGGCCGAGGCGCTGGCCGCCCAGGGCGAGGACGCGGAGCTGGCCGCCGAGTTTGCGCCCATCGCCGAGGCATTGGCCGAGGGCGAGGCCCAAATTACCGGCGAGCTGGCCGCCGCACAGGGCAAACCGGCCGATACCGGTGGCTATTACATGAACGATCCGGCCAAGCTGGCCGCGGTGATGCGCCCGAGCGCCACGCTCAACGCGATCATCGGTTGATATCACGCGCGGCGGCCCCAAAGGCCGCCGCCGGTTTACTGGCGCTCAACCTGGGCGCCCTATAGCTGCGGCAGAGATGCAAGGAGCCAAGATGTCGAAGATCAAAGTCGAAAACCCGATGGTCGAGATCGACGGCGACGAGATGACCCGGATCATCTGGGACTTCATCAAGAAAAAGCTGATCGAGCCCTATCTCGACATCGACCTGCTCTACTACGACCTCGGCATCGAGGAGCGCGACCGCACCAACGACCAGATCACGATTCAAGCCGCCGAGAAGATCAAGGAAGTGGGCGTCGGCGTGAAATGCGCCACCATCACGCCCGACGAGGCGCGGGTCGAGGAATTTGGCCTGAAGCAGATGTGGAAGAGCCCCAACGGCACGATCCGCAACATCCTCGGCGGCGTGGTCTTTCGCCAGCCGATCATCTGCCGGAACGTGCCCCGCCTCGTGCCCGGCTGGACCTCGCCCATCGTGGTGGGCCGCCATGCCTTCGGCGACCAGTACAAGGCGACCGACTTTCATTTTCCCGGCAAGGGCCAGCTCACCATGAAGTTCGTGGGCGAGGATGGCGAGGTGATCGAGAAGGTCGTCTACGACGCGCCCTCGGCGGGCGTCTACATGGGCATGTACAACCTCGACGACTCGATCACCGACTTTGCCCGCGCGAGCTTCAACTACGGGCTCAACATCGGCTGGCCGGTCTACCTGAGCACCAAGAACACCATCCTCAAGGCCTATGACGGGCGGTTCAAGGACATCTTCCAGAAGGTCTACGAGGAGGAGTTCGAGGAGAGGTTCAAGGCAGCGAACATCTGGTACGAGCACCGGCTGATCGACGACATGGTGGCCTGCGCACTCAAGTGGAACGGCAAGTTCGTCTGGGCCTGCAAGAACTACGATGGCGACGTGCAGTCCGATACCGTGGCGCAGGGCTTCGGCAGCCTGGGCATGATGACCTCGCAACTGCTCACGCCCGACGGCAAGATCGTGGAGGCCGAGGCCGCCCATGGCACGGTGACCCGGCACTACCGGCAGCACCAGGAGGGCAAGAGCACCTCGACCAACTCCATCGCCTCGATCTTCGCCTGGACCGGCGGGCTGCGCCATCGCGCCAAGCTCGACGACAACGCCGCGCTGATGGGCTTTGCGGAAACGCTGGAGAAGGTGATCGTGGAGACGGTGGAGAGCGGCCACATGACCAAGGACCTGGCCCTGCTGGTCGGCCCCGACCAGGGCTGGCTCACCACCATCGGCTTTCTCGAAAAGATCGACGAGAACCTGAACAAGGCGCTGGCGGGCTGAGGCGCACGGCCCATGGGCAGGGCTTTTCACGCTTTTTTCGCCCCAGGCATCGCCCGGCTCCGATAGGCTGAGGCAGGACCAGCCGGCACGGGCCGCGAGCCCCCTGCCCGCCGCTGGCCCGCTGTGGCTGCCAGGGGAGCGCGCGATGACATGGTCCGAGGCTGATATCGTCAATCCGGTCTCTACCCCGCCCCGGTTTGCCGGCCATATCGCCATGGCCGGGCACCGCGACGAGGTCTACCTCGTCGGGCGGCAACAGGGAGACAGCGCCTTTACCCAGCTCCGCCGGTTCGCCAATGGTGCGGGCGGCATGACGGCCTGGTTCGATGACGGGCGGTTTGCGGGCGATGACCCGCACGCCCAGGCGGGGCTGGCCGTGCATGACGGGTGGGTGCACTGCGTGCTGGCGGGCAGCGCCGGGATGGAGCACTGGAGGCTGCGGCGCGGCAGCTTCGAGAAGCTGGGCGAGATCCCCGGCCACAAGAGCCATGCGCCGCCCTCCTTGGCCAGTGACGGCGCCGTGCTGCACATGGTGCATCTGGGCTTTCTCAACAAGCGGCTGTTCTACACCACCTTCGAGAACGGCGCCTGGAGCGCGGGCCAGTGGCTGCACCGCCTCCAGAGCCACGTGCCGCCGGTGGTGAGCTGCAACCAGGGCAACGTGCAGATCTTCACCACCGATGCGAGCGGGCGGGTGCGGATGATCGAGAAACACCGCACCGCGGGCGGGTTTCAGCAGATGGACATGGCGCATGGCATGGGCCGCGGCACCACCGCTTTGGCCGCATGCCATTTTGACCAGTCCGACGGGCTTGGCCTGATCTCCATGCGCCCGCGTCCCGGCCCGACGACCCACCTGCCGCCGCCGAACCTGCTGACCTGCGCCGTGTTTCGGCGCGGGCCCCGCGCGGGCCGGGGAATCTGGACGGGTGCGCGCAGGCTGGAGCGGTTCGTTCCCGCCCTGCCCGGCCGGATCGCCGCCGCCCGGACCCGACGCCACCTGCACCTCGTCTGGCTCGACCATCTCGGCCGGGCCCATGCCGCCTGGAACGGTGCGACACGGATGGGAGACGTGCGGATCGGGTTCAAGATCGCGCGGCCGGTGCTCGCCACCTGGCTGGCGGGCGACACGCTGGAGCGCCGCGCAAGACGGCTCACCGCGGGGGCGAACGGGCTGCTCGGCCGATACGGGGTGAACGTGCGGCAGGCCGCACCGCCTCAGGTGATCGACCTTCAGCCCGACCTGCTGGACCTCGACACCGGCGGCTGCGTGTTCCGGTCACGCAGCGAGGAGCTCGATCGGCTCAACAGCCACCGGGCCGGGCTCTCCCCGCGTGATGTTGCCTGCTACATCGTGCCCCGGATCGGCAATGGCGTCGTGGGATGCGCCTTTCTGCGCTACGACGGGCTGGCGATGATCCCCGACACCGATGGCGTGAACCAGCCCGATACCGAGACGGTGGTTCTGGCCCACGAGATCGGCCATGTCCTCGGCCTCGAGCATGTCGATCCGGCGCGCGCGCCATTCAACATCATGGCGGGTGCCGGGCCGCTGGGGCAACGGCTGACCCCGCAGCAGGCCACGCAGATGATGACCGACCCCAACGTGCTCATCTGACCCGCTCTCCGGCACTGGCGCCGGTTCGAAATTCAGGCTAGGCGGAGAGCGTTCTCCCCCTCCCTGCCCCGGTGCGCCCATGCCCAAGACCTATCTCTTTCTCGTGCTCGCCATCCTCGCGGAGACCATCGGCACGGTGGCGCTTCCGGCCACCAGGGGGTTTACCCGGCTCGCGCCCGCGCTGGTGGTGGTGGCGGCCTATGCGGTGTCGTTCTACTTTCTGTCGCTGACGGTGAAGGTCATGCCGGTGGGGGTGGTCTATGCCATCTGGTCGGGGCTGGGGATCGTGCTGATCGCGGTGATGGGCTTTCTGCTCTACAACCAGCGGCTCGACCTGCCTGCGGTGATCGGCCTGGGGCTGATCCTTTCGGGCGTCCTCGTGCTGCATCTTTTCTCGGCAACCACCGGCCACTGAGGCCCGCCGCGCAGGCAGGCGACGCCACGTTACGCCCTGCCCCCCACGACGGGGTTTGACGGCAGCCTGCCGCCGGGCCAGAGGGGCGGCATGGCGCTTGCAGACGAGAAACCGCATTACACCCCGCTCGAGGACATCCAGGGCCTCGTCATCGCCTCGGCGCAGGCCGCGCTCGGCGTGCACCTGCTGCGCGCGGCGGGGCTGATCTCGTCGGGGACGGCGGGCACGGCGCTGATCATTGCCTATCTCTCGGGCTGGTCCTTCGGGCTGGTGTTCTTTGTCATCAACATTCCCTTCTACGCCCTTGCCTGGGTGGCGCGCGGGCCGGTCTTCTGCCTCAAATCGCTGGGGGCCGTGACGCTGCTGTCGGTGATGGCGGAGGCGCTGAAGCCTGTGCTGGTGATCGCCTCGGTCCACCCGGCGGGCGCGGCGCTGCTCTTCGGCGTGGCCGCCGGAGTCGGGTTGCTGGGCCTCTTCCGCCATTCGGCCTCGCTTGGCGGCGTGTCGATCATCGCGCTCATCCTGCAGGACAAATACGGCTTTCGCGCGGGCTGGACGCAGCTCATCCATGACCTCGTGCTCTTCACCGTCGCCGCCTTCGTGCTGCCGCTCTCGGCGGTCGGATGGTCGCTGCTGGGAGCGGTGGTGCTCAATCTCGTCGTGGCGTTCAACCACCGCCGCG